>CAXBFC010000014.1:0-35169 GCA_963974725.1 uncultured bacterium | reverse complement strand
TGCAGCACGAGAGCCCCGTGCCATTCGCCGCGCTTCTGTTCGGTGACAAAGCCGGTCAGTTCTCGCGGTCGCACGTCTAGAGCCACTCCGGCAGCGTGAAGCGAATTGCGCAGCAGTTCTGTGATTCGCCGCAACGATTCGCTGCCTTGCAACGCCAGCAGAGTCATGCGCAGTGGCTTGCCCTTGTCGGGGTCGAAGCCAGCAATGCGCAACAACTGGCGTGCGGCTACCGGGTCGAACTCAGCCGCAGCCTCAACCGGATAGGACGGCGAACCAGGCTTAGCGTGGGCAACGGCGGCTTGCGCACCGCCACCAAGCATCGCAACGATATCTTGGCGAGGCACGAGCATCGACAACGCCTGGCGCACCCGAACGTCATCGAACGGCGCCCGCCGGCAGTTCCAGACGACTCGATACACACCCAACTGCGGGTAGTCGTAGACGTGCTTGTCGCATTGCTCGGCCAACGACTCGTGCGCGGCAAGCAACGCATCGAGGTCCGAACCGGAATACCAATCGACTTCGCCGCGTAGAAGCGCGTTGCGAGCGCCGGCCTGGTCGCGAAACAACAACCTCATCGCACGGAAGTTCCAAGTGCCGGGACGAACCTGTCGGCGCCAACTCGACTCGTTGCGAACCAGCAGCAGACTCTGACGGCGACGCCAGTTGCTGGCACCACGATCATCGTTGTGCAGTTCATAAGGCCCCGTGCCAGGTCCCGACTCGAGGTTCACTTGATCCAGAAGTTGGGCGAATCGCGGCGATTCGATCGCCGGCATCGCTTCGTCGCTGACCAGGCGGCGAGCAACCCGGTCCTCAAAGAACGTGCGGCTAGCAACCAGCCAGCCTTCTCCGACTGCGGCTACGTTGGCGAAGTAGCGCTTACGGAAGTGTACTCGCAAGCGCCGTTCGGCCACCACGTCGACGGCTCGCACCCGCGCGAACGCGGCGCCCACAAACCCGAGCGGCAAGTGACCAGCCTTCGCCAGCTCCCATGCGAACATGACATCCCGCATGGTCACGGGCGTCCCGTCGCTGAACACCAGCCCATCCCGCAGTTCGAAGATGCAGCTCAGTCCATCGGCGGCAACTTCGTGGCTCGCAGCCAGCGCGTTGCGTAACGCACCGGTCCGTGCGTCGCGATCCAACAAGGAATCGTGAGTGACTCCGAGCACCAGACTCTGCGCAACAGCACCCTGCGCGGTCAGTGGATTGACGTCGGCGGGCTCTTCGACAGCACTTGTATAGACATGGCCCTGCGGCCGACCACCGAGCGTTTGCGGCATGACGTCCGACGACGCCTGCGAGCCGCGGGGTTCCCCCTGCCACGCGAACACCGCGATGCAAACCACAACCGTGACGACAACCGCGAGCAACAGCAACAGCACACCAAGATGGGTTCGCATGACAGCGGCGCCATCATGCCATAGCCACAAGCCGTCCCGGGCGCGCGATCGGAGGATCAGTCGCCCGCAATCCTGACAGCCGCGTAGCAATCCCGAGCACATCCCACCCAGGCCAGATCCGGCACGGACGTTGCCTACCGGTCCCCTGTCATGCGCAAACTCTCTCTACCTGGCGTTCTCATTTCGCTTTCGCTCGCCGCTTGCAGCGGTGGTTCAAGCACTTCGAATGCATCCGCAGCCCCCAACGCGCCGGCCGAAGTGCTTGTGGTAGTCGAAACTCGCGCGGGCTCGGACGCGCTCGTGCAGTTCCAGCTCGCGGGTGCCACGCTCGAAGGTCCGGCCGGTCAGCAAACCGACAATCTTCTGCCAGCCAGCACCGTTCTGACTGTCGGCGACCCCACCGGCGAGCCCTTCGGACTGCGCCTCAACCCGACGCCAAGCGGCAACTACATCGCACTGCACCTGATCCTGGTGCCGAACAGCGGCATCGTGATTTCGCCCGACGGCACATCGCAGTCAGTAACGAGCCCGATCGACGTCCGCATTCCAATTTCCGAAGGCCTGCAACACGACCAGCAGTCGGCTAGTTGGCTCGTCGTTGGACATGACTCGGCACCGCTGAGTTCGGTGCTACTGGGTGGCCAGCCAGGATCTCTCATCTGGACCCCCACCATGACCGGTCGCCTCGACGGAGCGAACGTGCAGCTCGGCGAGTTGCGCTTCCCCGTTTCCAACCAGAACGCGATTGCCGCAACCGCCGCAACCATCGGCGATGCGACCATCGAACTCGGCACCTCCCCGGCCTGCATCTTCGAGGACGAAACGGCAACACCCTATGCCTCGCAAGCAGCCTTCGTAGCGGCGCTATCGATCGATGATGACCTGGTCGCAACCGGTGATCTAGATCGCAACGGCCGTATTGAAGCAACCCGCATCAGGCGATCTTCAGGCAGCAACGAGGTGCGCCTGATCGGAACGATCTTGTCGATCGATGCGGCGACGTCCAGCTTTACGATGCAGGTGATGGCGACGCGACAGAACGGCAATCAGGTGCAATTGGCGACGCCCGAAACCGCCATCATTCGCGCCGCGAATGCCATCATCGAGCTGTCTAGCAGCACACAGGCCAGCTTCGCCACTCTGATGGCGGGGCAGTCGGTCAAGGTCAAGTGGCTCAGCAAGTCACTCAGCCAGTCACCGAGCAATGGCAACCCACAATACATCGCCCGTGAGGTAGAACTTCTGAGCGGTAGCAACACGGCGATTCACCCTGAGTGGGAAGCGCGAGTACAATCCGTGGACTTGGCGAACCAAGTGATCGTGGTCGTTCCGCGCAACAACGACCTCATCCTGATCAATGGCGTATCGGTCAACCAAGCTGAAGTGCTGGTAAGCAACACAACCATGATTGAGCGCCGCGAGAACCAAGGCGGCTCCAACTCGTCGATCACCTTGGCACAAATCCAACCAGGCACAGATCGCATCTGGATCCGCGGCACGGTGGTCGGCTCGGCCCTGATCTCCGCCACCAGGGTCCGGGTTCGCGAAGATTGATGGAGTCGGCCGAATCGCTACTGGCACAGTTGTCGCGCTCGCTGGAGCTGGTCGACGAGTACCGCGGCGGCCAAGGTCGAACGCTGCGCGCCCGGGACGCCACCGGCGCCGACCTGATCGTCAAGGTTCTGCCAATCGGCGAACACCCTGCCGAAGCCTCGATCGCCGCCTCGGTACTTCATCCGGCGATTCCAAGGATGCACGAAGCTGGCCGTCTAGCCGATGGCCGGGCCTTCCTGATACGGGATCACGTCGAAGGCGATGTGCTGACCTCGCTACCGCGCACGCCAGAAGCGCTGCGCCCGGTGCTGCAACAACTGCTCGAAGTGATCGCGTTCGTGCACTTGCGTGGCGTGCTGCACTTGGACCTCAAGCCGAGCAACCTGGTGCTCGATTCCGCCGGGCAACTGCACTTGCTCGACTTCGGTCTGGCGGTGCGAGCCGGATCCCAATCGCTTGGCGGCACGCCATTCTTTGCCGCGCCCGAAGTCCTGTTCGGAACCGTGCCAGACCAACGTGCGGACCTGTTTTCGATCGGCGCGATGGTCGTGCACGCGTTGCTCCCCAAGGACCGAATGCAGATCAGCGAGTTCGCTCGCGACTTTCCTGCGAAGGACTTCTTCGCAGCATGCCGGTTCGACCCAGGCGAACTGCCAACTGCATTCAGCAACTTCGCACGCGGCTGCGTGGCCCGCCAACCGTGCAATCGATTTCCCGACGCCGACTCGGCACTCGACGCATTGTGCGGCAACGGCACGGGTCGGCCATCGTTCGCGGTCTTGGCACCCGATCCGGTCCGCTTGTTCGCAGACCAGGTCGCAGCGGTCGCGGACGCAGACCACGACATCCGCATCACTGGCGGCGATGCTCGGGATCGGCGCGCAATCGCCATGCAGTTCGCGGTCAGCTTGCCGGGCGTGTCTGCGATTCACGATGGCGAACAAGACTCGACCGTTCGTCGCGACGGCATTGCAGGTGCAACCGTGCACTTGCCGAAGCTGACCAGCAATCGACTCGCGCCTCATCTCGAAACCACGCTCGGGTTGCAAGGGCTCGCGCTGCAGCAAGCGACCGAGTGGCTGCTCACCCAAAGCGATACCACCGGCGGTATCGGCGATGCGCTGCGAACCCTGGTTGACCTTGGCCTACTGCTGCCGGCCGGAACCCGTTGGGTTTGGCCCGCAGCACTCAGCGGCCGCCTCGGTGCACCAATCACTGCCAACGAAGACGACCAACAGCAACCACTCGCGACACGCATTCGACACGCAACCAGGCACGGCATGATCGAACGGGCACGATCGCTGTGGCGCAGCGCATCCGAGCATGAAGAACCGGACGCTCGGGTCGCGTTGGTCGAAGGCCTGCTCGATGCCGGCGAAGCCGCACGGGCGTTGCCGCTGTGCCCACACTTGCCAATCCACCGGGCCCAAGCCTTGGTGGACACGGGCCAATATGCGCTCGCCGCTCAGGCACTCGCACTCGCTCCCGACCACAACAACCCAAGGCATCGCCGCGTCGCCGCCAAACTCGCCCTTGCGACTGGTGACCACCAACGGGCAGACGAACTCTTGGCCCAATGCGATCACGGCCTTGCCGATCAACTCGTAGCCGCGGCGCTACTAGAGCAATCTGGACGACTGTCCGATTGCGAGGATCTGATCCGCAGCAGCCTCGCCAACCTCGACTGTGACCAGGAGCCGTATGCCGGTGCCTCCCTCCACACAACCTACGGCCACCTCGAACGCAAACAGGGCAACCTCGACACCGCTCGACAGCACTTCGAACGTGCAGAGCAACTTGCGCAACGCATCGGACATCTTCGCCATGCCGCCAGCAGCCAACTCAATCTCGGCGTCGTTGCAAAGGACGCCGGCGCCCATGGCGAAGCCGCGAGCCGATTCCGGGAAGCCCAGGCATTGTTCGAGCATCTCGGGGATCAAGGCCTTGCAGCCATTGCCAAGGCCAACCTCGGCATTGCAGCCCTGGCGCGCAACGACATCGAAACCGCTCGCACGACCCTGACAGATGCCGCCACGCGCTTGCTGCAGTTGGGCGACACGAGCACGGCCCGCCTCGCATTGCTGATGTTGGCACGAGCCCATGTGCGCGCGGCCGACCTCGCTGGCGCCGAGTCGGCATTGGCCTTGGTTGGCACACCCGACACGCCGCGCCTACAGAAGGAATTCGCACTCATTCAAGATGAGTTGGCGGCGAAGCAGACTCCCGGCGACGATACCGAGATGTCCCAAGGCGGTGCCCAACACCCCACCCGCGAACTGTTCCGAACCTTCCTGGCGGTCAATCGCAAGCTGGCCCAGGCAGTCGAACTGGACCAAGCCATGAACGCGTTGCTGGACGCGGCCGTGACGCTTAGCGGTGGCCGCAATGGCTACTTGCTGGTCATGCGCAGCGACGGCGTGCAACGAGAGTTTCAAAGTGGCCAGGCAGCATCGCAGATCCAAGCGTTTAGCCGTTCGCTCGCGAACCAGTCGATTCAAGAGCAGCGCACCCTGACTGGGGTCGACGTGCTCGCGAACGAAGAGCTGCAAGCGATCCAATCGGTGCGCAACCTGCGCGTGCGCTCCGCGATTTGCGCGCCGTTCCACAGCGCCGGCGGCACCAAGGGCGCCATCTATGTGGAGCACCCGGGACGCGCTGGAGTCTTCTCCGAACACGACAAGGAGTCGCTCGAGATCTTGGCCGACCAAGCTGCGATCGCCGTCGACCGCATGATTCGCGAGGAGGCGATGCGCACCGAACTCTCCCACAGTAAGCAAGCATTGGTGGTCGCGACGCGAACCGCCAAGCGAACGCGAGCGCGCATGCTGGGCAACAGCACCGCGATGCGCGAACTTCGTGCGGAGATCGACAAGCTCGCCAGCACCGGCCTGTCGGTGTTGATTCAGGGCGAGACCGGCACTGGCAAAGAGCTGGTGGCACGCGCGCTGCACGACCGGGGCAACCGCGCCAAGGGTCCGTTCGTCGCCGAGAACTGCTCCGCTTTGCCTGCCGAACTGATGGAACGCGAGCTGTTTGGTCACGTCGAAGGCGCGTTCACTGGCGCGGACCGCGACCGACCCGGACTGCTTGAGCTGGCCAACGGTGGCACGTTGTTCCTCGACGAAGTCGGCGACATGCCCAAGGCCTTGCAAGTGAAACTGCTGCGGGCGCTGCAAGAACAGACGATTCGCCGCGTCGGCGGACAGGAGACCATCCAGCTGGACTTGCGCATGGTGTCGGCCACGCACAAGAACTTGCGCGAACAGATCCAAAGTGGCGAGTTCCGCGAAGACTTGTTCTTCCGCCTCGCGGCCGTCGAGCTGCAGGTTCCTGCGCTGCGCGATCGCGATGGGGATATCCTCTTGCTTGCCGAGCATTTCCTCGCCCACCACTCGCAGCATGCGGGCACCAAGCTGCGGCTGTCGAAGGCCGCCGCTGCAACACTGACGGCCTATCCGTGGCCCGGCAACGTGCGCGAACTCGACCACATCCTTGCCAGGGCCAGCCTGCTGTGCGAAGGCGATGAGATCGTCGACCTGCAACTGCCAGTTGGATCGCAACCGACGAGCAAGGCTGGGTCCATTGACGAAGGCCCTCTAGATGGGGAAGTCACGACGCTCAAGGAAGCGGAGAAGCGGGCGATTGCAGTGGCCATGGCCCGCAATCGCGGTGACAAGACCAAAGCCGCCAAAGCCCTCGGCATCAGCCGCACGGCGCTCTACGACAAGTTGAAGCGGCACGGCCTCAACGACTAGCCCGCACATACCGTCGCAATCGCGAACAGATCGACGCGACCGTGTCCGGAATCCGCGCACTTCCGGCCGCAGATGGGTTTGGCACACCTGTTGCCTTGGGAAGGATGTTCAACCCCACCCTACGAGGTACCTAGCAATGCGATTCCTTCCCGTTCTGACTGCCGTCTGCATTCTCTCCGCCGCTGCCACCGCCCAAACCACGATTCGTGGCAAGGTCGAAGACGTGCAGGGCACCGCCAACCAGTTCTATCTCGATGGAACCATCATCCCGGTCGTCAGCAATGTGCTGAACCTGAACCTCTGGCAAGGCCAGCACGCGTTCCTCGATGTCACCAACATCGGCACGGCAGCGGCCCCCATTCTGCGTATCGACGCAGCGACCCCAACCACGAAGATGATGGACATGGGCAACCTGCGGCTTGGCCAAACCAAGACGTGGGAAGTCTTCGCGCCCACTGGCATGGCGGCGTTCATCTTCATGGACTGGACGCCCAACACCCGCTTCGTTCCGATCCCGCAATTCGGCGGTGCGTGGCTGATGGGCGGCCAACCGTTCTTGCTCGCCGGCGGCGTAACGTTTGGCGGAGTGTTCCAAACGACCTACACAACGCCAAACAACCCGATCTTCCTTGGGCTCGAAGTGACCAGCCAAGCCCTGGTCGGCTCCCAGAACATCTGGGAGTTCAGCAACGTCGACAGCAAGACCGTCGAGAACTGATCTCGACGCCCGCCGCAACCACGCCACGCGCCGCCACGCCCCGCCACTGCTGCTATCATTCCAAACGCCATGATCCGTCCACTACTGTCTTCTGTCTTGCTGATGTGCGCGCCCGTCGCGGCACAGACCATCACGCTCGCGGAAGGCACCACGTCTTCGCTGACGATCGTGTCGGTACCCGAAAGCAACCCGAACGCCCCGGATTCGGTCGTGATCCAAAACATCGAGCTGCTGCCGATCGAGATCACCGGGCGGTATGTGGGGCAAGAGTCCGATGCAAGCCGAAGCCGCAGAGTCACGCGCAACGGCATGGTGCGTGTGGCACTGCCAAACGGCGGCCGCCTGTTTCGCTACCGGCGAGCTGGCGGCGCGCACTGGGGATTCCTGCACGTCGCGGGTGACGGTGCCGCTCGCGTGGTATTGGAGCAGCCAGGCATCGCCAATACGGATCCCTTCGAGGATCGCATTGGCGTGGCCCGAAACGGCAGCCACTTCGCGGTGCCCCTGCTTGCCGGTGGACTCTTCATCGTGCGCCTTGATGGCAGCAACTACGCGAGCACCGGAACGGCACATCGGCTCGTCGCGCCGCTTCTGATCGCCGAACCAACTTCGGTAATGGTCGGCGACCAAGTGGTCTGGTTCCAAGACGAACAACTGCACGTCTACCGCTGCGGACTTGGTGACGGCACGGCACCCGTCGACGTCTCACCGCCAGCGCAAGCGAACGCGATCCTGAAAGACCAGATGACGATGGCCGGCGATGGCTCACGCGTTGTCTACTTGTATGGACCGCAACAACAACAGCGGCTGTGGACCGCGGACCTCACCAGCACTGCAACCGTGCTGCCGCCTGCGCCCAGCAAGTACGAAGACCCCGGCTACTTGCCGGAAGAGTCCGGCTCGCCAGCGCTCCTGCTCAACGAAGATGGCACGCGATTGTTCTTCATCGACTCCGACATCCGCGACGAGCTCTACCTACTGGATGTCAGCGGTGTGCTGCCAACGTTGCACATCACCGACGACCCGATCTTCCAGCCATACATCGGTGTGCACATCCTGCCAGGGTTTCTCGCCAGCGACATCACCGTCGCAATCGGCGACCCCAACCAAATGGATTGGTTCCGCGCCAGCCTGTCCGCCAACGGCGGCACGGTCACGAACCTGACGGCAACCGGATCGGCAACCCAGCCATTCCCCGAAGGCAGCATCGATCCGCAAACCGTGGTTCGTGACCTCGGCGTTGCTTATGCCGTCGAGCAGGGCGCCAACAGCCTCGCGGTTCGCCGCATCGACTTGGCAACGGGCACGCAAGCCTTGCTGCACGGCAATGCGACCGAAGCTCCCATTCTTGGCAGCAGCACCAACGGCGCTGCCGATCTCCTCATCCGCACGTCGCAGGGCGATCGCCTCTATGCGTCGGCGACCCTGACGCCACTGTTTGCCCTGCCGAACAGCTTGACGATGGGCCCCTCATCGCGCGGCCCGAACTTCTCCGCCATGCGCGTCGAGCTGCAGGGTTCTGCGTGGGGCATTCCCGCCTACTACTTGCCGAACGGCTTCTTCATCACTGGCGCCCTCGAGTTCGGCATTGAGCAGCTGTGCGCAACGAACCTGAACGGCGTAGTGATGGTGGTCGGATCTTCTGCCAGTTACATCGCACCGGGTGTCAGCGTGACCCTGAATAGGCCCGCAGTTGCATGGCGACGCTGCCTGTCCGGGGCAGGCGCGTAGGCCTGCCCAGCATCGAGGCCCGGTAGCGATGCCCGCAGTGATCAGCTGCTTCGCAACAACGCTGCGCGCACGCCTGCTGCATAGGCCGCATCCGCCTGCTCGAACTGTGCCAACATGCGTTCTTGCACAGATGACGTCGCGTGCACAAGCGCACCTGCGATGTTGCCGAACAACTGCTGCTGCTGATCGGGCGACATGATGCGGAACAGATTGCCGGCCTGCGTGAAGTTGTCTTCCTCGCGATTGTCGAACACGTCCGCATCGCCACTGGTTGCCAATGCCGGCGGTGCCGCGGCAGCCATCGGCGCCGGCGCACCGTCCTTCACCCGGTCGTTGGGATAAAACGAAACCGAGGCATCGGCCGGCAAGCCAGTACCCGCAAACGCACCATCGCGCTGGTAATTGGCCACTTGCGAACGCGGCGCGTTGATCGGGATGTGCTGGAAGTTGGCGCCAAGGCGGTAGCGATGCGCATCGGGATACGCGATCAGGCGCGCCTGCAACATGCGATCGGGTGACACGCCAACGCCAGGAACCAGGTTGCTAGGGCTGAATGCAGCCTGCTCGGTCTCGGCGAAGTAGTTCTGCACGTTGCGATTGAGGGTCAGCTTGCCAACCTCCAACAACGGATAGTCCTGGTGCGGCCACACCTTGGTGACGTCGAACGGATCAAACCCGGCCTGCGTCGCTTCCTGCTCCGTCATTAGCTGCACCTTCACGGTCCAGCTCGGAAACTCACCGCGATCGATCGAATCGACGAGATCTTGCTGTGCCCCGTGCGATGGTCGCTTCGCCGCTTCGTCGTTGCTCAAGCAACGCACACCTTGGTCGGTCTTGAAGTGCCACTTCACCCAAGTGCGCTCGTTCTTCGCGTTCCACAGGCTCAACGTGTGCGACGCGTAACCGTTCATGTGCCGGTAGGACTCCGGAATGCCACGGTCGGACATCAGGATGGTCATCTGGTGCAACGACTGCGGATTGCTCGCCCAGAACTCGAACATCGCCGCGGGATCTGGCACGTTGCTGCGCGGGTTCTTCTTCTGGCTGTGCACGAAGTCCGGAAACTTGATCGCGTCACGCAAGAAGAACACCGGCGTGTTGTTGCCGACCAGGTCCCAGTTGCCTTGCGAGGTGTAGAACTTGACCGCGAAGCCGCGTGGATCGCGCGCGTAGTCACTCGAGTCTTGGCCACCGCCAACGGTCGAGAACCGCAAGAAGACCTCCGTCTCCTTGCCTTCGCCGGTCAGCACATCCGCGACCGTGTAGTCCGACAGGTCACGCGTCAGGCGAAACACACCATGAGCGCCCGCGCCGCGAGCGTGCACCACGCGCTCCGGAATGCGTTCGCGGTTGAACTGCGCCAACTTCTCGAACAGCTGGATGTTCTCGGCTAGCAACGGCCCGCGCGGCCCCACGGTGCGGCTCAAATCGTCATGGGCTACCGGTGCACCATTGGCACCGGTCATCGTCTTGTTGTTCTTGTTCATGATTCGTTCTCCAGCGCGCGGCATCTACCCAACCGGGTCGTTCGATTCGCGACGCGAGAACTCTCGGCCAAAGCTGCTGATTCGTCCAATCGCAACAATTGATCTTCTTGATAGGCTGCGCCTATGAACGTGCCTACGGTCCGACAGCTTGAGTGCTTCGTCGCGGTCTCCGACACTCTCAACTTCCGCGTGGCAGCCGAACGCTGCTTCATCACGCAACCGGCGCTGAGCGCACAAGTGCAGCAACTGGAGCAGACCCTGGGCACCCGCCTGTTCGAACGGGATCGCCGCAGTGTGCTGCCAACCGACGCCGGCGCGGGCCTGATCGACAGCGCCAGGCGCATCCTCAATGACCTCAACGACCTGACCCAGGCGGCACATGCGTTTGCATCGCCGCTCGCGAGCACCTTGCGATTGGGCGTGATCCCGACCGTGGCACCCTACGTGTTGCCCGGTGCCATGGCCGAAGTCGCGGCTCGTCATCCCGACCTACGACTGCTGTTGCGCGAAGGCCAAACCGACGACCTGGTCGAAGGCCTGCACGACGGCAAGCTCGACCTACTGCTGCTGGCGCTCGAAGCGGATCTCAATGGCGCGACCACCATGGAACTCAGCAAGGACCGGTTCGTGTTGGCGGTGCCGCCGGATCATCGGATCTCGCTGGCGAGCAGGTGCTGCTGCTCGAAGATGGGCACTGCCTGCGCACCCAAGCCCTGCCGCTATGCACGACCGCGGGTGCCAGCGAAGTTGGCGACTTCCGCGCCAGCAGCTTGACGACGCTCGTGCAGATGGTCGCGGCCGGGGTCGGTGTAACCCTGCTACCCGAGATGTCGATCGCCACCGAAGCACAGCCCGCGCGCGATCTCGGCATCATTGCGATTGCCAACGCGCCCTCGCGTACGATCGGGCTGGCGTGGCGCGCGACGTCGATGCGTTCGCGCGAGTTCCGGATGCTCGGCGAAACGATACGTCGCGGTCTGCCGGCTAGCGGGCGGGCGGGCTAGCGGACGGGCGAGCACATTGCTTCGATTTCGAAGCCGATGCAGCCAAACGAACTAGCGCGCGCCTGCGGTGGCGCGGCGGCCGCCGCCGCCACCTGAGCGACCACCACCATCCCGACCACCAGAACGCTTGCCACCCGACCGGCCACCTTCACGCCCCTTGGGCATGCCGTAGCCGCGGCCCGGTGCACTGGGCTGATCCTTCACTTCCTTGCCAGCGAGGTGCGCCTTGACGGCTTCGTAGAGTCGCTTCTCCGACGGTGCCACGAACGAGACCGCGCGGCCTGTCTTGCCGGCGCGGCCGGTGCGGCCCGAGCGGTGAATGTAGTCTTCGAGGGCGAGCGGGAAGTCGTAGTTGACGACCAGTTCGACATCGTCGACATCGATGCCGCGACCGGCGACGTCGGTCGCGATCAAGTAGCGCGTCTTGCCGCGCGAGAACGCGCCGAGACACATGTGTCGGGCTTCAGCGCTCTTGTCGCCGTGGATCGAATCCGCCGGCAGACCAGCGCGCTTCAGCATGTTGCCGAGCTTCTCGCAACCGATCTTCTTGTTGCAGAAGACCAGCACCTTGCCGGTCTCTTGCATGAGCAAGCGCTCGAGCGAGTTGGGCTTGTCCGCAACGTTGACCGCAGCAAAGCGGTGCGAGATCGTGCTGGCCGATTGGCTGCGCGAACCGATCTGCACGCGCTCGGCGCCGGGCAGGAAGTCTTCGACCAGCGACTCGACTTCCTTGGGCAGCGTCGCCGAGAACAGCAGGTTCTGACGTTCGTCCGGCATGCGCAGGAACACGCGCCGGATCTGTGGCATGAAGCCCATGTCGAGCATGCGGTCGGCTTCGTCGAGCACGACCATCTCGATCTTCTCGAGCGAGATGTTGCGACGCTCTAAGTGGTCGATCAAACGACCTGGGCATGCGACCAGCACGTCGAGGCCGCGCTTGAACGCCGACTCTTGAATCGACAGGTCAATGCCGCCGAATGCGGTGCAAACGTTGAGGCCGGCATGCTTGGCGTAGCCGCGCAGGTTCTCGGCGACTTGCACGCAGAGTTCGCGGGTCGGCACGATGATCAAGCCGCGAAGGCCTGGCTCACCGCCGGTGAGTTTGTGCAGCATCGGCAAGCCGAACGCTGCGGTCTTGCCGCTGCCTGTTTGGCCGAGGCCAATCAGTTCTTCGCCGCGGAGGATCTTGGGAATGGTGTGCTCTTGGATCTCGGTCGGCTTTTCGTAGCCGGCGTCGCGCACACCCTGCAGGATGGACTTGTTCAGTCCGAGGGAATCGAAGCTCAAAGTTATTCTTCTCGGCAGTGGCCACCTGATGTGACTGCAACTGCTCTTTGGTGATGTGGTCGCCCTATTGGCACGCCCGCGATCTCTCGTCCTTACTGGACATGGGACCGACCTACTTGGTCGCCGCCCGTCGCGTCTGTGGCTTGCCTGTGTGGCGCTTGATGAATCTGTTCAACGTGTTGTGCCCGTGGGCGACAGTTCGCTCCGCCTGGCAGGTCTGCCTGGCAGCAACGAGCACTGCATTTCGCAGCAGTGTTCTTTTGCAGCACTGTCGATTCTCTGCACAACTGCATTGGCATCGACTGGTTCATGCCTCGACTTGAGACCGGAATCCGTTCCGGATGGAGGGCTTCGATGCCCGGCACCACCACTTTGGTGACTTGCCGACGCGAGTAGGTTAGCCCGGAACGGCGATTGCCACAAGGTCAGCGGCGAATCCGACCCAGGTGAACGCTCGTTACAAGCTTAATTGCATAGAGTTAGAGCCATCTAACTCAACGCAGGTAGCCGTCGACCCAGCCGCGCGAACCCTGCGGTGGGATGGCGTCGGCGACATCGCTGCCGTCGGCCAGGGTGAACGCCACCGCGAATGGGAACCGGCCTTTTGGAGCTCCCTTGGTATAGGGGCCTTCGCCCCAGAACATGCCGTCGGCGACCAAATCAAAGCGCGTGACGCGGCCCTTCTTGACGTGCACGAAGCCGAAGATCTGCGCGTCGAAGCCACGCTCACCGTCCTTGGTTGCGAGCGACACGGTGCCAGAAATGCGATCGCCGTCGCGCTCGATCTGCAGGCTGCGCACTTCGTCATCCCGCCACATCGGCGGCTCGCCGCGCGTGTTGTCGACCAGATGAAAGCGAGCCAACCGGCGCATCAGCTTACCGGGCAACTCCCCCTTGACGAGTGCATCGTGCTCGGCACGCGTCGCCCACAAGTTGTCGCGCGACAATGCCGACTGCATGACCTTCCGCCAACGATCATCAGTGGGTTCATAGCCGCCGAGCACTTTGCCGCGCGCGCGAACGACGAGACCACCTTCGGGCGGAACTGGGTTGTAGCGCTTGTCGACCTTGCCCGCCGCGATCGCAGCGGCCTTGGTCTTCGAACGATCGCTCGATGCAAACTTGCGAGCCGTTTGCTTCGTCAGGCGAAGCACCTTCTCGGGATGACGGTTGTTGTTGAACAGCAACAGCTCACCCGACGGTGCCACGATGTAGAAGCCCTGCGTCGTGCCCTTCGTTCCTTTGCGCGGTGACTGATCGACGATGCGCCGCCAGAAATCACCTTCTGCATCTTGCTGGCGACGCTCGTATGCCTGATCGATCGCGACCGCAACAAACTCGCTGCGTAACAACTCGAACATGTTCTCATCGGCAAAGATCGATCCACGATCGATCACTCCGTTGTTTCAAGTGCAGCCGAGCGGATGCCCATCCATCGCCCACACGAACAACGGTTTGTTGATCGCCGCGGCTTCACGCTGCGCGGCGAGCAGTTCGATGCGCCACGGAATCCTGCGCCACGTGACGTTCTCGTCGGGCTTCAGCAATGCGTGCAGTTCGACAAAACGCGCCTCGTCAAGCGATGCTGCCTGAGTCTTGGACTGCGCCCCCAGCCCTGCCAGCAACAGCAACGAGATTCCCGCGTAGAAGACGTTCATGGTTTGCCCACGATAGCCGCCACCGATGGCCAGCGAGGAAGTGCTTTTTTGTCCTGGCACCGTACGCACAGGTAGAGACTGAATCTGTGGCTCACACGCCCATGCGGCGGGAGAGGTCGGTCTGCAGCATGCGCTCGGGGTCCCACTTGTCCTTCAGGGCGCGGAACTGGCTGGTGGCTGCTTCGCCGTGGACGCGGGTGAACGAGGATTCGAGCAGCACGGCGTCCTTGGCGTAGTAGAAGCGGCCGCCGGCATCGAGCACGACTTCGGCCATCTGTTGGCATAGGCGCCACAGGGATTCTCTACGGCGCTGGTTCTTGCTGACCGGGATGTCCATCGCCATCGAGTAGCCGTCGACGGCGTGCGTCATCAAGAACGGATCGGGCTTGTGCTTTTTCAGCACGCCGAGATACGGCTTGTGACCGCCTTTGTGGCACATCTCGATCAGCGTGCGTAGGACGCGCGCGGCTTCGTTCTTGGGCACGAAGGGCTGGAACTGGATCAGGCCACCGGGCTTGGTCATCCACTGCCAACGCGGCACGTAGTCGAGCAGGAAGTGGAATGCGCCGTGGGTCTGCAAGTACGGCGAGTGCTTCTCTTCGCGGAAGCCCGCCTTGAACTTCAACCAGTTGACCAACGCGACCTGGCGCATGTGCACCGCGCACCACATGCCGGGCCACAACCAACCCTTCGGCACGACACCAAACAGGTTGGGCGGAACATCCTGCAACGATGGGTCGAAGTAGCGCAGGCCTTCGGGGTCTTCGCCGGGCTTCATCTGGTCGGCGCGATGCATCAGGCCGCGGCCGAGCGACTTGCCCTTGGCGTGCAGGTCGACCCACGACACCAGGTAGTCGGCCTCGCCACACATGTCCTCGAGGATCTCGAGGTTGTGCTCGAGGTCGCGCGCCACGATGCCGTAGACGCGCAAGCGGCCGGAGTTGACGCGCTTGGTTTGGATCTCCAACTTGGTGAAGCAACCGAGCATGCCAAAGCCACTGATCGCGGCGTGGAACAGTTCGGGTTCGTGCTCGCGCGAACACTGCACCAACTGGCCTGCAGGGGTCATCAACTCGAACGAACGAACGCCTTCGCCAAACGAACCGAGCGCGTAGTTGTTCTTGCCGTGGATGTTCATCGCGGCGGCACCGCCCATCGTCACGGCCATCGTGCCGCTGACGACCCGCGGCCAATAGCCAGCGGCGATCGAACGGCGCCACAAGTCGCGCACCGTCACGCCAGGCTCGCACATCGCTATGCCGGTTTGCGGATCAAACGACAGGATGCGATTCATCGCCGTCAGGTCGAGCACGCGACCACTCTTGTTGGTCGACGCATCGCCATAGCTGCAACCGGCGCCGCGCAACGCGACCGAACCACCGTCCTTGCGCATCTGCGCGAAGACATCGGCGAGCTGTTCGGTGGTCGTCGGCCGCACGACCTTGGCCGGGCCACCGACCGACATGCCAAAGCCCATCACCTGTTCGTCTTGGAACGACGCGGCGGCGATGCTGGAAGTGGCGTGCGGATTGTCGGTCGTGGTCGTCATGGCGAACTATGGGCCAACGCTGTGGCAGCTGTCTGTCTTTCGAATCAGATCGACAGCTTGCGGAACACAAACGATGGAATGCAGCGAATCACGAACATGATCAGGCGCCACTTGCCCGGCACGTAGACGATGGCCTTGTGCTTCCGCTGCGCCTTCAAAATCAGTTCTGCCGCCTTATCGGCTGAGATCGCGCCCTTGAGCTGAAGTCCCGCCGTCATCGGCGTCTCCACAAACCCGGGACGAATGGTCGTGACGTAGACGCCGTGCCGCCAAAGGCGATTGCGCAGCGCTTCGAGATAGGTGTCCATGCCGGCCTTGCTGGCATTGTAGACCGGCCGGCCGATGCGGCCGCGATCCTGCGCCACCGACGACACCCCGACGATGCTGCCCGCCTTGCGTGCTTGGAAGCGCCGCGCCGCCGCATTGCCCCACGCGATGCAGCCGAGCATGTTGACGTTGACCTGCTGGCGATCCTTCTCGAGATCGAACTCGTCCGGGCCGATCTCCGGCATGACGCCGGCGACGAAGTGCAATTCGTCGATTTGGCCAATGTCGGTCTCGATCTTCTCGAACAGCCCTTCGGCCGCATCCAGGTCGGCCACATCGTGCACGTAGGCGAACGCCGCGTCGCGCCCGAGCGTCTCGTTGATCAACGCAACTTGCGCCTGCAACTCACCCTCGCGACGCGCCAGCATGGCGACCTTCAGACCTGCCTGCGCAAGCCTTCGGGCGACTGCGAGACCAATACCGGACGACGCGCCGACGACGATGCAGGAACCAGAACGAGAACTCATGGGGCGAAGAAGAGAAGGGTGCCGGGTCGGGATTGCAACCGCGGCAACGAAGGCCAGTCGCCACGCTTGCCGGATGACGCCCTTGGCCGCATCATCACAGCCATGCGAACGGCGGTTCTGGGCATTGTTCTCGGTTTGACGGTTCTCGGTAGCGCGGAGCTGTCGGCGCAGGCCCTTGCGCCAGTGCGCCCCACAGCGACGAGGCCTACAACTACGGGGCCTACAGCTACGGGGCCCAAAGCGCCCAAGCGCCTGTTCGTCGACAGCGTCGTGGCCAGCGTCAATGACAGCTCCATCCTACAGAGCAAGCTGTTCAAGGCGTCCTCCGGTGAGATCCAGGGCCAACTGGCGCAAGGTAAGCGGCTGAGCCTCGACCAGATCCGGAACCTGACGATCCTGAGGCTGCGCGAGCTGGTGAAGGACCACCAAATGGCCCAGTCGGCGCGCTCGTTCGGCAACTTCCCAACGGATCGCTTCGATGCGATCCTCAAGAGTGAGCTTGATCGAGACCAACAAGACCGAGTGCGCGAGCTTGGCACCGAGTTCGCGGTCAGTGAAGAACTGGCCCGAAACGGCGAAACCTGGCAAACCCACCGTCAGGAGCTGCGCACGGAGAAGCTGACGATGCTCGCCAAGCAGTTCGCGATCTACGAGCGCATGCGCAAGCAGTCAAACCTCTACCTGACGCCGCGGATGCTGCGGGCGACCTACAAGGAGTACCAATCGGAGTTCGTCAAGGAAGCGATCGCGGACACCGCGATCCTGATTTGCATGGGCCCAGACGCCGAAGTTAACGCAAAGGCCGCAGCGGACTTCTGGCGAACCGGTGACTGGACCGCGCGCGAAGTCGCCGACAAGTGCACCGGTGTGAACGCCGGAGTGCCACTGCCCGCACGGACACTGGGCGGGCCTCTCAGAGCCTTCGGCATGGCCGGCCCACTAGGAAACGTCTCCGAACCAGTCCGAGCACCCGGAGGGAGCTACAAAGTCGCCAAGATCATGAAATGGCAGGCGGCCAGCGACGGGCGCTTTGAAGACCCCGAAGTCCAAGCCTTGGTTCGCACGATCGCCACTCAAA
Source organism: uncultured bacterium (assembly GCA_963974725.1). Classification (GTDB taxonomy): domain Bacteria; phylum Planctomycetota; class UBA1135; order UBA1135; family UBA2386. Next base: position 17,148 of record CAXBFC010000014.1, on the reverse strand, counting down.
AAGTGCTCCGGGAGTTTGAGCTGCAGGCGCAGCAGAGAGCCCACGATCGCACCACGGTCCATGTCTACAAGAATGGACAACGAACCGAATTATGAATTCGTTAAGCTACAACTGACAGCGATTTACGATCACTCTCGGATCAAATATCGCCGCCTCGGCCTCAGCCCGAGTGTGTGCCGTTCGCCCACCTCCGCCGCCAACGCCGCCAGCCACTCAGGCATTTGCTCCGCGCCCCCGACTGGCAGTTGCGGACGCAGCTAAAGCTGGCTCTACTTTCTCGTCCCCCTCTGAACCTCCCCGCGGGGGTAGCCGTTCGTGTGCCCACGCACGGCTGCTGTGCACATCACGTCTCCGCAACCGACAGTCCCATTGACCGCCCGGCAGGGTTGCCCTCAATCCCGCCTCGCAAACCAGGTCCCATAGCATGGTCCAGCTCGACCCCACCAAAATTGTAGTTCAGTCCAACGCGGCTCCTTCCTGGGAACAGGACGAGAGCTTCCAGGACATGATGGCGGAACGTCTCCGCCAGGCTCCGTGGCTGATTCTTTCAGCTGCGCTGCACGCCGTCCTCCTGCTGCTCGTCTGGGCACTCTTCCCGCCGGAAGAGCCGCCGAAGGCGAAGCTGAAGGCCGAGATGGTCATCAAGGATGACACGCAGATCGAAGAGCCGCCCCCGCCGCCTCCACCAGAAACCAAGGTCGAGGAAGTCACCGAAGAAGTCGTCGTCACCGAGACGACGGTGACGGAGACCGAAGAGGCGATGGACAATGAGAGCGAAGACACCAGCAAGGAATCGGCCTTCGATTCCAACCAGTGGAACTCCGCGGTTGGCCTCGGCGGCGGTGCCGGTGGCAAATACGGCGGTCGTGGTGGAGGTCGTGGCGGCAAGGGCGGCGGCAAGTCGTACGCGGCAGCCATCGATGCTGGCCTGAAGTGGCTCGCAGCCCACCAAGACGAAGACGGCAAGTGGGACTCTGACGGCTTCATGAAGCACGACTCAGCCGACTCCGAGATCTGCAACGGTCCCGGCAACGCGGTCCACGACGTTGGCATCACCGGCCTCGCCCTGCTCGCCTTCCTCGGCGACGGCAGCACGATGCGCGCCGGTCCCTACAAGCAGAACATCAAGGATGGCGTCACTTGGTTGCGCAAGCAGCAGCAAGAGAACGGTCTCTTCGGTGGCAACGCGTCACACGACTTCATCTACGACCACGCGATCGCGGCCTATGCGATGATCGAGGCCTACGGCCTTTCGGACTACAAGCTGCTCAGGAAGTCGGCCCAGAAGGGCCTCAACTACCTTGAGTCGCACCGCAACCCGTACTCGGTGTGGCGCTACCAACCGCGCGACAACGACAACGACATCTCGGTGACTGGCTGGGCCATCATGGCTTACGAGTCGGGCAAGTTCTTCGAGCTCGATGTCAACACGTCGGCCCTCAAGCTGTGCGAAACCTTCCTTGACCAAGTTTCGGATCCGACCGGCAAGCACGGTTACACGAAGCAAGGCGAAGGCAGCTCGCGTAAGCCGGGTGAGCACGGCACGAAGTTCCCGATCGAGAAGGGTGAAGCTCTGAGCGCGGTCGGCCTCTTCTGCCGCTTCTTCATGGGTCAGGACCCGAAGGAGAAGCCGATCATGAAGGCAACGGCCGACCTGCTCCGCAGCAAGCCGCCGGTGTGGGATGAGAAGGGTGGCAGCATTGACCACTACTACTGGTACTACGCCACCTACGCGCTCTACCAATACGGTGGCAACCACTGGAAGGAATGGCAGAAGAAGCTGGAGACCGCAGTGGTCAAGAACCAGCACCGCGACGGCTCCAAGAAGAACCTCGTTGGTTCGTGGGACCCGATCGGCGCCTGGGGCGAAGATGGCGGCCGCGTCTACTCGACGGCCATTCTGACCCTGACGCTCGAAGCCTACTACCGCTACAGCCGCCTCGTTCGTTAAGGCAAGGCTCGATAAGGCGACAGTCCGCTAAGGCGACAAGTTCGCCAAGCAAAACGGCCCGCGCTCACCGATGGTGATCGCGGGCCGTTTTGCGTATTACGAAGCACTACATGCGAGACGAAGCCAGCTACGTCTGTGACTCCTGCGGCGAAGACATCGTCGTCCCCATCGACTGGTCCGCAGGCCCTCGCCAAAGCTACGTCGAAGACTGCCCAGTCTGCTGCAACCCCAACGTCATCCACGTCGAGATCGACGGCCAAGACGCCTACGTCCGCAGCGAACCCGAACAAGATCGTTAGTACTGTGCCTGGCACAGGAGTAACACTTCGCGATGTTAGTACTGTGCCTGGCACAGTACCAACATCAGAACGCAGCGACCACTCGCTAGCGGCCGAAGCGAAGCTCAGCTAGCAAGCGCACCGACTCAACCGGATCCTGCAGCAGCGCGCGCACTACCTCAGCGGACGGCTTCGCCTTGTGAAGCGGCCAGTAGCGAACGCTCATGTAGCGCACCACCGCGTCGGCATCGCGCAAGCCGAGCTCGCCGTCGTAGTTGCCGACCTGCGCGTAGCCCGCGCGCAGCATGCCGGTGTGTAGGCGAGCACGCCGCCCTGCATCACCAGCGAGCGCCTCCCGCATCGGTTCTTCCAAGCTCTCATGCCATTCGCCGACGGGGGCCGCGCCACCGGCCTTGCCGTTCTTCTGCAGCCAGGCGAGGAACGTCTTGCGCTGCTCTTGCCGGCGCACCTCTTCGCGCCGCTGCCGCTCGGCCTTGCGCTCGGCGTCACTCTTTGGCGCCACCGGGGCACGAATGTCGAACACCGAACGCCCGAGGAACGACCCGGCGAACGCGATCGGCGTCACTAGCACGCGGATCGGCAAGAACCCCATCTCGGTGTAGTAGGCCTCGTCAAACTTCAGGTCCTCAGAATCCCAGAGTTCAGCAGCATCGTCGTAGGCATCGTCCACAACCTGCAACGGGTGCGCGATGATCGTGTCGACGACGATCGAGGCCAAGCCCAGCGGCACCGTCAATGGCAGAGTCGCGGCAAACAGGCCACCGCTCTCCGGCACCAGATTGCTTTCGAACGCGTTCCATACCGGTCGATTGTCGACGTTGGACCACGCGCAAGAAGGCAACAAGGTCAGCGACAAGGCACCGAGCCAACGAATCACGTGAGTAGCACGCATCACTTGTTCTCCTCGGCAGACTTCACAGCGGGCGTCCCAGCGGGCTTCGGATCCGCATCTGGCTCCGCGACCTCTGCGGGCTCAGCCTCGCGCACCGAATCGTCGAAGTCGAAGACTGCTCGGAACACCCAGGTCACACCGAAGACAACCGGCGTCGCAACAGCCGCCAACGGCACCAACAAGACCGTGCGGAAATCGGTGTTGTCATCGAAGTCCCAAACAACATCGACGGTGTCGACCCACGCGTCATCGATCTGACTCAGCGGGTGCAAGACAATCGCGTCGGTTGCTCCGGCGACAATCCCGACGGGCAACGCAACAGGTGCTGCAAGCCAACGACCAGTGGTCGTGCTCGGCATCCAATTCGCGTCGAGGTAGTTGAGGGCGCGGCGGCGGTCGCCATTGTCCAGCGCACAACTTGTGGCGCAGGCACTGACAACGAGCAACCATGCAAACGGGTTCAAGGCACGGGACCTTTGCATGAGAAAAACTGTAGCGACTGCAAACGCGCGAAGAACTACGCCTTGAAGTGATCCGATCAGATGGACGGGCCGTTACTGGAAGCAACCAGTCATCGAACCGAACAACACGCTGTTCTCCGGCTCGTGACCACAAGACGCCACTAGCGCTGCAGGCCAGCGCAGGAAGGAGCTCTCCGATGCACTCATTTCAGCTACCGGTCCGTACTCATCGCGCGTTCGGAGAGAACGCCACGTTCCAGGAGATGATGGGCGACCGGCTCAAGCAGTCGCCCTGGCTGCTGATGTCCGCCGCCATGCACGCCGTGTTGCTGCTGTTGATCTGGGTGTTCCTGCCACCCGAACAACCCAAGCAGCCAACGGTCCGCGTGCAGATGACCGACACCACCAAGCAGGAGATCGAGCAACCACCACCGCCGACGCCGCCCGAGCTCAAGAAGGAAGTCGATCCCGACATCACGCCAGTCGAAGACGTGACCGTTTCGGATCAGGTGTCCGAAGACGCGAACGAATCGGATCTACCAGAGAGCCCGTCCGACTCGGCGTTCGAGTCCAACCAGTGGAACGCAGCCGTTGGACTGACCGGCGGCGCGAAAGGCCCCTACGGCAGCCGCAAGAAGGGCGGCGGGCCTGGCGGACGCACTTCCTCCGTAATCGTTGAGAACGGACTGATCTGGCTCGCGCGCCACCAGGACGAAAACGGTCGCTGGGATGCCGACGGCTTCATGAAGCACGACAACCCGGCAATGCCCGCGTGCACCGGCCCCGGCAACGCCGTTCACGACGTGGGCGTCACGGCACTCGCACTGCTGGCGTTCCTCGGCGAGAACAACACGCTGCGGTCCGGTAAGTACAAGGACAACGTCAAGCGCGGCGTGAAGTGGTTGATCCGCGAACAAGACAAGGAGACCGGCCTGATCGGCGGGCGCGCGGCTCACGACTTCGTCTACGACCACGCGATCGCGGCCTACGCATTGTGCGAAGCCTACGGGCTGTCGGACTACAAGCTGCTCGAGAAGCCGGCGCAACGTGCGCTCGAATACCTCGAGTCGCACCGCAACCCGTACTCGGTCTGGCGCTACCAACCGCGCGATCAAGACAACGACATCTCGGTGACTGGCTGGGCGATCATGGCCTACAAGTCGGGCAAGTTCTTCAACCTCAAGGTCAACGACGAAGCGCTGCGCCTCGCCGGCGTGTTCCTCGACGACGTCAGCGACCCCACCGGTCTGCACGGCTACCAGAAGGCCGGCCAACTGTGCGGTCGCAAGAAGGGCGACCACGAGATCAAGTTCCCCGCGGCCAAGAGCCAGGCGCTCACCGCCGTCGGTCTGTTCTGCCGCTTCTTCCTCGAACAGGACCCGAAGGAAAAGCCGATCATGAATGCGGCCGCCAACCTGCTGACCAAGACGCCCCCCAAGTGGGACGAGAAGGACGGATCGATCGACCACTACTACTGGTACTACGCCACCTACGCTCTGTTCCAGAAGGGCGGCAGGCAGTGGACGCAGTGGCAGAAGGCGCTGGAGCGCGCGGTCGGCCCGAACCAAAAGTCCAACGCTGCGAACACCAACACGTTCGGGTCCTGGGATCCGGTCGGCGCTTGGGGCGAAGACGGCGGCCGCGTCTACTCGACCGCGATCCTGACGCTGACGATGCAAGCGAACTACCGCTACACCCGCCTGATTCGATAGTCGGGTGGCCCAATCGGGTGGCTCAGTCGGGCGGCTCAGTCGGGCGGGCCAGTCGGGCGGGCCAGTCGGGCGGGCCAGTCGGGCGGGCCAGTCGGGCGGCCCAGTCGAGTGACTCAGTCGGGTGGCTCCAGTCGGGCGGCCCAATCGGGCGGCCCAATCGGGCAAGTCAGTCGGGTGGCCCAGTCGGGCAGCTAAGTCGGCCGACATCGTTGCGCGGCCTTGCGGATTCGGATGGCCCGGCTAGTCCGGAGGACTGGCCCAGCCGGCTGCGCCCGGGTTCGCCCCCATGGCGCGGCCCGGTCCAGCTCGCAGTCCGGCTCTCAGTCCGGCTCTACGCCGAGCAGCCCGTCCCAAAACGAAACACGTCGCAAGCCGGGACCGGTCGGACCACGGCGAAATCGGGCGGCCGTCTCAAAACCAAACAGTGGGACAACCCCGCTTGGTTGCTGCACATGGGCCATGTCACCGGGGCAACCCGCAAGCCTCGCGAAGTTTTCCTGAAGTAGGACTCAAGCGACGGTCGATGTGTTTCCCAACAAGGTGCTGCGGTATCCCCCATGGCATCGCACCTAGAGGTTTCGAGGAACACAGATGGGCTTACGGGTCAATTCGAACATCGCATCCCTGAATGCACAGCGCTCGTTGTCGCAGACAACGGACCGGCTGCAAGCGAACTACCGACGGCTCTCCACAGGTCTTCGAATCTCCACGGCATCTGACGACGCCGCGGGCCTCGCCATTTCCGAACGCTTCCGGGCGCAGATCCGATCGACCAACCAGGCGATCCGAAACGCGCAAGATGGCATCTCGCTGACGCAGACGGGGGAAGGCGCGCTGAACGAAGTCAGCTCCATCCTGATCCGGATGCGAGAACTGTCGATCCAGGCGAGCAACGGAACGGTCAGTGACGCCGACCGCGCCACGCTCAACCAGGAGTTCACCGACCTCATCAACGAGATCGACCGGATCGCGCAATCGACGACCTTCAACGGCGTCAAGTTGCTGGACGGCACGGGCTCGACCCTGACGTTCCAAGTCGGCACCGGCACGACCACCGGCATTGATACCATCCAACTGAGCACCTCCGACACGCTGGCATCGACGCTCGGCTTGTCGTCGCTCGACATCGGCTCCGGCGGCTTTCCAACGATTGCGGTGTCGCAACTCGATGGCGCCATCAACGCCGTCAGTCGCGTTCGTGGTCAGTTCGGCGCGGCCCAGAACCGCTTGTCGACAACGATCGCCAACCTTCAGATCCAGAGTGAGAACCTCAGTGCCGCCGAGTCGCGCATTCGCGATGTCGATGTCGCCGTCGAGACCTCCGCGCTGACGCGGAACTCGATCCTGCAACAGGCCGCCATCTCGATCTTGGCGCAGGCGAACACGCAGCCCCAAGCGGCTCTGCAGTTGCTGCAGGCCTAATAGGGCACACCGCTGGCGCATGAAGCGCTACACGCACCGATTGCCGGTGCGACGGTTGTTGCGACGCCTGATGGGTAGGCGTCCCCGGCACGAACGTGATCGCGCGCGCATGGCAGCGCTCGGCGAGACCGACCAACAGATCGTCTCAAGATCGCGGAGCCAACCGACTCAGAGAGAGTCAACTCCGAAGGTGTAGTCTGCCCCAAAGGAGCAACACCCCACAGGAGCAGCACTCCAGAGGAGCAGCGCCCCAAAAAGCGGCTGCCTACTTCATCGACGACACGGCACGCATCGCCTGGCCCTTGCGGCGGGATGCGTTGTGCGCGTGGATGATGTTCTGCTTGGCTGCCTTGTCGATGCAGCTGCAAACGAGCGGCAGGATTTCGGTGGCCTTGCCCTTGTCGCCAGTCTCAACGGCCGCCATGAGCTTCTTGACCTCGGTCTTGAGGCGGCTCATGCGGGACTTGTTCATCACGCGCTGCTGATCCGACGTGCGGATGCGCTTTCTTGCTTGCTTGCTGTGGGCCATCTTGTGGTATCTCGGTCTCTATCTCAGTCGTTAGGGAGGTTGGTAAGGCTAGTCGGCGGAGGCTCAGTTTTTGAGAGCTTCTACCTTTTTGGCGACATCGCGGAAGCCAATGTCTTGTTCGATGATCTTGGTGAAGTGGCCCAGGGCAGCTTGCTTGTTGCCCTGTCCCTCACAAATGACGCCCATCTCGTAGAGGGCTTCGTTGGCACGGACGCCCGAACCGGCCGCTACCAACGCCTTCGCGTATTGTCCGAGGGCGAGGTCCGGCAGGTCCTTGAGCTGGAACGCACGGCCGAGCAAGAACATTGCGTCGGTCTTCTTGCGCGGGTCCTTTACGGCCTGCTGCAGTTCCTTGATGGCCTCGTCGATCTCGCCCGATTCGAGCAAGCCGGCGCCCAGATCGTAGCGAGCGCCCAGGTCCGACGGGTTGCGCTCGACGCGCCGGCGGGCCTCGCCCACGCGCAGTTCGCCCAGTGCCGCGTTCGCACGCTTGGCTGCCCCGTCATCGCCGCGCTTGACTGCCTTCTGCACCATCTGCTCCTGCAGACGAATGCGCAGGTCGCTGGCGATCTCGAGCAACTCGGAATCGGTCGGGTTCTTCTGCAGCAGCTGGTCGATCAGGTCGAGTGCCCCCTGCAGGTCCTTGGCCATCTCGCGCAGCCGCGCCGCGCGGCGTAGCAGCTTTTGGTCGCCGGGGTTGGCTTGCAGCTGCTCCTCGATGCTGGCGAGTTCGTCATCGACCTCATCGGCCGACAACTGCAACCGGTCCGAACGCTCGAGCTTCTGCTGCTTGTCCTTGTCCTTGATCAGCTCACGCGAGCTCTCGGCCTTTTCGATGCCGGTGCTCGCCAACGCGCCCTCAGCCGCCAGGTTCTTGCGAGCCTTCAGCGAATCCTGATCGCGCGGATCGACCTTGAGCGCCTGCTCATACATGCCCAGCGCTTCGTTGACCTGGCCTTGCTCGTAATAGAGCGCGCCGGCCGCGCGACACGCTTCGAGGCAGCGAGGCTGATGCTCGGCATACGCCGCATACACCGCGAGCGCCGACTTCGTCAGCCCGGCGCGCTCCAGTGAGTTGCCCAACTTGAGATTCGCACCTTCGGCAGTCGGGTCATAGGCAAGGTAACGCTCGTAGCCCTTGGCTGCCGCAGCATGCTGCCCAACCAACCGCATCAAGCCAGCGATCGGCAAGTTGAGCCCGCCGAACAGAATCGCCGTCAGTTTGGAAGCCGGCTTTTGCGCGACCTTCTGGAACAGCACCTTGCGCAGCCCGGCGCGGGCCTCGCCAAAGTCCGGCTGGATCGCGAGCACCTGGCCGTAGATCTTGACGGCCATCGCGTAATTACGACGCTTGGCCGCGTCGGCTGCCTGCTCTAGATACTTGGTTAGATCCACCATCGGATGCTGCTGAGATTCACGTGCGAGAAACACGAGATTGGCGAAAAGGCAGCTTGGGGACTGCTTGACGCGGACGAAAGGGCGGAACAATCTAGCGAACAAACCCGACCCCCGCAACGTGGCACCTGCCCTGACCACCGCAAAGAACTGCCGGCCGAATGGAAGTACTCATCTACCCAGACCCGATTCTCCGCCACGGCGGCCAGCCCATAACCGACTTCGGCGACGAGCTCAAAGAGCTCTCAGCCAAGATGATGGAGGCCATGTATGAGGAGGGCGGAGTCGGCCTGGCGGCCCCCCAGGTCGGGATCGAGCAGAAATTGCTCGTTCTCAACCCCAGCGGCAGCAAGGACGACCGTTCCGGCGAGCTGGTCATCTGCAACCCCAAGATCGTCCGCAAGAAGAAGAAAGAGTTCGGGGAGGAGGGCTGTTTGTCCTTCCCGGGCATCCAAGCCGACGTCGAGCGCTCCGTCGAGATCACCGTCGTCTACCAGGACCTCAAGGGCGAAGAGCAGTCGCTGAAGTGCGAAGGCTGGCTGGCGAGGATCGTCCAGCACGAGATCGACCACCTGGAAGGGGTGTTCTTCGTGGATCGGCTGACCTCCGGCGAGAAGCTGCGGGTGAAGTCGCAGTTGCTCGAGCTGGAAAGCGAGTGGAAGGCGCGGGCCTGATCTGGGGGCCTCGCGGGCCGGATACGGTACGCAGATTCCGGTACACAGGGCTCCGCCGAGCTGGCTGACCCAAACGAACCATGAGACTGATCCACGGCCTCGACGCCCTGCGCGAACTCGACCTGGTGTCGGTCTACGGCGATCAGGATCAAAGCAGCCATTCCGTGGTCGCGGTTGGGGTGTTTGACGGTGTGCACCTGGGCCATCAGCGACTGCTGCACCAGCTACTCGAAATGGCGTCGTCGCATCGAGGCATGCCGACGGTGGTCACGTTCGCCAACCACCCGGACCAGGTCCTGCACGGCTCGGCGCCGCCGCTGATCGTCAGCGTGCAACACCGGCTGCGCCTGCTGCGCCGCGCCGGCGTGTTGCGCCTCGTGCTGCTCGAGTTTGAACCGCGCCTGCAGAACCTGACCGCGCGCCAGTTCGCCGAAGAACTGCTGGTCGAGAAGCTGCGCACCCGCGCCCTGCTGCTCGGCTACGACTCGGCCCTCGGCAAGGACCGCCAAGGCACCCCCCAACACTTCCGCGATCTCGGCAGCGAACTGGGCTTCCAGGTCGCGACCGGCGCCCCGTTCGAAGTCGACGGCCAGCCGGTGTCCTCCACCGCGATTCGCAAAGCCATCGCCGCCGGCGACCTCGCCCGTGCCCGCACCTTCCTCGGCCGCTTCCCCGGCGTGCTCGGCCACGTCGAGCACGGCGCAGCCCGCGGCCGAACGCTCGGCTTCCCGACTGCCAACGTCACGCTAACCGCCGGTGCGGTGCCGCCCAGCGGTGTTTACGCCGTCGAAGCCGTCGTCGATGGCGACACCTTTGCAGCCGTCGCCAACCTCGGGACGCGGCCGACGTTCGACGACGGCAAGCAAAGCCTGGAAGTTCACCTGCTCGACTACAAAGGCGACCTCTACGACCGCGAACTCGAAGTCACGTTCCGGCAGTTGTTACGCGCCGAACGCAAGTTCGACGGCACCGACGACCTCAAGGCGCAAATCACCAAAGACGTCGCAGCGGCCCGCGCATGCCTGCGGGCGTAGGTTGTGCGCGCTAAGCTAACCGGCGTCTCCCACCCCAGGAACGCCATGCACAACCGCTTGCTCCCCCTCGCGTCGGCGACGCTGACCAGCCTGCTCGTCGCCGGCAGCAGTGTCAGCGTCAGCGCCCAAAGCCCGCTGTCGACCACGTTCGGCGGCAGCGAAAGCGGCCAGGCCGTCTACTTCACCCTGACGTGCCACGACCCTGCCGGCATCACGATCAGCTCGCTCGATCTGAACTTCGACGCGCCGCTAGGAACAACCGGCAACTGCGCGATCGCACTCGCCTGCGATGGCTCGTCGCTAACCTCGATCAACTGGAAGAACCGCTCGCTGAGCCAGTTCGTCGCCGCCGGCCCCGGCCAGCCAACCGCCTGCGCCCTGCAGAACCCCATTCCCATCGGCGCCAACGAGACGATCCAGTTCGCGATCGTAGTCAACCAAGCCCAGCACCTGTTCAGCCCGCCATCGCCGGCCCAACCGACCACGTTCACGACAAGCGAACTGACCCTGAGCAGCAGCTTCGCCAGCGCCCAGGCGTATGTCGCTCCAGCGCTCGCAGGCCGCATGGTCAACGCCAACGTGCACTACCAAAGTGGCGGCACTGCGCTGCCCCATCCGTGCGCGACCAACTTCGGCCCCGCCTGCGGCATGACGCTCGCCCCGGTAGTCATGCCGCAGATCGGCATGCCGCCCATAACCTTCCGCGTGCGCACCGAAGGCGTCCCACCGGCGCCAGGAACGTTCATGTTCCACGTCGGCGTCATCGGCTTCGGCCCCGAAAACGCGCCGCTCGACCACTTCGGCCTGCCCGGCTGCAGGTGGCTCGCCCGCGGCGACCAACACTACATCGTGCCGCTATTCTTGCCTGGCCCGACGTTCACCTGGTTTCCGCTGCAGTTCAGCGGCATCCCCAACAACCTTGCCCTGGCTGGCAGCGAGATCTACCTGCAGTCCGCGGTGATCGGCACCAGCGCGAACACGGCGTTCGGTGGTGAAGGCGCGGAAGTGAGCGATGGCCTGAAGTTCGTGCTCGGCTACTAGACTCGGGCCTGGCAGCGAGTCGATGACTCTCGGATCTGAGGCTTGCGAAGATCTGCATCTGTGGCTACCGTCCTCCGCGCAACACCGGTAACGGTGGAGCCAGCAGGCCCTTCGGGGTGAGCTGGATGGTCGGGCAGATAGCTCAGTTGGTAGAGCATGGCATTGAAAATGCCAGGGTCCGCAGTTCAAATCTGCGTCTGCCCACCATATTTTAAGTCCTTTGGATAAAGGGCTTATGGCGGAAACAGACCTTCCGCATGGCGATCGCTTCGGCGTTGCACGCGTGACGCGTGAATGGGATCACCCAACCACCATGCAACCCGGCCCAGTCCGGAGGATCGACTGATCCCCACGCATCACGCGATGCGAAGTCCCCGTGGCACTCCGTCGGATATCGATCACGACGTGATCCCAACTAGCGCCTCCTGTTGCCGCACTCTAGCGTGACGCGATGTCGACCATGAGCGAGCCGGTGCCAACTCGCGCGGATCTGCCACGATGGCTAGGGGCGCTCCTGGTTGCCGCACTGGTTCTTGCGAGCACCGGCCTGCGGATCCAGCAGACGTTCACGGATCCCGGCTACACGGCAACCGACGACACCGGCCGATTCAAGAGTGACCCAGGGCTGCTCTTCTACATCACCAAGCGACTAGCGGACCCAGGCGGCACCCCCACCGACTTCCGAGCCGACCCTCGCATCGAGCACCCGGACCTCGTCGACATCCCCTCGCGCTTCACCGTCGGCCAGGAGTATCTGATCGCATGGCTACATGGCTTCGGAGACTTCGAACTATCGAAGCTATGCGTCATCGTGATGTCGTTCCTCGCTTCGCTCGCGGTGCTAGGTGTGTATGGCGCGACATGGCAAATCACGCGTTCGGTCAAATGGGCATCCCTGGCAGCGCTGTTATGGGCGTCTCTGCCCGCCAACTACCGCACCATCGGATTCGTCCTGATGCGCGAGGACCTGAGCCTGCCGCTCTACGCGATCCATCTATGGTGGCTGGCACGCGCGGCAAGAACGCGGCGCACCCGAGACTACCTCGCCGCTGGCCTGTTCGTCAGCGCCGCCGCCGCGACATGGTTTGCGATGGGCTTCGTGATCTCGGTCGAAGCCCTCTGGTTGCTCATCTGGTTTCTCTGGAAGGATCGAAACGCCCTCGCCCCGCCACGTGCCTGGCTGATCCCGGCGACGTTGTTCGGCGCGGCCCTCGCCGTGCCCGCCCTGCGAGCCAAATACGCCTACATCTCATTCCCCTTGCAGGTCGCGACCGCGCTCCTCGTCGCACGCGCACTGAGTCCAAAGCCTCGAGCCATCAGAATCGCGGCCACGCTGCTCACCCTATTGGCATGGACCGCCATCGCCGCCTTGACGGATGCCGGAGAGCACTTCACGCACGTCCGCGCCGTGATGGCAGCCAAGATCGAACACTTCGGCATCCTGCCCCTGGACCCGGCCGAATTGTCGTTCGAAGCGCGCATCATGTGGCAAGGACCGTTTGCGACGATGGGCCCATTCGTGGCACTCCGAGTGTTCCAACTGTCGCTGCTCCTCGCGGTGCCATGGCTCTTCGTCGTATTGCGCCGAACCTGGCGCGGAACGCATGACAACCAAGCCGAAGCCTCGCTCGCCTTGCTGACCCTAGCGACGCTCGCGGCGGCATGGTTCACCATGCGCATGATGGTGCTCGCCGGACTGTTACTGCCCGTAGCGGCATGCCTCGCGCTCCGTCGGTATTCGCAGCCGCACGCAAGCCGCCGCACGAACATCCTACTCATCGCCGTCGTGCTCCTGCAGACGCTGTTCTTCGTCAACGAATTACGCGGCCGCGTCATCTCGTGGTATTCGCCAACGTGGCACTCCGAAGAAATCGCCACCATGGTCCGCGAACTGCCTGCATTGGTCCCAGAAGACCAAGCCGTCGGCTGCGACCCATACAACAGCACCGCCGTGCTCGCCCACACCGGCCGCCCCATCGTCCTGCAACCGAAGTGGGAAAACCCCCGCACCCGAGCCAGATTCCAAGCGTTCATGAACGCGTTCTTCCACGGCACCACCGACGATGTCCGCCGCCTGTTCCTCGAACGCTTCCAATGCCGCTACCTGCTGATCGATCGCTTCATGCTGTGGAATCGCGGCTACTACCTCGGTGGCATGCACGCCTTGGCCAAAGCGCCCCTTGTCGGCACGGCCGCTGAGTTGTTGTTGAGCCAGGACGAGGCTGTTTTGCGGTCGATACCGGGCTACGAGTTGGTTTGGCGCAGTCCGGAGACGATCGTGGACCGTAGAGGTGTGCCGACGGATTCGTTTCGGTTGTTTCGGCTGATTGAGTGATCGTGGCGTTGGTATGGGGGGTTGGTGGCTCGGTTGGTGGCTCAGCGGCATTTCCATAGCCCAGCGCGAACCGATACCTTTAGGCCGCCGTCAGAAGGTCCGAAGTAGTGAGAGTCTGTGCTCTTGCTCATGCGGGCCTCCTTACGGCTTACGGCCCAGTGCCATCGGCCGATAGCTAGCTAGACTGCGACCGTCACTTGCATGCCAATTCCACCGATTTTCAAGAAAGTAGGTAGAGTGGGATATCCTGTCCAGTTAGGTGATCTCCCTGAACCAACCTCGGAGTCTTGCCCCACCCGAGTTTGCAGCTTTCGAACTGTCCGATGACCGACGCGCCACCCCCAGCAACCATGCATTCGAGCCAACTACCCGAGGTAGTTTTGGCTGGGGCGCGCTTGCACGCGATCACGGAAATGCAGTGCGTTGCCCATGTGTTTCAGAGTCTGAAACACAATCGCGGAGGATGGATCGCGACCGCCAACCTCGACCACATGCGTCGACTGCGCAACTCGGCCGAGTTCCGACGCGTCTACTCTGCCACAACAGTCGTCGTCGCCGATGGCATGCCCCTAGTATGGGCCTCGAAGCTACAGGGCACACCGCTTCCAGAACGGGTCGCTGGATCAGATCTCATCCACAGCCTGACTGCCGGGGCGGCGGCGCAGCAGCGGAGCGTGTTCTTTCTCGGCGGCGATCCGGGTTGCGCCGATGCAGCAGCCGAGCAGTTGACGAAGGATCATCCAGGCCTTCGAGTCGCTGGCACCTACTGTCCATCGATGGGGTTTGAAAACGATCCAACCCAGATGGAAGAGCTGCGCCGCGTCGTCAAGCAGAGCCAAGCAGACATCGTCTTCGTGGCGCTTGGCTCCCCGAAGCAAGAACTGCTCATTAGCAAGATCAACTCCATCCTGCCGCAGTCCTGGTGGATCGGCGTCGGCATTAGTTTCAGCTTCGTCTGCGGCGCCATTCGTCGTGCACCGCCCGTGGTGCAGCGCTTTGGGCTCGAATGGCTGCATCGGTTACTGCAAGAACCGCGTCGGCTCGGCAGACGCTACCTATGGCATGGCCCACCGTGTTTCTGCTGGCTCGCATTCAGTGGGCTTCGCGGTCGAGCGGCAGCCCGGCGCGTTCGCAACACAACGCGATCTACGCAGTAGTTGGCCAGCGATTCGAGCTGCCATTTGGAAGCGCTCGTCGACAGACACGACCATGAACCAAAACGAGGCCTCACAACCAGGCGAATTCGATCCTGGCCTGCGTGGGCTCGGGCCAATCGCGCTCGAAGCGCTATTGGTGCCGAAGGTGTGGGGTGGAAGTGCGCTGCAGTCCTTGCGTGAGCAGCCCGGCACCGTGCCGCCCATCGGCGAAGCATGGCTCCTATACGATCGCCCGGACCGCTCGAGTGCTTTAAGCAACGTTGCTGGCTCGCTCGCCGACCTACGCGAGGCCGGCGGCGCAGACCTCATGGGGAGTGCCGCGAAAGGCTACGGCGGTCGATTTCCAGTGCTAGTCAAGTATCTGCACGCTCAAGAAACCCTCTCCCTGCAAGTGCACCCGAGCGATGCGGAAGCCGTTGGTGATGGCGGAAAAGAGGAGTGCTGGTTGGTCTTGGAGGCTGGGAGGGACGCGAAGGCCTACGTCGGTCTCAAAGAGGGCGTCAACATGGACCGCTTTGTCGCGGGGCTGAGAACTGGTGAGCTCGAGGAGCTGCTGAATGTTCTCACGCTGAAGGCTGGCGACGTCGTGCATGTGCCACCAGGAACGGTGCACGCCCTAGGCGGAGATGTGCTGGTCTTGGAGGTGCAGCAGAACAGCGACATCACCCATCGCTTGTCCGATTGGGGGCGAGGTCGCGCCACTCACGTCGATGATGCGATGCGATGCATTGATGTGCATTCACGACCCGCACTCAATCAACAAGTGACGGCTGTTGGTAACGGCGGTCAGCGGTTGGTTGCCACGCCGTCGTTTCGGATGTTTCGATATCACCTGGATCGACCAGTAGAGATCACAGGGCATGGTGGCTACTGCGTGCTGGTTGGCCTCGATGGTGACGGCTCTGTGAGTGCTAGAGGTCATGCACGAGAAATCTCCCGTGAAGCGCTGCTAGTGCCGGCTTGCCATGGAAGCTTTGTCGTGCAACCGACCGGTGGCCTGGACCTGGTTATTTGCGCACCGGGTGAGATCTCGGTCACCGACTGCGACACGCGCGACTAGTCGAGATGCGTGGTTCGAGCATCTGTGTGCTTGAGCAGCCAGATTGGCCTGCCCCATCGCAAGCACCGCAGTCAATTGTGTGTCGGGCTCTGGAAGCCAGTTGTGCCGCAAATTGGTGAAGCGAATGAGCGGGCTCGTACACTTCGGGCAGACCCGAAGAGCAATCAAAGCATCCATGACGACAGATCACGGCCCGTCAGTTCGGCCACCCACTCCAAGGCCGGCCGGTATCGCTCGAGCAGTCGTGCGCGTGTCTCGGGCCGAATGCTGGGTGGAGTGAACCGCGACTCGGCGCTCTTACCTCCGCCAAACCACCTCAAGGCCCGATAGCAGGCACTCCGCAGCGGCCGGGGCGCCAAATACGCCGCCTTTCCAATGACTGGGATAGCGCGAATCGACGCGGTCACACTCGCTCGGACGGCGCCCTCTCGATAGTCAGACGCGGTGTTCACGCGGCTAGCAACCGGCGGGAAGTGGCGCGAGTCAAACTCGATACCGGTGAAATCACAGACACGCTTAAAAGTCCCTAGTTCATCGGCCATGAACTCGTCGGAGAAGAGAAAGATGAACGAATCCCGCGGATAGAAGCGCATGTACTGCTCGATCTGGAACTTGTAGTCGCTGGAATCGAGACAGACCGGATCACTGGCAACGTGAGTCTCGAAGTCGACATCGAACGGTTGGCCCGGTTTCAGCTCGCGATTGTGGCGATGGATGAAGTGCGAGAACGCCCGGTCGATCGGATGGCGCATCAGGTAGATCAGCTTGGCACCGGGGCAGTGACGGTGCAGGCGCTCCGCGGCCTTGGGATATTGCGGCGAGCGTGAATAGGATGTCGAAGCATCAAGGCACAACTGCCCAGGCTGTGCCGCGGCAAACTGATCCGCGTACCAGCCCAACCCACGGGAGTACTTCTCATCGTGCGAGAAGAACTCGGGCTCTTTGTCTTTCGACAAGCAAACCTGCGGGTGCTTGTCCAGGCGTCTCGCCAGTGAGGACGTTCCGGACTTCGCGGCCCCAATAATGACCACGTCAGGAAGGCGTTGTTGTTCAGGCATCAGATCGGGGTCTGGTGTAGGTCATTCAAGCTGCGGTCCCGGGTGACCTTCCCCAGTTTGGTTGACGGTTGAGTTACGCGGCTACCGTAGCCACGCGTTGATGATAGCGAGCTTCGAACTCGACGGGG
>CAXBFC010000013.1:0-35411 GCA_963974725.1 uncultured bacterium | reverse complement strand
GAGCCATATTCGGGCTTCACCATCTCGCGCACCACGGACGCGCGTGGCGACGCCTTCGTCGCAGTTTCGATTCCTGCCGCCGCAGCGCTGGCCGGAGCAACGTTCACTCACCAGTGGCTGATCTTGGACCCGAGTTCCGCAGCCTGCGGCACCTTTGGGTCCGACCTGTCCGACGCCCTGCGAACCCAAATCCAATGAGGAACCCAACCATGAACCTCCTATCCATACGTTCGCTCCTCACGTGCTCGCTGGCCTTAGCCGTCGCCTCACCCGCGACGACACAGAACCTCGCGACAGAGTCGCCAAGCGATCAACCCCAGTTGATTCCTGTCGTTGCGCAGTCGTTCGGTATGGACTTCATCGATGGTGCCCTTCGAGCTGGTGGGCCTGGATACAAGGCAGTGCTCGACATGGACGGCCTCGAATACACCCCCGCGCTAGGCGCGGCTGCGGCGAGGAACTACCCCGTGCGCTTCACTCTGAGCTCCATTCGGCGTGGGGAGAACGTGCTCTTCGATCGCGCGGCAGTGGCAAAGGTTGCCCCACAGCAAAAGGGCATGGTCGCGTCGTTTGCTCGAGGCAACGGCGTCGTCGAGACCTATGAAGCCCGCGCCGATGGCATCAAGCAGAACTTCTCCTTTGCGTCCGCACCGGCCGGTGTCGGAGACCTCATCGTCGAAGGTCGCATCACAACAGATCTCCATACGTCGCAACCCGGCGCCAACGATCAGGGCATAGAGTTCCACATTCCAGGCATTGGTGGAGTCTACTTTGGAGCGGTCCTTGCGATTGATGCACTCGGGGGCCGAGTGGCGGGAGGCCAATCGTACGATGGCGACCTGATTCGATTCACGCTGCCGAGCACCTACGTTGATCGTGCGGCCTACCCAATGGTCCTCGATCCGCTGATCGCCACCATGGCGAGCGTGAGCGCGAGTCCTGCCGCAGACCCCGACGTTGGGTGGAATGCACATGCCGGAGAATGCATGGTCGTGTGGGAACATCAGTTTTCGCAGGCCGACCTCGACATCCGCGGGCAACGCGTGGACATGACGGGAGCGCTCGTCGGTTCCATGGTGCTCTGGACGAACGAGTCAGGCCTTGAGATCAACCCCTCGGTTTGCAATGTCCGCGGCTACGCATCCCCCCCTCTACCCGAAGACTGGGTCGTCGTGTTCCAAGATGGAAACACGCTGTTTGGGCCGTGGGACATTCGCGGACGGCGCATGAATAGCTACCCAGTGTTTGGAGCAGCGGTATCGCCAATCATCGACATTGCCGCCAGCCCTGCCAACGAGATCAACCCCGATTGCAGCGGAACTAGCGGGCTACGTGCCGGCCTTGCTAGAGTCGCCATCGTCGTGTTTGACGACTCCACCGGGATCAGCTGCGTTTCCATCGACATGACCACGTTCACGTTGTGGTCTGCGCCTCACACATTGGATGCAAGTCCAGGCGCAGCCAACCCAGCGATCAACGATGCTAGTGGCAGCACCAGCGGCAGATTCTTAGCCGTTTGGGAGCGTGACTATGGTACCGATCGAGATGTGCATTGCGGCCTTGTCGGCGCCTATGGCGCAGTCAATGCGACTAGCGTTGTGGCGGCAACTGTCGGTGTCGACGAGTTCAATGCGGTTGTCGATGGTGGTGTTAATGCACACCTCGTCGCATACCAGCAACATGAAGTTGGCAACACAGGCCCCTCGGACATCTACTGTCGGTTCATCTCCGCAGCTTACAGCACATTTTACCCAACTCCGCCGGCCGTGGCATTTGCTGCCACGCCAAACATTGACGAACGTGACCCGGCGGTTGGGCAAGTCCGAATGAAGAACTTGGTGGCCTGGGCATACGAGGCCTCAGCCGGTTCATTGGACTACGACATCGCGTATGCCGGTGTCGACCCAGATTCCTGCCTGCCGTGTGGTCACCGTACGCAGGCAGTCGGAGGCGGTAGCACTACTGCAATCAAGCCAGCGATTGCGACCCGCGTCGTCTCAACGAACCCGAGCGCCCTAGCCCAACCCGATCTCGACGAAGCCATGCTCGTGTGGATGGAGGCTGACTTAACCCCTCCCTTCAATAGCAGCGTTGTAGGCAACGTCATCGAAAGCTTCGGTGACAATCCAGTCGTGGATCTTGGAGGTGGCTGCGGCAACGGTGGCACGAACAACTACAATGGGCCCGTTGCGCTCGGCAATTGGAAGCTGCGGTTGCTCTCGAATTCGCCGACACAAGCTATACATTTGGTTAGCGTCATGTTCTCGGATTCGACCGTGCCGTGTGGCAGTTGCCAGATTAACAGCGACCTACTGAGCTTCATCATGGTCACTCCCGCACTGTCATCTAGTGGCTACCTTGCTCTACCGATTCCATGTGACCCCAACTTGGCGGGAGTGCAACTCTTCACTCAGTGGGCAAACGTGTTCAGTGGCGCCTCCTCATGCGCGATCATGCCACCAAGCCTCGAGGTCTCCTTCTCCAACCGAACGAGCGTCACGATCTCCAACTAGCGCGGACACCTCCAGGCCACCGGAGGCCTTCAACCCCGATGGCGCGCACTTGCCAACCTGCAGGCAGAACTCGATGTCTGGCCCGGAACCCAGCGCCGGACGCCTTGTCCCAGCAACAGCAGTTTTGTTGCGGACATTGGTGACGGCTACTTCTTGTCCGCCTTCGCTGCCAAGAACTTGAGGTCGGCCTCGACCAGATCGAACTCCTTGACGCCGATGATCTCGAGCCAGCTTGGATCAAGCGTTTCGCCTGCATCGCGCCAAAGCTTCAGGGTGCGGTCGTAGTCGCCTGCGACCCAGGCAGTCATGCAGCGACCGGCTCGCAGGTAGTCGTGGCCAAACGGGCCATTCTTGCGGTTCATGTAGCCGTCAAACATTGCGTCAAGCCGCTCCTCTAGGCCGATTGCCGCCCAGGCTTCGTGAGGTGGATCGAGTTCGCTCTGGATGCGTTGCAGAGTGCGCGCAAACCAAAGCGGCATGCCTGTCGATCAGCACCTGCGGGGAAAGCACCACATGCGCCGAACCAGATCGACCGACGTGACGACCACTTGCCAGTGACCAGCCCAACGCGCCGATCACGAGGCCGGCGACCTCGGGGCGGAAGATCGATGGTTCCGCGTGCAGACGCAGCGATCCAGCGATGTCGCGGCTAAAGCAGGCGCCACACAATCCCATGTTGCCTGGGTTGCCGAGCAGCACCAGCAGGGCGGCCAACGCACCAACGACTGCGACCAGAACCAGTCCCAGCCGACGCCAACGCCGAGAGGGAGAGGTTTCAGCACGAAGCATGCGGCGTCTAGACAGCCGCAAGGTGCCGGAGCTGTCATCAAGTGTTGCCCGCGGCACATCCTGCGATGTGCAAAAGTGCGCAGGCCACGGGCCGCATGTTGCGAGTTGAGGTTGCCCGTCTACCCTGTCGACATGACACAAGCGATCTGGAACGGCGCGGTCCTTGCGGACAGCGACAACACCGTCGTGGTTGACGGCAATCACTACTTCCCGCCCGAGAGTCTCACGAAGGGTTGCTTCCGCGAAGCCGAGATGACTTCGGTCTGTAGCTGGAAGGGCACGGCCAACTACTACGACGTGGTGGTTGGCGAGGCAGAGAACGTGGGAGCGGCGTGGTACTACTCCGATCCACTACCCAAGGCCGCCAACATCAAGGGGTATGTCGCGTTCTGGAAGGGGGTCGAAGTCCAGTAGCCCGAGCAAGCGCGCATAGACTCTCGGCAGTCATCGCGACTTCAACGTCGGCGCACGGCTAGCGACCTCTTTGCAAGCGGCTGGTCTGAGTGACTTCAAGCGGGTTCTGTCCGGCGCGGAACTCGACGGGCTCAGCGAAGGCTCCCGGATCGCTGCCCTTGAGCGACGGGTATTCACCGGCGACGATCCACTGCCCAGGTCGCTGTCAGCGCGCATCTGGCAACCCACCGCACCGACGACCAAACCGTTCGTGATCGCCGTGTCCGGGCCGACGTTTGTCGTGCGAGGCCTACTGGCCGGCGAATACCAAGTGTCCGCGCATTCCTTCGAGGGCCGGACGATGTCCAGCGGCAATGGCAGTGTAGGCGTCGCGTCCGGGACCACCACCCGATTGCCGATCGCGTGGAAGATCCGGCAGCGCTGAGACCACACTCTCAAGCAACACCCGCAACAAGTCGCAAAGGATCTGTTGCGACGCGACAGACGAGCCCGTCGAGGGCGATCTGAGATGATCGCATGCTTAAACCCATGACGACGTGACACTAGGCACGGACCTCAGCTGCCTGGATCGCGCCGCCGTCCCTGCCATTGACGCCCGCCGCCAGGCCCCGCGCTCAGCACCGAGATTGCGATAGCAGCGACCGGTTGCCATGCGGCGCCGGCGGGCCGTCTCAACCCCGGACCCGGCTGGCCAAGTTGGTCACGTTCGCGGCGAGCACGCCCGATCCATTGCCCATGGAGAACGCAACCGCCGAAGCAGACCGCGTCAAGCAACCGGCGCTCCGGCTCAGCGAGGTCATCGGAGCACTCAGCTACGCACTCGACCTCACCGAGGGCCAGCCGCCAGGGCACTCCCTGCGCTGCTGCTACATCGGCATGCGGCTCGCGCAGACGCTTGCTCTCGACGACCGCACCGCCAGCGATCTCTACTACACCTTGCTGCTCAAAGACGCCGGCTGCAGCAGCAATGCCGCGCGTCTCTGTGAGCTCTACGCAGCCGACGATCGCAAGGCCAAGCACGACATCAAAACCGTCGACCTGCAGTCGATTCGCCAGCTCGGCAAGTTCGTGCTCTCGCACACCGGACTGAAGGCCGGGCTTTGGACGCGCTTCAAGCTGGTGATGAACCTGATGCGCAACGGCAAACGCATCGCGCTGCGAACGCGGTGCCGCAATCGCACTGCAGCTAGGCTTCAATCAGCAAGTCGCTGACGGCATCCAGTCCCTCGACGAGCACCACAACGGCAAAGGCAACCCATGCGGCATCGCGGGCGAGCAGATCCCGCTGCTCTCGCGCATTGCGCTGCTGTCGCAAGTTGTCGACGTGTTCCACCGAACCGGTGGAGAGGAGGCGGCAACCGCCGAGATCCAGCGGCGCAGCGGCACCTGGTTTGACCCAGAACTGGTAGCACAAATGCTGGTCACGATCGCGGCGCCGGATTTCTGGGCCGGCCTCAACGCAGAAGACATGGATGCGACCGTTGTGGCTCTCGAACCGAGCGCCGAGTCCGTAGCAGTTGATGACGATCGCCTCGACGCGATCGCGATCGGGTTTGGCCAGGTCATCGACGCCAAGAGCCCATACACCTCGGGCCACAGTGGCCGAGTCGCAGAATACAGCACGATGATTGCCCAACATCTCGGGCTTGACCAAGAACGCCAACGGTGGATTCGGCGCGCTGCGATGCTGCACGACATCGGCAAGCTCGGCGTGAGCAACGAGGTCCTCGACAAACCTGGCAAACTGAATGACGACGAGTGGACGCAAATGCGTGAGCATCCAGTGCACACGTTCGAGATCCTGTCGCGCATCGCGCCGTTCCGAGAGCTTGCATACGTTGCTGGTGCGCATCACGAGAAGATGGGAGGCGGCGGCTATCCATGGGGATTGTCGCAAGACCAGATTCCGATCGAAACCCGCATCATCACGGTTGCGGATATCTGGGATGCGATCAGCGCCGACCGTCCGTATCGCGCCGGGATGCCACTGCAACAAGCCATCGAGGTCATGAGGAGTCTTGAGGGCGACAGCATCGACCCAAAGTGCGTGGAAGCGTTGTTCGCCATGCTTCCGGACGTGACCGATGCATCCGCAAAGCTCAACTCGGTTCAGGCGTTGCTCGGCAACCACTCGGCGACAAGCAGCCAAACAACTGCGAGCTCGCCCAGCACGTAACCGCCAGAATCCGTCGCCTTCCATCGGCCACACGCCCGACGCAACGCAGGCAGAGCCCACCGACTCGAACCCGCGCGCGACGACAGGCAGAGGACATACAACGCACAGTCTAGAACTCCTCGCGCCAACCTGGCTTGAGCCCGTGCCGAGGCGTTGTTGCGCGAGTTTCCGGAGGTGTCGGTTCGCTACGATCCAGCCAGGCACGGTTGGCAGCCGCAAAAGTAGGTGCCGCAGCGGCCCACGATGCCCTGTCCGAATGGGCCACGCTGCCTCTACGGATGAGTTGGCCACCAACAGTCAAGACATGCGTTGGCGGCGGTAGCTAGTGATGCTTCACGGACTGTTGGCGCCTGATGCGAGCCCGAATCACCGGGGCAGTTCCTACAAGCCGACGATGGCGCTCACGCCGTTCGACGCCACCAGCCCGATCGCGTTGGCTCCCGGCAACAACGCATACGTCTGTGAGTGGATAGCCAACCCGAAGAAGACCCCAGCGCTCGGAATCGGCAGTGAGTAGGTGGACTGTCCGTTGACCGGCAGCACGACGTCGGTCACTTCGCTGCCGGTGAACTTGCGGCAGCCAGGCATGCCGGCGATGCTGAGGTCGATGCCAGGATTGTATTGCACCAGGCTCAGAACTTGGATGCCAACAGGTGAGGCGGGCGCGTAGTCCGTCGTCGTGAACATCAGGTTGCCGCCGGCGTTCGGCGTGGTGCTGGAGAGAGAGAGTGCTGCACGATTGTTTGCGCCAGCCTGGAAGGTGGCCGGCAATGCCGTTGAGAGGTCTAGGCTGCCAAGGTCTTGGTTGGGAGCTGCGCTCGAGTAGCCCACGATCCAGCGTTCGTTCACGCTGGTGCCGGAGATTGTGCCAAGCGATTGCCAGGCGTAGGTGACGTTGCCGGTGTTCAGGTCGAATTGCAGCTGCCAGGTGCTGGGGGGCGAGGGCTGGAGGAAGTGGGCGACGTTGTCCCAGGTCACGTAAGCGACCGAACCGATCTGTTCGAACGTCACCTGCCCCCCCTGCGGCGGATTGAAGTCGTGCCACGTGCCCCAGCGTGCCTGCGCCGATCCGAGCAGGTTCGTGACGCTGGGTAGCGTGCCGATTGCGGGGGTGGCGTTGCCCGGCGCTGCCGAGACGAATCCGTTCGCGCAGACCTCGAGTGACGTTGTGGTGCCGCCGAGATACGGGAACGCGCCGTTTAGTTGCACCATCGTAACCGAGTCGTCGCCAAGCGCGAGTGTCGCGGCGCTGGGTGTCGGAGGCACGTACGTGCCTCCAGTCCGCACCGTGTATGAGTTGCCGTTGTGGACAAGCTCCATGGCGAGGCCGCTCAGGTCGACCGGGCCATCGAACAACTCGTAGAAGGCGCGCGATTCGCCGCCGCAGCTGTTGCCGAAGACGCTTGTGGAGGCACTCGATGGTGCTGGCGGGTGCGGCAGGGAATGCAGGGCACAGGTAGCAATCAGTTCCGACATGTGTGGCGTGCCGTTCAACAGATCGCCGTCGTTGTCGTCGGCGATGAAGACCTCGAGCACCGCGCCCGCCTGATCGGTTGCGTCGGCGACGATCGATCCTAGCACGATGTTCTTCGTCAGCGTGATGGCGGCCGGCCGGCCAAAGATCGCGGCGAGTCGCTCGCGGAGCTTCCAGGCAAACCCCATGAAGACCTCACCGGCGAGATGCGGTGGCGTCGTCGGCGTCAGGCTGGTGTACTGACGCGTATTGAGGCCGATGCGCACTGGTATGCCCGGAAACTGGAAGCCGAGTCCGATCCTCGGGTCGTCGACCAGATACATCGCCAAGATGTCTCCCCAGGCTTCGCCCAGGCCGTCGCCGGGGTTGTTGGAGATACCGCCGTACTGATCGTCGAGGCCGTGCCCCCATTCGTGGGCAATGAAGGTCGAGAACGCCGTCGCGTTACAGGCACTCGTCGCGAAGCCGAAGGTGATCGCGTTATTGGCGTAGTAGGAATCGCACGGTGACCCAAAGCTGTTCACGGTTGGCTGGATGCTGTCCATCGCGTTGAGTTGCGCGTTGCCGTAGCCGAGCGTCGGGCGGCAGTACTCGTTGGCGCGTTCGACCCAGTAGGCGACGGTCGTGTGGGCAAGCTGCGCTTGGCTGGCGTTCGCGGCCAACAGCGTGACGGTCGCCGGCACTCCTGGGGCGACCACCGTCACGCTCGAAGGTGCACTGGTCCCAGCGATCGGCGCGTGATGGCGACCGTCCATGCCACCAGTGACAAGCACGATGACCGTGCTGAGATTGACCAGGATCTGTCCGTTCGAATCCGTCGTCCTGATGCCGATACCGGGGACGTTGACTTCAAGACCGACCAGCGGAACCAAGGACGGGATGATGTTGGCGGCCTGCTGGGTGCGGGTCCAGCCGACGAAGGTGATGGTCGTCCAAACGGGCAAGGCCGGGGGGTCGGGGGCCTCGGATGCAGCAGTTGTAGCCGTCGCGTCCACGAAGCTGTGTTTGTCGTTGCCGTAGTGCAGCGCGCGGCCGGTCTTGGCATCGATGTAGTGGCGGCCGATCGAAGTCCGACCATCGGAGGGAAGGCCCTCGAAGCTGGCGTCGATCCCAAACGCGCGGCTGCCGAACATCGGTACCCGCCCGGCCATGTTGATGCGTACATCGGCGCGGCCGCCGATCACCGGCAGACCGTGGAAGTACTGGTCGTAGACGAGCACCCACGTGCTACCCATGCGGTCGCCGATCACCTCCCGGAACTCCGAGCAGCCCAAGCCGAGCATTCCAGAGCGCGTTGTGAGTAGCTGCTGAGCATGGCGGCGCGCTTCGTCGAGTGAGTTCTCGCGCCAATCACGGAGTCGTATTCCCGTTCCCCAGATTGCCTTGGGTGTGTTGGTCGCGGCGCACCAGCGAACCAGCCACTCTCCGCCAACCTCGGAACGGAAATCACGCCACGTCGCACCGGCTCGAAACGTCGCTTCTTGCTGCTTGGCGATGGCCGTCTGTTGGGCTGCAAGCGGCAGCCCGAGCAAGCTGACTGCGAGCATCGAGATGGTCCAGCGGCGAGAATGTGAGGCGTGGGTGGTCGTCATGAGTAGGCCCATAGGATGTCCGAAGAACGGTAAGGCAGCACGTTCTAAGGCGGCCGCCACCTACGTAAGAAGCAAGCCGGCGCGTGCTCCGGCGGATGGTACGGGCGACTGGCTAAGGGCGTGATCGGCGTGCGCGTGTTGATCTTGTCGAAGCCCGCGGCACCCGCTCCATCCAGTCCGCCTAAAGCATGTCACCGGAGTTGCTGCTCGATGTCGCCTTATCCTCGCTTGACATGGCAGCTAGGCTTTGGGCTTGGCGACGCCGGCCAGGACGGAACGGCTTGCAGTCCGCCGTTGGTGCCAAGCCGTGACATCAAGCCCAGCCGCAAAGTAGTACGCGTGGCGGCTAGACCGCACGTATCATGCCGTCATGCTGCTTTTCGCATTACTTGCTACTGTATCTCCTCAAGCGCCTCCAACGGCAACAGCTACGACTGAGCAACCTGTTCGGGTGGCATTGACTGCCAAGGTTCCGACCCAAGGAGAGTCTCTGCGCTGGAGCCCCAAGGGCGCAGCCGTGCCGCTGCAGGCGGCGGGCGACAAGCTGGTTGGCGAGTTCGCGCTTGGCCCTAAGGGCACTCCCGAGATTCGCGTCGAGCTGCATCGATCCGCCGGCGCCGCGCACTTCGACAGCCTTGCCATTGACTGCGACCGCGACGGTCGCTTCGGAGAAGCCGAACGATTCACCTGCAAGCCAACGGAGCGCCGCAAGAAGTGGTGGTCGAGCTTCACGACGACCTTGCAGGTGCCAGTTGGCGAGGGTGCTAGCACCGGTTCGTCGCCCTATCCGGTGGCGCTGTGGTTTGTAGCCGATCCGCGCGAACCGGATGCCCAACCCAAGCTGCGCTGGGCCCGACAGGGATGGCATGAAGGCACGTTCACGTTTGCGGGCAAGCCAGTCTTTGTGTTGCTGACCGAGTCCCGCATGGATGGCGTGTTCACTGCTGGCGACAGTTGGCAAATCGGCTCGGATCGCAAGGCGATGTTGCGATCCGATGCTCGCGATCTCAGTAGTCACAACTGGCTCGATGGCCAGGCTTTTCGCTTGGCGTCTTTTTCGCAAGATGGTCGCGAGCTGCAGATCGAATCATTCGACCCCGGCTTCACTGAGGCGGAAGAACGAGAGCGCAACGATCGCACCAAAGCCGACCGCATGGCCAAGCGCGCCAAACAGCCCCTGAAATTCGGTCACGATTTTGCGGCCGCGATGGCGAAAGCCGCGCTCACCAAGCAACGCGTCTTCGTCGACTTCGAAACGACGTGGTGTGGCCCATGCAAGCAGATGGACCTGTTGATCTACACCGACGCCGATGTCGTTGCCGCGGCAAAGAACACCATCGCGGTCAAGGTCGACGGCGATGACCATCGTGACCTCACCAAGAAGTACGAGGTAAAGGCCTTCCCGACGATGCTACTACTAGGGCCAGATGGCGCGGTGCTGCATCGCGCGGTCGGCTACCAGAGTGTGGCGGAGATGGTTGCCTTCTTCGCCAAGTAGGGCACGTCTGTAGTCGGAGTGTAGCGGATGCAAACTGCGGTCCAGACTACCCGAACCCAACCAACCGCATCTCCACCGCCAGCCGTCCACCAACAGACTGGCCGGCCAGAATCCCGACCGCCGCGACTCGGGCCTGCAAGCAAGGCCCTGCAAGCAAGACCCGCGCGTTGGCCAGTCCGCACTGCGATGACTCCGGCGCCGACGGCTACCTCGCGACGAGGTGCGACAGCATCGGCATGAGCATCACGATGGCTGGTCTGCCGGTCATGCCGTGGTCTACGCGGTGCAATGGAACACGGTGCTCACGGGCTGACATGGCATGTGCATGAACATGGCGCTCGCAGCACCAGCTTCTTCGACCAACGTGGCTTGCCGTTCGATGTCGCCTTCATGCCGAGTGCGGATGCACCGAGGTGATGGTATCGCCTGTGATCTGCTTCGTACGGCCCATGTAATTCGTCGGGCCCGCCGCCGCTCAACTTCTCGAGAGCGGCTCCCCGGCGTCTGCGAACAGCCGCCGGGGCCGCAGAACAACGCAGTAGGAGATCCGCCGATGAGCAAATCCATGACCGCCGCCCTTTGCGGCATCACGCTTGCCTGTCTCGCAGAACCTGTGCACGCACAGATCAGCGCAAGCAACACCATCACGACCACGCTTGTCAGTAGTGGCAATACCGGGTGCGGCCAGAGCACCTGGTCGCAGTCGATACCGGTCGGGCCGCTGCCATCACCGGCTGCGCTGCCCAACTACTCGTGGACGCAGACGCCCAACAGCGTAGGAGTCACGTCGAATGGCTTCGCCAACACCTGCGGCTTCTTTCTCCCTCCCGACGATTTCAGCTACACCGGGACCGTCCAGGTCGAACTGACCGCGCCATTTCTGACGACTTGCGACGTCCAGGTTGTGGGCAACTACTCCGCGTCGGGAGGTTACGGCTCAACCACGGTATCGGGAGCCGTGCAGGCGACACTCGGTGGCTTCTTCAATCCGGTCCCGAGCGTCAACCAGGTCACCACCCTGACGATCGGCCCGGCGCCCACCACCATCGTCATCAACCACAGCAACGCAGCGTTTGCGCAGTTCGGCTTCACCCAAATCAGCATGAACCTGACGGTGTCGTGGTCCGTCGTCGATGCGGCCAGCGCGACCAGTTATGGCGTCGGCTGCCAGACAGGGGCACCAGTGCAGACCGCTACGTCGGTGCCGCAACTCGGCGGCGCAATGCAGGCGAACATCACCCAGGTGCCCGGCCCGAACCCGATCGGCTTCACGTCGATCGGGTTCAGCAACACCAGCGCCAACCCCGGCAGCCTGCCCTTCCCGTTGACGGCAATCGGCATGACCAACTGCTTCCTGTTGCAGTCCGCCGAACTGACGGCGCCGGCGCTGGCAAGCTCGGCGAGCTCGCTCAACTTCGACATCGCGCTGCCATCTGATCCGATCTTTCTCGGGGTCAACTTGTTCACGCAGGCGTTCTGTCTGGCGCCGGGAGTCAATCCGCTACAGGTTCTCACGAGCAACGGCATGCGCTGGCAACTCGGTACGTGACACGCAGCCCACACTGGCACCCGGTCCGAACGGGCACCTGGCGACCAGGTCGAATCGTGAGAGGCACTGCGAATCATGCAGCAACGCGACTCAGTGGGCCACTCTTGCCGACGGTCGCGGCGTTTCCGTGCTTGTTGTTGCCGTCGCCGGATGTGGTGCTGTTTCCGGGCGCGCAGTTCATCAGCCAGCCAGCAACGGTGCGTCCGTTTGCGTTTTGGGCGCAAGCCGCGGTGACGAACGCATGTTACAGACACCCTGTCGAGGAATCGCAACGCCGCGAGCAGCGTTCAGGGCCGGCGACATTTGCGCCGAACTTCTGGCTCACCCCCACTCGTGCAAGCGTGCTGGCCGAATACGAACGCATAGGCCTCGGCGGGCATCGCGATTGCGACACCCGCAGACTGTCGCTTGCTAGCGTTGGCCGGTCGATTTTTCGGTCGCGCTGACTGTGAGGTTTTCATACAGCCAGGTGAACGACACTCGCTTCGGCAGCGGCGCGAGCGCATCGATGCTCTTGCTTAGCTCTTGGCGTTGCTTCGCGATTGCTGCGTGCTGGTCGCGTTGCGAGTCATAGATCTCGGCGTACTTTTTGGTGTAGGCCTCGGCATCGAGCCCCTTGGTACCAGCCTTGATGATCGCGTACAGCGCCTCAGACTGCTTGGTGACCGCTTCGAGTTGGGCGCGCATCGCTGCCAGTTCGGCGGTTTGTTCGGCGTTGAGCTCGGGGCCGGCAGGCGTCCACTGCGAATAGCCGCCGACGATCAGGTCGAGGTCGCCATCCCCGTCGAAGTCGACTGCTTCGGGGTGTAGACCGACATCCGGACGCGATGGTTCAGGTGTCTGCACCTTCTTGCTGTTTGGGATCAAACTGATTGCGGCGCCGAGTTGTGTCGACCTGTCGCTGCTGTCGGCCTGGTTGAGGTAGACCGCTACGCCACCACCGGTGTCGGCGCCATAGGGGTCGCCCATGCCGCTGACCATTAGGTCAAGTTGGCCATCATTGTTCCAGTCAATGGCGCGAACGTTGGCGATGGTGCCGGGGTCGTGAATTGCTTTGCCGTCGGCAGTCACCAGCTCGTTTCGCAGGGCGAACAGAGGCGCTTGGTTGCTGCCTTCGTTGCGGCGCAGGTAGACGTAGCCACTCTTATGGTCGCCGAGCACTAGGTCGAAGTCGCCATCGTGATCCCAGTCCATCGCGATCGCCGAGGTCAGATGCCCTTCCGCCGGCGCGCCGCCTTCGGGATCGCAGCGATCGGTCTTGACCCACTGCTTTTTGGTGAAGTCCCAGTAGGAGTTGAGCACGACGCGCTCGCCGGCTTTGTCGAGGATCGTATGCGGTTGCTGCCAGTGCGTGCCGTCGCCGAGTGCTACGTGGGGCGAACCGTCGAAGATGCCCGCAACGATGTCGAGGTGGCCGTCACCATTGAAGTCCACGAACTGTGGACTCATGCCGATGCATCACCAGTTGCCGAAGTCGAGCACCTTGCCTTTGGCGTCCATCAGCTTCTGTTCGCTGGCGAACGTGCCGTCTGCTTGTTGCAGGGCAAAGGTCAGGTGGCCGCGCAGGTCGCCGACGACGATATCGAAACGACCATCACCATTGAGATCGTGCGCGGCAGGCGACGGATACATGCGGCCCATGCCGAGCATCTTGTCGCCGGCGTGCAGTCGCACTGGGGCTTTGAATAGCGTTCCTTGGGCGAACGCGAGAGAAGTCAGGGTCGCGCAAGTGAGCGCGGTTAGGGCCAAGCGTGGCCGTTGAGTCTGCATCGCTACCTCCATTAGTCCTTGAGACTAGCAATGACAGGCTCCCGCGGGGCATGACGTAGTGCAATCTAGGTGTCCCGCCATCTCCTGTACATGAACGCGCCTTGGCGGATGTCGCGAAGGCGCGGATTCAGCTCAGTATCCGGCCATCTGGCCGAAGCTGGCTCAGCTCGGCTAGCTGACCTTCCGCGAGACCGGCTCACTGAAACGTTTCTATCAGGTTGAGATCGAGACCGACAACCATGTGGTGCAGCGACGAGGCGGCGAACATGCTTCCGAGCCAGCGACCACGACACTTCGCCAGAAAGCCCACCCACTACCCAGACCGCTCCCAACAGCGACCCCGCAACCGCCACCTGATGCTCTAGCGCTAGCGTCCAAGCCATCCACGATCGAGCAACAAGACGATCCGCCGATCTCAACGACGCGTTACCCGTCTCCGGCGGCGATCTCGTCGCCGGCGAGATCGACGCCGAACCAACCGAGCAAGAAGTCCAAGAAATCGCCAGGCGACACCCCGACGTGCATGCCTATTCCGACGGACGCCTCGGCGTACACGTCGAACGTGCGATGCAGACGTTGCTCCCAGCGCTCCTTCTGGTCAACCAGTGGATCGCGCGGCGTGGCCCCCATCAGAGGCACGGGGAAGATGTTCGAGAGCGGGTCGCTGACGACCAGGTAGCCACCACCGGTATCCGAGTAGTACGGCTCGTTGCCGACGAGGGGCACCATCTCCGCTCCCGAGTCCTGGATCCGCGATTGCGCCAGAGCCAAGACCCCCCGCGAGCTTCGTGTCCCGGTGCCCGCGTAGCGACCGTGCAGCGCGTAGACCGTCTGCTCGTTGTAGCCAAGCACGACGCCAACCGCGTCGGTGACCTTCAGCCCAACGTGTGCCCCGACACCGGCGCCAACCTCGAGCGTCACGATGTCGAGCAGGTCCGCGCCGCGGTTCTTCAGGTACGAACAGCTTGCGGAGGTCAACAGCAACAGCGAACAGCCGAGCAAGGAATAGACTCTCATGTCTGGCATCCTACGGCTCGAAGATCGGTTGCGCGCAAGATTGGGCAATGCGCGCGCAGGACCCGCCCCACGGGATCGACGGTCGCCCGGAGAGGGCGGCTGGCACCAAGTGGGCTGCGCCGCAGTTCGTGCCCGGCGGATGTTTGCGTGCATCCACGCGCCAGCAGCAGCGAAGGGTTCCTACATGAACCAGCCCGGGCCGCAACCAGACTCGACCACAATGGCAATCCTGGCCGTGTCGGCGCGCACTGGGTCGATGGGGCGTGCGCCCGACACCGTTCTACAAACAACCTGGCGACAGCGCGCTTGCCAAGGTGTATGGAGACAGCTGTGGTAGCCGTCGAACCCTCCTCCCTGGGGTCCTCCGAGTCTTCGGAACGCTCCGGGCAAACCGGTTGGTTCCGCGGCATTCTGGTGAGCCTGGTCGTCGCCGTAATCGGCCTGGCCGTCGGCTGGGCGGGCGGCCAGGGCAGCGTGGTCCTGCTCGGCCTGCCGTTGATGGTGGTTGCGACCGCCGTCGCCTTCGCCGTGCAGTGGATTGCCTTCATACCGTCCTATCTGAAGCAGACGGAGCACTACTACGATCTGACGGGCGGCCTCACCTATCAGGCGCTGACCTGGGGAACGCTGCTCGCCGCCGGGGCCTTCGAGCCGCGCCAATGGCTGCTCGTCGCCCTGGTCGCCCTGTGGTCTGGCCGGTTGGGTCTGTTCCTGTTCCGTCGGGTCAAGCGCGCCGGCAAGGACGGCCGCTTTGATGACATCAAACCGGATGGCGGCCGCTTCCTGATCTTCTGGTCGGTCCAGGGCCTCTGGATCGTGCTCACGATGGCCGCCGCGTTGGCGGTGATCTCGCTGCCGGCGTCCGCCCCGCTCGGCGTTCTGGATGGCGTTGGCGCGGCGGTGTGGCTGTTCGGCTTCGCGATCGAGGTCGTCGCCGATCGGCAGAAGAGTGCCTTCAAGGCGGATCCGGCCAACGAAGGACGATTCATCAACGTGGGCCTTTGGTCGTGGAGCCGGCACCCCAACTACTTCGGCGAGATTGTCCTGTGGATCGGCGTCGCGCTGATTGCGTTCCGCGACCTCGAAGGCTGGCGACTGGTGACCCTGGTGTCGCCGATCTTCGTCTTCTTCCTGATCACATTCGTCAGCGGCATCCCGATGCTGGAAAAGCGAGCGGACGAGCGCTGGGGTGACGACGACGACTACCAGGCCTACCGCGAACGAACCGCCGTGCTCGTGCCCCGCCCTCCGAAGTGACTGCCACCGCGCGATCCCTGCAACACGATCTCATGGATGAGCCTTGCCGCGGCGCCCCAACGTAGCCGTCATCGATCCCGCCTAGACAGTTGCCAGCCTAAGCCGGCGAAATCCCGCCCCAAACAGTTCTGTGCATCCACCAGGCGGCGCGCGCATGGGCCCAGGTCAGACCTTGCGCCCGAAGCCTGGCACGCGCGATCCCGCCGCCGCGGCCCAAATCGCCCGCGACACCGCTCGATCGAATCCGGATCCTGGTTCGCTGCCAGCAGTTGTTGTGCCTGCGATCGCATTGATGAATCGCGGAAAAACCGTGTCTGGTTTGGTTGGCACATGACGGATTAGAGGCAGGCCCGCTCCACGGGCGCCTTTCCATCAATCCTGTCCTCCCCCATCCAGATGATGCAACTCACCTCATTCGGCCTGCTCATGGGCCTGTGTCTGACACAAGGCCTCGCCGCCCAGGCACCCCGCCCCGCCAATCCCGAAACCAACTCCGATCTGGAACAGGCTGCCCGCGACGTGGCCAGTCATCCGTACGGAATCATAGCCACGAATGGGGCACACATCGGCCTCGCAGGCTCGCTGCAAGTCGACTTTGGCGCAACCAACGTAGCCATAACGCCCCTGCTCGGGCCTGATGCCCCGCAGAGCATGCCGCTGACGATCGCTGCCAGCCAAGTCATGCGTGGCAGCGAAGCACTGCATGGGTTCGGCGAACGCAAGGCGCAACTGCGCAGCGATGACGTCATCGACTTCGCACTTGGCCATGGGGTCACCGAACGGTTCGTGACCCGCGAAGACGGTCTGAAGCACAGCTTCTTCTTCGCCAGCCGCCCAGCCGGATCAGGTGACCTGGCCGTGCGGCTGACGGTCCAGACGCTGCTTGCGTGCCAAGCCAACGCCCACGCGGAGCAACTTCAGTTCTCCGCTGGCACGCTTGGCTCCATCCACATCGGCGCGGTCGTTGGCATTGACCGCACCGGCCAACGCGCCGACGGCTACATGCGCTTTGACGGCGAGCACCTTGACCTCGTGCTGCCGGCCGCGTTCGTGGATTCGGCGAACTATCCGCTCGAGCTGGATCCGATCATCAGCGGTGCGATCAACGCCGGCCGGTCGTTCAGTGACACCAACCCGGACATTGCCTACGACACCAGCAACGCGGTCTACCTGGTCGCCTATGAGTCCGTCGCTTCCGCAACGGATCAGGACGTTTGGGCGCAACGCATCACCTACGATGGAGTGCGTCTGAGCAACCCTATCTTGATTGCCAGCAACGCCCATCGCTCGACTTACCCAACCGTCGGCAACTGCAATAGCCTCGACAACTTTTTGGTTGCTTGGGAAGACAATGGGTCGGGCGCTTCCTGGGATGTTCTGTGCCGCAGTGTCGACGCTGCAACCGGCGCAACGTCAGGCATTGGGCAGATCGCAACCGGCACATCACAACAAACCCGCCCGGATGTTGGTGGGGACTCTTACGATGCAAGTCCAGGCACGGGGCTGTGCATGTGCGTTTGGGAGAACCAGGGATCGGGTATCGAAAGCTGCGTGGTGCGCATGCAGAACGATCCGCCAACCGCGGACAGCTACCAGTTTTTGACGTTTCCCAGCACCGTTGCCGACTTTCCCGCAATCACCAAGGACGGCCGCAACGCAGGGATTTGGTTCGTTACATGGATCCGCGCGAATCGAGTCTGTGTGAGAGGGGTCGACTACCTGGGCAACCCGGTAGGCAACGAGGTCGCTACTGGCATTTGGACGGATCTAGTGACTCGTCCCGACGTCGACGGAGATGCGGCGAGCTTCAAGGTTGTGTTTGAGCACCACAATGGCACGTTGAATCAGAAGAGCATCCGGGTCATGCATGGGACTTGGGACGGAACCGCGCTACAGCTTGGCAACTCGGCCAATCTTGCCTTCTACCAACAAGGATCCTCAACTAGCCCCGCGATCTCGCTGATGGGTTCGAAGTACACGGCCTCATGGATCAATGTCAACACCGTGCGAGTGCAGAACCTCGAACTCGACAGCACGCAAAAGTGTGGCTCCGAGTTCGTCGTCAGCGCGCCGAATCGCACCTTCCATGCTCCCGCCCTCGCATCGCGTCGCAGCGGCGGCGATAGCACGAGTGAATCGGGACTGCTGGCCTATCAGCCGTACGATACGACTTCGGGCAGCAATGGCCTTGATGCGCGCCTCTACGCCACGTTTGGCAACAACCCGATCGTGCCAGTAGCTGGCGCTGGCGGCTGCGGTGTCGGCGGTTCCATCGGCACCAGCGGAGGCTACTTCGCGCTGGGCAACCACGACTTCAAGGTGACGCTCACCGGTGCCAGCCCGTCGGCGGCCTTGGCGATCTTCATCGCCAACACAACCGGCGGCCCGGTCAACAGCCTGTGTGGCCCCACCTGTGGCTTCATCACGCCAGACATCACGTTCACCGTCGGCATCTCGGGAGGTTCCGCCGAGTTGCCGATCAACCTGTCGTGCAACCTGTTATCCCTCGGCTGGCAACTTGGTGCACAATGGGCCGTCTTGGACCTCCAACCAACCGGTTGCACGATCCTGCCCGATTTGCACTTCTCGGACGCGATCCGCATGACGCTCGGCAACTAACCGAGACGGCGTCCGCAAACGCGACTGCCGATTCTTGGCAGGGCATCCTGGCTTTCGAACTTCGAGAAGTGAGCCAGTCCGCCTGGGCGACATTGCGCACGATTGCAGCCGACTGGCGCATGTTGCCAATCCAGCTTCGACTACCGCAGGCGCTGTGTTGTGGGATGAAATGCACGCGATGCAAATCGCGAGAAGGCCCACGAGCAACGGCATCGCCTGCTCGCCGCGGACACCGAAGCCCGGTTCTCTGGACCATGGTGCAAACGAGGCGCTGCCCGCGTAGCGTTCGATTGGCTCGACTCGCCACCGCTGCTGTTGATCCTTGATTGGAAGCCTGCAGTGGCAGCCTTGACCACCGAACCGCAAACACGAACTCAACCGCGCCGGCGCACACGAGCGCTCGGCGATCCTGCGTTGCGCTAGTCAACTGCCGGCAAACAACGGAATCTCAAGGATGCTCGACGACAACCAAAAGGAATGCCTGATCCGTTACGTCGCCGAGTGTCACGAGATGTCGGCAGACGAGCGCGCTGCGTTCATCGACCGAGTGTCGCGCGACGACCCGGCAGTGGCGCGGGAGCTGGCCGATCTATTGCGGCAGGACACTGGTGGCTTCCTCGCAGTTCCGATCGTGTCCCACCCCGACAGCGAGCGCTTGGCATTCGATGACCAAGAAGGCGCGACCCGGGCGGGAGCGGAACCTGACGGGAGCGATTCGGACCTGCTCGGTGTCCCGCGGCAGATCGGGCCCTACCAGATCCTGTCGCAAGTCGGGACAGGCGGCATGGGGTCCGTCTATCTTGCCGAACAGCATGAGCCCGTCGCGCGCCGCGTCGCTTTGAAGTTGATCAAACGTGGACTGGACAGCGCGGGCGTACTCAAGCGATTCGCGCTCGAACGCCAGGCGCTGGCCCTGATGAACCACCCCAACGTCGCGATGGTGTTCGACGCGGGCGCGACCGAGCAGGGACAACCGTTCTTCGTGATGGAGTACATCGACGGCCTGCCGATCACGGACTACTGCGACCGATATCAGCTCGATGTTCGGGATCGCGTCGCGCTGTTCGGCAAAGTCTGTGAAGGTGTGCAGCACGCGCACCACAAGGGAGTCATCCACCGAGACCTCAAGCCCACCAACGTTCTGGTGGCACACGACGACGGCCGCGCCACCCCCAAGATCATCGACTTCGGCATCGCGCGCGCCACCGACCAGGCTTCGATCGAGCACTCGGTGTTCACCGAACAAGGGCTGTTGCTTGGAACGCCGGAATACATGTCACCCGAGCAGGCGCGCATGGACACGAACGCAATCGATGCGCGAACCGACGTCTACTCACTCGGTGTGATCTTGTATGAGCTGCTCGCCGGGGCGCTACCGTTCTCAAGCGAAGATCTGCGGCGTGAGGGCTACTTCGAGATCCAACGCATCCTGCGCGAGGTCGAACCGCCAAAACCGAGCACGCGTGCCGCTTCGACCCACGCCTCCGCGCCCAAATCGCCGCGCAGGGGCACCACCAGCGACTTGACGCGATCGCGTAGCCTGCGCGGTGATCTGGACTGGATCGTGATGCACGCCATGGCCAAGGAACCCGAACGGCGCTATGCAACACCGACCGCCTTGGCGGAGGATCTAGCGCGCTTCCTGGCATTTCAGCCGGTAGTGGCCGGGCCGCCGAGCGCTGCATACCGAGCACGGAAGTGGCTGCGCCGGTATCGCATCCAAGCAGCGGCGGCAACTGCCGTGGTCGTCGCAATGATCCTCGGCTTGGTCCTTTCGCTGTGGCAAGCGGATCGCGCTTCGACGGCCGAGCAGATCTCCGCGCAACGCGCCGAGGAACTCGACATCGAGAAGGCGCGCGTCGAAGTGGAGCGCGACCGCGCAGCCGAAGAGAATCGTCGCTTTCGGCTCGTGCGTTACGCGATCGATCTTGAGGACAGCCGCAGAGAGTTCGCGGCACTGCACCCCGATCCCGAATCATGGCAAGGTGACTGGACTGCACTCGTTCCCAAACTCGAGCACTGGCTCGAGGCACGCGGTGATGCGTTGCGGACGGGCATCGAAGACGTCGAACAGGCGCTTGCCCAATTGCAGGTGGGCGCCACCAGACAACCATCCGCAGGTGAGCCGCAGCGCAGCGATGCATTCGAGTTCGAGCACGCCGTCGACCGTTTCCTCCACCAGACTCTGACTAGCTTCCGCGAGCAGATGACGGATTTCCTGAATGAGCAGACCGGCACGCTGGCCAACGCCCGTTGGCGGCTCGCCTGGGCGCGCGTGGTCGACCAACTATCGCTCGCCAACCCCAACGCGGTTCCGACGTGGGCGACGGCGCGGGCGGCAATCGCCAAGGCGGACGATGTCGTCGCGAGCCGACTCTATGCGCAGACTCGCATCGACCTGAAGCCGCAACAGGGCCTCGTACCTATCGGCATGAATCCCGTCACCAAGTTGTGGGAGTTCTATCACCTGCGCTCGGCATGGTCGCCGCGCAACCGCTGGGATCCCGTCAAGCTGACGATCCCGAAGCACGACCCGGCGTCCGGCAAGATCGACATGGAAAACCACACGGGCATCGTGTTCGTATTGATTCCGGGTGGGACGTTCACGATTGGGGCGCAAGCAGAGAATACGAACGCGCCGAACTACGACTCATGGGCCGACGACGACGAATCCCCTCAGGAAGTCACCCTCGCGCCATACTTCTTGGCGCGGCACGAATTGACGCAAGAGCAGTGGGTTCGCCTATCGCGCAACGGTCACAATCCGAGCCGCTATCCAGACGGATTCACGACCAAGATCCTGGACGCGCCAGTGACCGGCGCGCATCCCGTCGAGTCGGTGACGTGGCCAATGTGTGTCGAGTTGCTCACGCAGCATGGCTTGCTGCTGCCCACAGAGGCTCAATGGGAATACGCAGCACGGGCGGGCACTACGACGAAGTGGCACACTGGAGACGAACCAGCAAGCCTCGCAGGCTTCGCCAACCTGCTCGACATGCGCGCGCAACGTGACGGTCCCTGGACCGGTGACTTCGGCCCCTTCAACGACGGCTTCGTGATCCACGCGCCAATCGATCAGTATCGGCCCAACCGTTGGGGTCTGCACAGCGTCAACGGCAACGTCATTGAATGGTGTCGTGACGGGTTCTACGACTACGGCAAGAACTGGCGGAACGGGGACGCGTTACGAACCGACGACGGCGAGGTCTCCGACGCTCGAATCGCTCGGGGTGGCGGGTTCGACAACGACCCGCGCTACGGCCGATCGGCAAGGCGCTACAAATTCATGCCGGCCTACCTGAACCACAACCTGGGGCTACGCGCTGCCCGGATCCTGCAGCGTTGACTCGCCACGGCGAGAGCATGGGCCATTCCATCTGAACGAACCGGTGCCGGCTTGGCGCGCTCGGCGATTCCCGAACGGGCATCACCGGAATGATGCAGGCACCCGAGATCACCGCGCCAACGAAGAACACGAAGTGATTCACTTCATTCATCCCCTATCTCCAAGCGTCCTAGCGCACAGGTGATTCAAAGTGCGGCTCGGGCCACCCGAACCCCGCCACGCCACAACCCCACCCGTCCTTCACCCAGTCAAGCCACGAGCTTCCAAGCCACGAGCTTCCGAGCAAGTCGCCACGGCATTCCGCCCGAATCCCATCCCCGAAACTCACCGCTCCTCCACAGCGACCCGGCAGCCGCCATCTCAATCACCGTCACGCGCGCTGATCACGCCCCAAGCCAACCAACCCCACCATGCGGCGGAGCCCGCGCCACCGCCAACTCCGGCGCATCGAATGGCAACCCCATGGCACGCAGCACGCGCTCGATCGAACTTGGATCCTGGATCGCAGCCAGCAGCCGACGCATTCCACCGCAGTTTGGAGACGTGAAGATCTCCACGCGAACCACGCACAGCACACAACTCCGCCCACCAAACTCTGGAAGGTCAGAGGGAAGCTGGCGGTCATGTGGCCGAATCATCGGCATTCAAGTGACCGATGCAACTCAGGTTGACGAAGCGCGATTGCGTTTCCGGATAGCACGCACCCAACGTAGTCATCTCAACTCCGTCTATTCTATGCACAGCTCTGGATGCTCCTCGCGCAACCATGCGGGGTAGAGATGAGTTCTCGCGTATTGGGCCCGCACGATGTCTTGATAGCGACGGATGCCAGGCGCTCGGTAGGCATAGCTCGGCGGCGTTCCGTACGACCGATCATCCGAGCGTCGACACTCGACACCACTTAGAGCTCGAGTCGAGGGCACACTCACGTGCTTGAGCTGCGGGTGATCAGGGAGCTTGAGATTTTCGCTCCGGAGACCGGTATCTCCGACCACAAACAGCCCTCTTAACCGACTGAGCGCAGACACATCCAAGTCGGCAACCTTCGGGCAGTCTTCGACGAGGATCGTTTGCAAGGTTGCTGGCAAGTCGGCGGCATCGATCTGCTCAAGGCTGCGCATGCGCACCAGCGACAACTCTCGAAGCTCATCGCATGCGGCCAACCCCCGCAGGTGCTTGGCATTTCGCAGCAAGGCGAGGCCGACGTATTCGAGACTCGGCAGCTTGTCGAACAGATTGCCCGGATTCGAATTGCCTTGCGTCAAGTCCAAGACACGCAGGCTGGCCGGCAAGCCGTTTGCATCACCACCGACCTTCCACTTGCGAAGCCCGAGCCCCGACAGCTGAGTCTCGGCGAGACCGCGCAGACCGGGCCACCAAGCACAAGCAAGCCGCTGCAATTGCGGGAAGCAATCCAGGTGAAGTCTGCCAGAGGCATGATCGTTCGTCAGGTGCAGGTAGCGCAGTTGCTCAAGCTGCTCGAGAACCGACCAATCACGCGCGACCAATCGTCGACTGGGGCTCATCGAAAACCCAACCAGGCCTTTGAGCTCCGAGAGAATCGACAGGTCATCGATCGGCAAGTCATCTTGCCGGTAGAGACGCAACTCAGCTGCGCCCAAGCGCTCCATCGCTTCGAGCAGAGAGTTATCAAGCGGCCCGGTCCAAATGAGGCCAGGTCCGTACGCGCCGATATCAGCATCAAGCATGACTAGCGTTCTCAGTTGGCCCCATCGAAACTACGACTGCCTCCGCCTCACAACCTCACGAAGACGAATGGCCGGCCCATAGGTCTCATTGACGACCAAGACTTGGCGTAGGACATCATCAACTTCCTCGATCGGCATGCCAAGAGAGTGCATGCAGCTCGCCAAACGATGTCCCGTCTTGGATGAACGTGGATTCATCTCGAACGCTCGCCGAAGGCCAAGCAATGCTCCCTCCGCATCACCCAAGGCAAGCATCGACGCACCAATCATCTCCCACGTCTTGTAGTGCTCATCAAGCTCGATAGCTGTTCGGAAACACTCGAGCGCGCGCGAGTAATCAGCGTCCGCAAAGGCGGTCTGCCCTTTGTTGTGCAGCCGCGCGGCAGGGCTCAAGTCGCTGTCGCCTTCCGTCATTTGCAATCAACCCTAACCGCAGACCTAGCTCCATTCCGAACTGGGAACGCCCCAATCGGCAGCAGCCTGAAGACACGCCGCCTCACGAGTTTCATGCCAACTATCGAACAAACACGGCTGCCCCAAGTTCGCGAAGCCGAACAGAAACCATCCGCCCGACTCTGCATCGCGCTCGATCGACAGCCACGCGACTTCGCCGACTGATTCCCTGAGCCACACACATCTATTGTTGTCGGTCATCGAAGGAGCACGTGCATCGGCTGCACTACGCGACTCGCCAACTGCATGGGCTCGCTCCAATCGGCAGTGATGACTTCGCTGCCGGACTCTTCGGCAGACGTATTGATCCGGCGGCCAACTGATCGAAGCGGCATCACGTAGGCACGCGAGTTTGTTGTCACCGCAGCGCGCTCAACTTGTTGGTTTTTGTCCTGGCACCGTACTAACATTCCTGGTGACAAGCTCACCTGGCTGCGTGACTAATTGCAGGTCAACTGCACGCCATTGCTCGCACGAATTGCGAGCAGGCCGTTCACGTCCGCTATGGGCAAGAACTGCACAAAGGTCGTGCCCACAGCCGTCACCGGTAGATTCCAACTAACCGTCGCGTTGCCGGCGCCGTCCGCCGGGACGACCTGCAGACTGTTCGCATTGCTCAACAGCGAACAACCGCTCAATAGCGGGATGCCAACCTGCTGCGACCCAATCGCGACGATGACTGGACTGTTGACGAAGCAGCCGGTGCCAAGCATGAACACGCTGCGGGTGTTGCCAACCACAAGTTCATTGCCGGCCAACTGCGCGCCGGCGCACCCTTGGCCATAGTTGGTGAATGTGCAGCTCGCGGTCTGGTCCGGTTGGAACGACACGTAGAGCTCGGTCCACGTGTAGACCGACGTGCCCAGGCCATTGCCATCACTGCGGCATTCGTTGTTGACCAACACGTCGACCATGCCCGAGGCGCCGAAGGTGTACGGGAACGAAAAGTTCTGTTGCGCGGCCTGCGACACTTCGAGCGTGCCGTCGTTGCCGATGTCGATCATGCAGTTCGCCGTGCCATTGGCACCAACCGTTGCCAGGTTGTTGCGCCATGAGATCACGATGTTGCCGGGAGTGCCCGGCGCCGCAGCGAACGAGGCCAGCACGCCGTGGCCACCAAAAGTCGCGCCAGCGGCAGCCGCCGATTGCGACGTTCCCGACGAGTCGCCGACCGCAGCGCGCGTCGTTGCTCGTTCGAAGAAGTTGAACCCCGCACCACCGGAGAACCCCGCCGTCGGGTAGATGATCGTCGTCGCCGTCAACCAATCAGGACTCGGTGACTGCGACGAGCTCTGGAACACTTGATTGGGACTGCTGCCAATCGCGGTTCCTTGCGGCGTGACGGCAAACGTCTGCGCCGCGGCGGACGTCATCGTCGCGATCGGAGTGGCAGCCGACAACGTGACGGTTGCCTGTGCGGACAGGCCGGCAACCAGCGAGGGAAGAACAAGTAGCTTGAGTGCGCGCATGGAGTCTCCGGGGATCAATCCTGGCTACCCACTATACAGGGGGACCGGATCGATCTGGTGGGCATTCGTGGCTGGAAGAAGCTGCACCTTGGCGTTGACGGAGAGGGCGTGATCGTTGGGCATCGACTGACGGATGCGAGCGCCGATGACGGCAACGTCGGTGTTGATCTCATGGGTCGCGTGCCAGGCAAGATCCGTAGGGTCACGGTAGCGGTGCCTATGACAATCGTGCGCTGTATCACGCTGCGACTGGCCGAGGCGCGAAGGTCGTTGTGCCACCGGTCAAGGCTGCGCAAACCGGTAACCGTGGATGTCGTGCGCGAGATCCTGTCATTCGACGCGTTCGCAAGGTGGTCGACGGCAATGGATGAAGGAATCTGGCTACCACCAGCAGGCCCGCGTCGAGAACACGTTCATGCGCTACAAGAAGATCCTTGGCGAATCGACTGTATGTACGTGGCGCGGACTGGCAGTCGGTCGAGGCTCGACTTGTATGCAACATCCTCAACCGAATGACCGAACTAGGAATGCCGGCTTCCTACGCGGTTCGGATGTGAGTTCGGGTTCTATTGGCCACGGTCTTGCCGAGCTTGGTTTGCTGCACCAACGCCCTGCAACGACCGGTGCGCTGGTCGATCGGCTAGCCGGCGGCACCACTCGGCGAGGAGCGGGGAAACGCAGTTCTCGCTACCAAGCGACAATCTGGTAGGCGTCGCTGGTAAGGATGGCTTGTGGCGTAACTACCGCCAACTGCGCGTGGAAGACAATCGGCCGAACCGCCGCCGGCAGAGCTACTGAGAACGGTTGGCCGGGCGTCATCAACACCAGCACATCCGGGGTTGGTAGCAACAGGCACGGGCCAGTTGTTGCTGGCGGCAGCAGTAGCGGGTTGAGACCAAAGCCGAACACCGTTACCGAGGGCAGAAACGTGGAGGTCACCAGGACCCCCGAGTTCGTGAAGGTTGGCGCTACGGTGAAGCCGGCTTCGTTAAGGCACGACGTAGCCGTCTTGCTGACGTCGATCGGCACGTCTGGCACCAGCCGCGCAGTGACCTCGAGGTCACTCCATCCTGGCCCCGAATGCTCACTGTGCAAGATGATGCGCACTGCGAACGGGGTGCTTCCTAAGCTCGTTACCGGGACGGTGATGGGGCCCGACTGAGACAGGTTGAAGATGTCGAGGTTGCCATCGTTGCCAAAGTCGACTTGCGCATAGGGTGCTAGGATGTACGGGCCGATCGCCAGTTGTTGGCTGATTTCGAGACGTGCTCCGGCGGGTATTGGTGATGAGTATTCCAGCAGGAACTCCTGCGGACGCGCCCTCGCCGTGAAGTTGACATTCGGCGCGACGCTAAGGAGGTTGCGCATGCGTGTCATCGAACCGGTGGGAGTCTCGATGAGCTCCCAGGATGTGGTCGCTACGCCGGTGCCGATGCTAGACAACGTAGCAGAGCAGTTGCCCGTCGTTGGCAACGGTCCGGCGGGGACCACGTCTCCAGCCAACACGAAGCCGCTGACGCTGCATACGATGTTGGTTGCTGCCGAGAGCGATGTCGTGACGGATTGCGCCGTTAGCGGCCCGAGTGCCAAGAGGGCAATCAAGATTGAGCGTGCTTGCATGAATGAATCTCCTTCGCGGCACTTCCGCCGCCGGTTGGGAGCATATCAAAAAGTCGGCGAACGTGGGCGGGAGGGGCAGCGATATCACGATTCGGTTGGCGTAGGGCATGGACATGGCGCTGACCG
This sequence comes from uncultured bacterium, assembly GCA_963974725.1. Lineage (GTDB taxonomy): Bacteria > Planctomycetota > UBA1135 > UBA1135 > UBA2386. The sequence continues at coordinate 8,020 of CAXBFC010000013.1, read as the reverse complement.
ATACCGGCATCATGTCCGGCCAGCCAGAGCAGCAGCGGTATCTTCCGGTTGTCGAATGCAACCATGATGAACTCTGCCTCCTACTTGACGACCTTTTGGCTCAATGGACGCAGGCCCCCTTCGACCTGCTCGAACAGCTCGGCGTGGCGCAACACCACGACTGACGATCTACGCTGCCAAGCCTGAGCGCTGACCAACTCGACCACGAGGTTGTCGACTGTCCGGCGACTAACCAACGAAACCGCCCTACCCGTCTCACCGATACGCCGCTGACAAGTCGCTACGGCTACTTGCAGTTCCTTGATCGAATCCGAGTTGGCGCGTCCGTCGACCCGCATCGTGCACGACTGGTTCACTCCGTCCGCCCGGTCACCAGTGTCTTTCGAGACGACACGCACGTTCGCAACGAAGCTCTGCTTGCCAAGGCGCGCGGCGGTGCGTTCGTAGTAGCCGGCGAGCGCGCGCACGAGAATCCAACGCACCGCGGCAAGTGCCGCCGAATCCTACGCGTAGATGAACCGCGCCCGATACGGCAACGACAGCACCCATTGCCGCACCGACGCATCATCCGGGATCACCTTGCGTATGAAGAACGAGCCGTATTGACCATCCGTCGCGTGGCCAGGCACGCGCCAACAAGTCGGTTGGCGATCGCCGGCGATGGCACAGGCTCTCGGCGAGCAATCCGTAGATCTTCTTCGTTCGACCAGGGCCGATTCGGCCGCGGACGCAACGGGTTCAGGTCGAGGCGGAAGACCTCGGACGGAACCGGGTAACCTTCGACGACAAGGTCTAATCGATCTGCCTGATGTCCCGAGGGTTGCAGGAGGACTCGTTCGATGTCGGCAACGCAGGACTGCATGCGGTAGAGCGTTGCCGCAGGCGCGCACCGCGCATTCTGGTAGTAGATTCACGCCAATCCGGTGACACTGTGCCGGTAGGTGCCTAGCGTCGGCACGCCCTCTGCCCCTCAGGATTCGGTCTCTCCCATGCACGATGCTCTCATTATCGCTGTGACCTTGTTGTCATTGGCTTCGTCAATGACATGCCAAGACGCTCAGGCAAACAGCGCTGTGATTGTAGCCCATCTGGAGTGGGAGCCGGGCACCGTTGGAGCGAGCGCGCCACGCCGCGTCGCGCTCGGCGCCGAGCCGCCAGCAGGTGTCAAGCTGCCGGCTGGCATCAGTAATCCGCACTTCGGCAGCCTATCAATCGCCGGTGGGCGCATGGCTGTGGCGCTCGACGCCAACCCGGGCAGCCCACGGCTCTGGATCGACCGGGACTTCGACGGAGACCTAGCCGAGGAGAAGACTACGCGCCTGTCGCGTGAGCGCCATGGCTTTGCGCGAACGCAAATCGTGCTCGCGCCATACGACGGCGAAGCCGAACCGGCGCCGCTGCAGCTGCACTGGACCTGTGACGTCGCAGGTGCCGCACCGCGGTTGTCGGTGCGACTCCTGGTGCACCGACGCGGCACGATCGTGCTCAGCGGTCGACTGCGACTGGTAGCTGTGACAGATGGCAACGGTGACGGCCGCTTCGACGACGAAAAGGCAGACAAGATCTACTTGGACATCAACGGCGATGGCGCCCTGCAATTCGGCAGCACCAACGGTGAGCGCATTCGCCCCGGAGAGCCGTTTCGCGTCGGTGAGGAAGGCTGGACCGTTCGAGTTGCGAGCGCATCGGGCCACGCCATCGAGTTCGAACGCAGCGACAAGGTGCCGCCGGCCGTCGCACGCAGTTGGCCAGTTTCCCAGCGTCGGCCCGTGGCGGGAACGAAGCGCAACCCGCCCCAGCAATCGTTGGCGGAGTTGAAGGAGCGCTTCACAAGCGAACAGTCGAAGTCACCGGCGCAGCGCTATGCGACCATCAATCTGATCGGTAGTGTCGGCAGCGCCGCCGCGTTCGATGCCCTGACCGAGATCGCCGGTGCTGCCAAGGACAACGCGACGCGCTCCTCGGCGTTGCGGGCCCTCGGCAATGCTGCGTTCCTGGCGACGCGCAAAGAGCCATTCGCTGCCCTGGCGCGGAACGCCGATGGCCAGTCAGCTCAGGCGATTGCGCAGGCTCTCTACTACGCTGGCCATCCCGACCGCGACGCAATCTACGCCGAGATGCTCGCATCGTCTGACTATGCTCTGGTGATGGCGGCGGTGAGGTGGTTGGCCTACTCGGATAGCGAGCAGGCGACCAGCTCCATCCTCGCCGCCGTCGAAAAGGGCAGCATGCCGGCAGTGCGCCGCGCGGCGTATGTCTACGGCGCGCGCAACCTGCCGAACGGACCTCCGATCGACACCGTGTTGCGAGCCGCGCGTGACGACGACGCAACGCTGCGCGCGCAGGCGATCAAAGACCTGGGTGTGCTTGGCCACCCGGACGCCGTTCGACTCGCCCTTGTCGAGGCCGCAAAGCGCCCTGTGGCCGTTGCGACCGGAAAGGTCGTGTGTGAGGTTCTGGGTGCCGCCGGCACCAAGGACAGTGTGGCAGCGATCCTTGGCCTCCTGGATGATGACAGCCTGCACGCCAACGTGCGCAAGGAGGTCGTCACCCAGCTGCGTCTCGTGCGCACCAAGGAGGGCAGCGACTTGCTGATCAAGGCGCTGCGATCCAAGCGGCCGTCGGTTCGCGCAGTCGCCGCCGAGATCCTCAGTGACCTTCCCGAGCGCCGGGTGACCGAGGCGTTGCTGACGCGCGCCAAAAAGGAGAAGGACAAAGAGGTCCTGCCGCTGCTTCTTGAAGCACTTGGGGACCACGGCGATCCGATCGCGTTGTCGACGTTGCGAAGCCGCACGCGACACCGCCAGCCCGAGGTCCGGATGGCGGCCGTGCGAGCACTTGCTCGGCTCGGCTTCCACCATGACAAGGTTCGCGCGTTCTTCTTGTCGATGCTCGAGTCCAGTGAGTGGGTCGACCGCGTACTGGCGCTGGATGCGGCCAAGGCGGCCGGCGGCGTGAAGCTGTTACCCAAGGTGGTCAAGAGCCTCAACCATCGCAAGTGGCAGGTCCGTCTCGCGGCGGTCGAGACGCTAGGTGCGCTGCGCGCCCGCGAGGGCGTGCTGCCGCTGATTGAGCGCCTCGACGGTGAAGAGGAACGCCGCGTGCGCGACACCATCGCGCGCGTGCTGTTCGAGCTGACTGGCGTCAACTGCAGCGACAACCTGAAGACGTGGCGCTTGTGGTGGTCGGAGAACGGCAAGACGTTTGCCGTCCCAGACGAAGTTCCGGTGCTGCCCGATCGCTCGGCTGGTCGCACCTCCGCGGGCTTCTACGGCATCCCGATTGTCTCGGAACGCATCGTCTTTCTGATCGATCAATCCGGATCGATGAGCGCGATCGGCGAGCAGAAGGAACACTATGCCGAGAAGTCCCTCAACCGACTCGAGGTCGCCGTGCGCGAGACCCTCGGTGCACTCGCCAAGCTAGGCGATCGCGCCAAGGTCAACGTGATCCTGTTCCACTCAACGATTCATCCTTGGGAGGAGCAGATGAAGCGTCTTGGACCCAACCGCAAGAAGCTCAAGAGCAAGCTTGAGTCCCAGAGGCCCATGGGTGGCACCAACATCTACGATGGCCTCGAGCTGGCACTGCGGATGAAGGACGTCGACACGATCTTCCTGTTGTCCGATGGCTCGCCCGGTCAGGGCAAGTTTGTCGCGACGCCGGACATCCTGCGGGCGATCCGACGCGAGAATCAGACGCGGCGTATTGCGATCCACTGCGTGGCGGTTGGCATGGATTCCGAACTCCTACGAAAGCTGGCTGCCCAAAACGGGGGCAACTACGTGCGGCGCTGAGCCGGGCTGTCGAACGCGCCCGCCAACGGTCTCCCGAGTCATAAGGCCGATCGACGGCAGGGCGTGGAGCCGTCGGGGCGCTGAGGCTGCGGAGCCAGTACGAATCTCACTCGAGCTGCGTCCCGGCGCGTTCCGGCGCGGCTAGACTGCCCCCATGGACACGCATCCACTGACGGCTCTCTCGCGCCTTACATCGACGATGCACTCGTTCTAGGACCCGTGCTTCCTCCGGATCCGTGCAAATCGTCGAGCCCTTCCTCTTCGCCATCCTCAGCAACCTGAGGAACGTTGTCGGTGCCGCAAACTGACATCCGGTTGCCATGCACCCCGTGAGACGTCATGAAGTGTCGGCGCGGTCGACGAACTAAAGCCAGCAGCCGCTCCATCAGCACCTGCGGGGCAAGCACCACATGCGTCGAACCATCCCGCCAGGTCTTCTTCAGTGAATACGCAACCCGCCCGGCCGGCAATCGCGACAGGCGACTCTCCGCAATCGCTGGCCGCCCGGCATACCGACACAGATGCTCGAGCCGTTTGCGATCACCGGCAGCTACTCGCACCGCCGCGTGCAGCTTCGTCTGGGACGGCAAAGGTCTTGCCGTTACGTTGTCGAGGCTTCGTCGGCTGGATGGCTGGCCCTTGGCGCGAGGCGCCGCCCTTGGTCTGTCTGTTGTTGCTTGCGATAGGCGAATATTGTTGCCGATGCTGCGTTTGCGGCAACTCAATCCAAGCGGCTCCGTCGTCAACGCTTCTCGTCCAGATTGTCCATGGCGGTGGCAGTGCATTCGCGACGGTGGGTGAAAGGCTCGATGCCCATGTCTGAACATCCCTCCTCTTGTTCGCAATCGTCAGAGTCCGCATCTGCATTGGCAGCTCACTCGGGAGGAGCGGCAGCCGCTTGCCGCGGAGCCTACAGTTTGACGATCAAGCGCGGGATCCTGGCGCTGGTCGTCATGTTTGGATTGCAGACGCTGGTCGGAATTGGCTTGTCCTACGGAGCCAGATTCATCTGGGGTGCCGATGCCGTCAACCTTCCCATCATCGGGATGGCATCGGTGCTAATCGGCGGGAGCCTCGTGCTGCTGTGGGTCTGGAGTGACATCCGCCGATTTGGACCGTCATTCATGCCTCAGATCGGATTGCGGCGTGGCACCATCCAAGCCGCGCAGGCTGTGGTGCTCGTCTTGCTATTGGTTGCCGCCACACACCTGCTCGCTTGGGTATATCGATCGGTGATCCTTCCCCAATGGGGTCAAGGGGGCATTGTTGGCGGTGGTTCCGAGATGTTCGCTCGTCTGCAAGAGTCGGGCTCCGCCCTGGGCATGACCGGCTTCTTGGCGTTGGCGCTGCTCGTTGGGCCAGTGATGGAAGAGGTGGTTTTCAGGGGCTACCTGCAATCGGCTCTCGCTCGGCGGATGCCCGCATGGGCGGCCATTACAATCACGTCCGTGGTGTTTACGCTTGGACATGGACCGGCTGTCCTATGGCCGATGTATTTCCTCTACAGTGTCGCCTGGGGTTGGATCTTCGTTCACACGCGATCTCTACAGGCAGCCATCGCTTCGCATGTGCTCAGCAATGCGTTCTACACCGTAGTCGCCGTCATGGGCTGGGAGGTCCTGGCCTGAAGCGTGGCCGCCGAGTAGACCGCGAAGCGTCGCTCGAGAAGCGTCTCGACCACGGAGCCAGCGGCTCATCGTGCGAAGCTTGGCGCGACGATTCTGCCGCACCGCGGAGACGGCCGAAGACGTGACCCAGGCAACCATGGCAACGGCGATCGAACAACCTCCCAAGTCGATCCTGCAGTTGCGAGGGTGCCTGGCAACCGTCACCCGCAACCTAGCCAGCAAGCACTACCGTAAAGATCGCCAGCTCAAAGCGCGCGAGAGTGCGGCCGCCGAGATCTCGGCATTCCAGAGAGCACGGAGAGAACCCACCTGGCTGGGCATTGGTCAAACAATCAGCGGCTCGGACCACCCGTCCGGCGCATCGAATGGCAACCCCATGGCACGCTGCACGCGCTCGATCGAGTCCTGATCCTGAATCGCCGCCATCAGCCGACGCGTTCCACCGCAGTTTTGGGCACGTGAAGAGTCTGGGCGCAGAGCGAACCAACGAGACTCAAATGCACGGCAAACGTCGACAGCAGTATCCGCATGGCAAGACTCCTTCCTTCGGCTATTTCTTCCTGGAGACCGCTCAGGGCAAGGACACCAGGGAGTGCGTCAAACCGCGGTCTAATCGGTTGCAGGTAACTCGCCTAGCCAGATCGCAACAAGCAACTCACGGGCGGTCGTGACATCCACCCCCACCATCGTTGGCTGGCCCTGCCATCCCGCATCAACGCCGCGGCGCGAACTGCCAAGCGGCGGCCCGCTGCCGACAGCCTGAGTAACCGTGATGCGGCTGCCCGATCGCATTTCCCAAGTGGATTGCCACGAGACAGACGTTGTCGCCTGGTCTGCATCGGTTCTCAGTGTACGCGGACGGCCTGTCAGCAGGCCGGTGGCAAAGCAAAGTGGAGTCGATCAACTCAGCATGTTTGCGGCGCTTGATTACGAAGTCAGCGCTTTGTGAGTCGCTACTCAAGCAGGTTGGCCAGCGTCTCCGCCACGCTCCGCGCACCGGGCACACCGAGCGATCGTTCGACGTAGCGTAGTTCTCCAACTCCCATGTTCTTGCTGGTCGACAATGCCTGGCGGGCACCGATGAAGTCGCCCGATGCAATCAGAGAGCGTGCGCGGAAGTAGATCAGGCGCAGGTCCTGGGGCGAGTCGGCATCCACAGGCCCCAGAAACTCGGCGAGGTCTTCGTGGCGGCCGAGTTGTTCGAGCGCTACGGCTTTGAGAACCTTGGCTGCGTCGTTGCCAGCCTCCGCTCCGAGTTGATCTGCGAGCATGAGCATACGTTCGGACCACGCCTCGCTAAGCGACGCCGAGAGCGTTTCGCGGATCAATGCTGGCAAGCAGCTCGGGTCAAGAGACTTGTTCAGTGTCTCGAGCACGGCGAAGCTCGCGTCGGCATTGCCGGAACCGTTCTCCAGGGCAGCCAGCGTTGCCAGATGTGCGGCCTCCTGTGCTTCGGTTGCGAGTGAACGCAGCTTCTGCACAGCATCCCCAAACTGACCAAGCTCCCGGTCGGATCGCGCAACGGCTGCGACGACGCCGCTGTGCGAAATCGGCGCCTTGGCGAGCACGCGTTGCCAGGTATCGCTTTCGGTCTGCGCCGGAACAGACAGCCAACCACGTTCGCGCATGACCAACAGGCGCCACCATGAATCCTGCGCACTTGCCATTGCGGTTTGCATCATCGCATTGGCAGCGTCGGCGTCGGTCAAGTCCGTGGCGAGCGGCACTAAGCGAGACAACAAACCGCGCAGTGGGTTGTCGGGTTGCGGCGCGAGATCGTCGAGGATCAGTTGCTTGGTCGCAAGGAACTGCTCGGTCAACCGACCGCTGTCTTCATTGATGCCGCGCAACGCGACCAGTCTTAGCACGGCTCGTTCTGCTTGGGCGCGGGGTGCCTGCGACCCGGCGAGCTTGCCACCAAACTGGGCTTCGAGCCACTCGATCGCGGCGGGATAGTCGCCAATGCGCAAGCAAGTCTCGGCACCGCGGACCTGGATGCGTGGCAGTTCTGGCGACCAGGATGGCAGCGCTGCCGCCGCGGTGCGAAGCGCACGCAGTTCGCCACGGGCATCGCCGACATGCGCGGCGAGGTCGGCGGACAACAGATGCGCCGTCGCTAGACCTGGGTCGAGTACGAGCACTTGCTGCAGCGTGTCTCGGGCAGCTCCCGCCTTGCCGGCTGCAAGGTGCACGCGTGACTTCAGCATGAGTGCCAACGCGGGATCCGTTGCCGTCAATTGCGCTGCGGTTGCGAGCGCGTCATCGATCCGCCCCAACACGGCGAGTGCTCCGACACGATGAATGACGGGTTCGATCAGCTCGGGCGCAGCTTTGTGAACGACGTCAATCAATGCTAGAGCCGTTTGCGCGAGCGCGGTCTTGCGCGGTGCTTCGATCGGCAGTGCGACCAACGGGCACAGTCCCCGACTGAATCTGGTTGGGCCAGCCAGCCGCGACGACGATTCGGCAAACTCAAGCAGCACCCGTGCCGTCAGCAACACCACCCAGGGTTCGTTATCGACGGCAGTCAGGACCTTGGTGACTGTTTGCACCGCGTCATTGAGGGCGCTGTCGGATGGATCAAGGCATCGCAAT
>CAXBFC010000012.1:0-35573 GCA_963974725.1 uncultured bacterium | reverse complement strand
TCGAGATCGTCGCGGACATGGCGCGCAGTCGCGCCGGTGTCGCCTTCCGGGTCTCCAAGCCGTGGGTGGATCGGCGCGAGACCTTGATGCGGCCGGCGACTGGCTCCGCCGAGGCTCACGCGATGATTGCCGGTGTTGAGCAAGTGGCGCGCTGTGAGTTGGCGGTCGAGCCTAGGCCCGGTGGCGAACCAGCAAACTTGATCGTCGAGGCCGTTGGACCGATGGCTACGGTCGCGGCCGTTGGGTTGCGGGCTCGCCTGCTGACCGGCTCCCGCGTCGGTGCGCTGCACGGCGTGCAGGTGCGCTTGGTTGCGGTCGGCGGCGATACGCACGCCGAAGCGCTCGTCGAGCAAGCGGCCGCAAAAGCACTCGAGGATGCGATCTCGCGCTCCGGCCTGGTCGAACTGGAGCCGTGGGTTTCGTTCGAAGTCCTTGCTCCGGCCGCTAGCTCTGCCGCGGTGCTGGCAGATTTAGGATCGCGTGGCGGCGAGGTGGGCAATCTGGCTGCCGGTCGAATGGGGGCGAGGCTGACGGGTCGGGCGCCCCTTGCCAGGATGCTGGGCTATGTGACCAGGTTACGGTCCATCACCAAGGGGCTGGGGCAGGTCGTCATCCGACCCGCAGGGTTCGCTCCGTCCAAGTGATCTGGTTCCGATTGCGTGCTCGCGAGTCCACAAACTGGCGCGGAATGCGCAAATAGTGGGGCGCCAAGGTTGACCGCCCTTTTAGCGGTCGCTAGCATGTCTGCCCACCTGTGCCCCAGGGAGCACACTTTCGAGTGTAACCCCTTGCCGCACAATGGATTGCGAATGATTAGCGACCCCTGTCGCCGATCGCGCATCACTGCAGTGCTGCCCTAAACCCTTACCCGACACTTGCCTGAGTTGTTTCTCAGTCAAGCAGTTGGACCCGACTGTTATGCAAGAGCGAATCCAAATCCGGATGGAGGCCTACGATCACGAGGCCCTCGACCAGGCGTCACTCGACATCGTCGAAACGAGCAAGCGCACGGGTGCCCGCGTCAACGGCCCAGTGCCGCTGCCGACCCGCATCGAGCGATACACGGTCTTGCGTTCGCCGCACGTCGACAAGAAGAGTCGCGAGCAGTTCGAAGTGCGCACGCACAAGCGCCTCATCTACATCTCAGAGCCGACGACCAAGACGGTCGACGCGCTGAGCAAGTTGAACATGCCAGCCGGCGTGGACATTCGCATTAAGGCCTGCTGATCCTAGCTGCTGCTGAGCTGGAGCAAACCAACCATGGTCGAAGTCAAAGTATACAAGGGTGGATCGGTCGCGACGCAAGACGTTGACGCGGGCACCTTCGGCACGAAAGTTCTCGGGCGCACGCTCAAGGACGCCGTCGTCATGTATGAGGCGAACCAGCGTCAGGGCACTGTGCGAGCAAAGACTCGTTCGCAGGTCCGCGGTGGTAACAAGAAGCTTTACCCGCAGAAGCACACTGGCCGCGCTCGCATGGGCACGACCAAGTCGCCGATCTGGCGTGGTGGTGGTCGTATCCATCCGCCGCAGCCGCGCGACCTCAGCTACGCGATGCCCAAGAAGGCGCGTCGCGTCGCGTTGCGCAACGCCATCTTTACGAAGTTCCGTGATGGCGAAGTCGGCATTGCTGACGGTTGGCCAACGGATGCGCCGAGCACCAAGTCCGCGGTTGCGATCCTGTCGCAGCTCGACATGGGCCGCAGCGTGACCGTGGTGACCGATGGCGCTGACAAGACCGTTTACAAGTCGTTGCGCAACGTGCCGCTAGTTGATGTGGCCGCTCTCGACGATCTCAACGCTCGTCAAGTGCTGCTGCGCCGCTACCTGGTGCTGACCCCGGCGGCCTACGAGTCGCTCGAGAAGCGCTTCGCTCAGTCTGCAAAAAGCACCGGTGAGGCATCCTAGTCATGGCTAACGCAGAGCAATTCTACGACGTCATCCGCCGCCCGCTCGTGACTGAGAAGTCGAGTGGCGCGCAGGAAACCGGCAACAAGTTCACGTTCGAGGTCAACAGCACCTCCAACAAGGTTGAGGTCCGCAAGGCCATCGAGACGCTGTTCTCGGTCAAGGTCGAAGCGGTCAACATTGTGACGATGCCGGCCAAGCGCCGTCGCGTCTTTGGTCGTCCGGGTCACATCCCGGTTTGGAAGAAGGCAATCGTCACGCTGAAGGCCGGCGACTCCATCGACGTCAACGCGTAGCGCGGTCGTCTCGCTCCTCGCACACCTCAAAGCTTCCAGACGCAAACAGGATCCGAAACGATGCCAGTCAAAGTCTACAAACCAACGTCAGCCGGTCGTCGCAATGCGTCCGTGCTCGACTTCAGTCACCTGACCAAGGGCGCTCGCCCTGAGAAGTCGCTGATTGAGCGGTTGCCCAAGAAGGCCGGTCGCAATGCGCACGGTCACATCACCAGCCGCTTCCGTGGTGGTGGTGCCAAGAAGGTCTACCGCAAGGTCGACTTCCGCCGCAACAAGGATGACGTCCCGGCGACGGTGCATGCGATCGAATACGATCCCAACCGCACGGCCGATATCGCGTTGCTCTTCTACGCCGACGGCGAGAAGCGCTACATCCTCGCGCCGAAGGGCATGGTGGTTGGCGACAAGGTCATGTCCGGTCAGCAGTGTGAGCCGGAAGTCGGCAACTGCATGCCGCTCGATTCGATCCCGCTCAGCTTGCAGGTTCACAACGTGGAACTGCAGCCCGGAAAGGGTGGTCAGCTTGCTCGTTCGGCCGGTAACTCGTGCCGCCTGATGGCGCGCGACGGCGGTTACGCCACGATCGTTCTGCCGTCCGGCGAGACCCGCAAGGTGCCGTCATCGTGCCGCGCCACGATCGGCGAGATCGGCAACAAGGACTGGCAAAACGTGACGATCGGCAAGGCCGGTCGCAAGCGTCATATGGGTCGTCGTCCGCACAACCGCGGCACGTCGATGAACCCCGTCGCTCACCCAATGGGTGGTGGTGAAGGTCGAACCGGTGGTGGTCGTCACCCCGTTTCGCCGACGGGCGTTTTGGCCAAGGGCGGCCGCACCCGCAAGGGTAAGGCTCGCAGTAATCAATACATCTTGCGTCGTCGCTCGCCTGGCAAGCACGTCGCCGTGGGCAGTGGTAGCTAACGCTAGGCGAAACGCTAGGACATCGATATGAGCCGCAGTACTCACAAGGGCCCGTTTGTTCACCCCAGCCTCATCAAGAAGGTTGGCGGTCAGAACGAGAAGGGCACCAAGATCCCGATTCAAACGTGGTCACGCGCAAGCGTGATCTTGCCGGAGTTCGTTGGACATACGTTCAACGTTCACAACGGCCGCGCCTTCCTCAAGGTCTACGTGACTGAGGATATGGTCGGCCATCGTTTGGGTGAGTTCGCGCCGACGCGAACCTTCCGTGGCCACCAGAAGAAAGACCGATGAGCTTCGAAACGCGAGCAGTGCACCGCCGTGCACGTATGGGGGTCAACAAGGCCCGCCGTGTTCTGGCGCTGATTCGTGGCCGGACGGCCAACGATGCCCTCGACCAGTTGCGTCACGACCGGCACCGCGCTGGTGTGGCCATCTACAAGGTCCTGGCTTCGGCGATCGCCAATGCGTTGCAGAACCCTTCGGTTCGTCCCAACCGCTTGATCATCTCCAAGACCTTTGCGCAAGACGGTCCGCCGCTCCCCGGCGGCAAGCGTATGCGCCCAGGTCCCCAAGGCCGCGCGATGCCGTTCAAGCGTCGTACCTGCCACATCCATGTGCACGTCGCGGATCCAGAAGCGACCCCGCTTGATGGCAGTGAAGCTGTCACGGAAGTCGTCGAGACTGCTGAGGGCTCTCCTGCCGGGAGCGAGGAATAATCATGGGTCAAAAAGTACATCCAACCGGCTTCCGCATCGCGGTCACCGAGCAGTGGCGCTCGCGTTGGTACGCGAACAAGAAGGACTTCGCTCAGAACCTGATCGAAGACCAGCGCATCCGCAAGTTCATCAAGAAGGAATGGCAGTTCGCTGCGATCCCGAAGGTTGAGATTGAGCGCGCCGGCGAACTCGTCACCGTGTTCGTGCACACCGCTCGTCCTGGCGTGTTGATCGGTAAGAAGGGCACCAAGGTGGACGAGTTCCGCCAGGCGCTCGAGAAGCTGACCAGCAAGCCGGTGCGGATGAAGATCATCGAGATCCACCGTCCGGAAGTCGAAGCAACGCTGGTTGCCGAAGCGGTCGCCGAGCAGCTCGGCAAGCGCATCAACTACCGCCGCGCCCTCAAGAAGGTCGCGGAAGCATCGATGGCAGCCGGTGCCAAGGGCATCAAGATCCGCGTTGCGGGTCGCCTGCAAGGTGCGGAAATGTCGCGCGTCGGCAACTTCCGGAAGGGTCGCGTCCCGTGCAGCACGTTGCGCGCCCAGATCGATTACGGCTTCGCACTCGCCTACACCAAGTCCGGTGTGCTCGGCTGCAAGGTCTGGATCTTCAAGGGTGAGTATGGCCCCGGGGAAACCACCCAAGGCCTGCTGCCCGTACGTTCGAACACAGTCGAACGTCCAACCGCATAAACACCGAATAGCCAAGAGAACGGAGCCCTACCATGTTGATGCCCAAGAGGACCAAGTGGCGCAAGCAGATGCGCGGACGAATCCGCGGTGAAGCATGCCGCGGCAACGAGGTCGCGTTTGGCGAGTTCGGATTGCAATCGCTCGAGCCAGGCTGGGTGTCGGCTCGCGTCATTGAGGCGGGTCGTGTTACCTGCGGTCGGAACGCGCCGGAAGGCAAGGTCTTCATCCGCATCTTCCCGCACAAGTCGATCTCCAAGAAGCCTGCCGAAACTCGTCAGGGTTCGGGTAAGGGCGATGTCGATTACTGGGCGGCCGTCGTAAAGCCGGGCACCATCCTTTTCGAGCTTGATGGGGTAACCGAAGACGTCGCGAAGCGCGCCTTCAACCGCGTCGCTCACAAGTTGCCGGTAAAGGTCCGTTTGGTCCGCCGCCGTCCTCAGTAACACTACAGCTGGCTAGCAGATACCTCCTTCACGGGATTCACGATGAACAAGGCCATTGACGACATTCGCGGGACCGACTCAGCCGACCTAAAGGTCAAGCTGACCGAGTTGCGCAAGGAACAGTTCGAGCTGCGATTTCGCGGTGCGGGCGAAGGCTCCAACGCAGGACGCGCTCGCAACGTGCGTCGCACGATCGCACGCATCATGACCATTCTCGGTGATCGCAGCCGCGAAGAAGCCAAGCAGGCAGCAACTGCTGGAGACAAGAACTAATGAGCACCGAAAAGCAAAGCTCCACGGCCGCGGGATCCGCCGCAGCTCCTGAAGAGCGTCGGCAACGCAAGGTCATGCGCGGCATGGTCATGTCCAACAAGATGGAGATGACGATCGTCGTGCAGGTCAACCGCAAGGTTCGCCACCCGCTCTACGAGAAGTTCGTGTCGAAGCGCTCCAAGCTCTACGCCCACGACCAGAACAGTGAAGCCGGCGTTGGTGACATCGTCGAAATCACGCAGACCCGCCCGATGAGCAAGCTCAAGCGCTGGCGCCTGCTTCGCATCGTGCAGAAGGCATCCGTCTAGTTCCCGCCAGCTAGTTCCCGCCAGGCTGCCTTCCAACCCTGCCACCAACCGCACACTGATCCCTACCAACAGGTTAGGACACTCAAATGATCCAAGAAATGTCCATGCTCGACGTGGCCGACAACACCGGTGCCAAGCGCGCCATGTGTCTGAAGGTCCTCGGAGGCAGCAAACGACGCTTCGCGTCCGTCGGTGACGTCATCGTCGCCGTCATCAAGAAGGCGCTGCCCGCCGGTGAAGTCAAAGAGCACGAAGTGATCAAGGGCGTCATCGTGCGCACGGCCTACGCGGTCCGTCGCAAGGACGGGTCCTACATCAAGTTTGACCGCAACGCGCTCGTCGTGATCGACAAGGATAACAACCCACGCGGCACTCGCATTTTCGGTGCAGTCGCCCGTGAGCTCCGCGATCGCAACTTCATGAAGATCGTCTCGCTCGCCGAGGAGGTTGTCTGATGCTCGCCAACAAGCCAAAGCCGCAACGCGCGTCGTTGCACGTCAAGAAGGGCGACAAGGTTGTCGTCACCACTGGTCAATACAAGTCCGACGAGGCACGTGAAGTGCTCAGTGTCGACGCCATCAACCGCCGCGTGGTAGTTGAAGCCGTCAACCTTCGTTGGAAGCACCAGAAGCCTTCGCAACAGAACCCCAAGGGCGGTCGAGTGCAGTTGGAGCACCCGATCGATGTCAGCAATGTGTTGTTGTTCAGCGAGAAGCTGGGCAAGGGCACTCGCACCAAGACAGAAGTCGTCGACGGCAAGAAAGTCCGTGTCGGCGTTCGCTGTGGAACCAAGTTCGACTAACCGAACTGAAGCCAAAGCCCAAGCGGCAAATACCTGCCATGACTACCACGACAGAAACACCCGAAGGCGAAGCGCGCACGATTCCGCGTCGCCAGCAGCAATACCGCGAGAAGGTCATTGCTGCGCTGACTTCGGAGTTCAAATACCCGAACCCCATGATGGTCCCTCGCCTAGAGAAGATCGTCATCAACATGGGTGTTGGCCAAGCGGTCGAAAACAAGAACCGCATGGATGCCGCGGTCAAGGACCTGACGGCCATCTGTGGCCAGAAGCCCCTGATCCGCAAGGCTCGCGTTGCCGTGTCAGGCTTCCGCCTGCGCATCGGCTACGCAGTCGGCGTTGCGGTCACCTTGCGTGGCAACCGCATGTGGGAGTTCCTGGATCGCTTGATCACCCTGGCGATTCCTCGCATCCGCGACTTCCGAGGCCTGCCGAAGAAGTTCGACGGCCACGGCAATTACACCATGGGCCTTTCCGAGCAGAGTGTCTTCCCGGAGATTCAGCTCGACAAGGTCGAGTTCGTGCAAGGCATGGACATCACGTTTGTCACCAACGCTCCGACCGACAAAGAAGGCTTCGCGCTGCTCAAGCAGCTCGGCATGCCCTTCAAGAAAGAGGCGGACAAGAAATAGTGGCAACCTTCACGAACCAACCGAACGCAAACTGATATGGCCAAGAAGTGCTTAAAGGTAAAGCAGCAGCGGAAGCCGAAGTTCTCAACTCGGCAGTACAACCGTTGTCAGCTATGCGGACGCCCCAGGGCTTACTACCGCAAGTTCGGCATCTGCCGTTGCTGTTTCCGTACACTCGCGCTCCAGGGAGAGATCCCCGGTGTGCGAAAGGCCTCGTGGTAGGAGATTATCAGCCATGATGACCGATCCGATCGCTGACATGCTGACGCGTATTCGCAACGCTCTTATGAGTGGTGCCAACAACTGCGTCGTGCCAGGTAGTCGTCTGAAGGTGGCCATATTGGACACCATGAAGCGCGAAGGCTTCATTGACCGCTACGAAGTTGCCGCAACGGGGCCTCGCTCCGCTGTGAACATCGAGTTTCGCCTCGGGCCAGACGGCGAGCGAGTGATTACGTCACTTGCCCGCTTCAGCAAGCCCGGTTGCCGACGCTATCGCTCTTGTAAGGAGTTGCCGAAGGTCCGTGGTGGCCTTGGTATCGCCGTGGTGTCTACCAACCAAGGTGTGCTTTCCGACCGTGAGTGTCGGGCACGCAAGGTCGGTGGCGAAGTGCTCTGCACGATTGACTAACGGAGATATCCAATGTCCAAGATTGGCAAACTACCCATCGAAGTACCGAGCGGAGTGACAGTAAATGTCGCCGCCGACTCGGTCCAAGTTAAGGGGCCGAAGGGCGAGCGCACGCTCCCGCTTCGTTCCGAGATCAAGCTGACCCTAGATGACGGGACTCTGACGGTCGACACCACCGAGGACAGCCGCTTCGCCAACGCAATGCGTGGCACGATGCGGTCCTTGGTGAACAACGCGATCGTCGGTGTCACTACCGGCTACACCAAGAAGCTCGAGGTGAACGGTGTTGGCTTTGAAGTCGACATCAAGGGCAAGACCCTGATCCTCAAGCTCGGCTTCAACATGCCGAAGAAGTTCGAGGTCCCGGACACGGTGACCGTTGAGTGTCCGACACTCACGAACATCATCATCTCAGGGGTCGACAACCAGCAAGTGGGTCAGGTCGCCGCCGAGATTCGCAAGCTACGCAAGCCGGAGCCTTACAAGGGCAAGGGCATCAAATACGACTACGAAGTCATCAAGCGCAAGGCTGGTAAGGCCTTCGGCTCAGGTGGCTAATAACCCGGTATAGCAATATGACTTCGACCAAGAAAACTCACAAAGCTCGCCGGGGCAAAGCACTGTCGCTGCGCAAGCGTTTGCGCAACGTGTCAGACCGTCCGCGTCTGTCCGTATGCCGTAGCTTGACCAACATCTCCGTGCAGCTCATCGACGACCTTCAAGGCAAGACGCTGGCTTCGGCCTCGTCGCTGGAAAAGGAAGTCAAGGGTTCCAGCGCGGGAATGAACAAGACCGACATCGCCAAGAAGATTGGCGCGTTGGTTGGCGAGCGTGCCAAGAAGGCCGGCGTCTCACAGGTCGCGTTTGATCGCGGCGCCTACAAATACCACGGTCGCATCAAGGCACTTGCCGAAGGCGCCCGCGAAGCCGGACTGGAGTTCTAAAAAGGCACGCTATGTCTAAGGGCACATTTACACTTATCCCCATTAACGAAGCCCTAGCGGCCGACGTCGAAGATGACGTCGTCGCGATCAACCGCTCCGCAGCGGTGGTCAAGGGTGGTCGTCGCTTCTCCTTCAGCGCCTTGACGGTTGTTGGCAACCGCAACGGCCTGGTTGGCATTGGCTACGGCAAGGGCCGTGAAGTTCCGCTGGCGATCGAGAAGGCCGTCAAGGACGCACGCAAGCAAATCATGCGCGTCGTTCGTGAAGGCACGACGATCCCGCACGCAGTCGACGGCAAGTATTGCTCGTCGACGGTGCGCTTGCTTCCGGCCGCGCCGGGAACGGGCATCATCGCTGGTAAGGCAGTGCGCAAGGTCCTCGAGCGCGCTGGCATCACCGACATCTTGACCAAGGTCTATGGCTCGACGAATGCGCTCAACGTGGTCAAGGCCACGATGGTCGCGCTCGACATGCTGCGCAGCCGCGAAGACACCGTGAAGCTGCGAGGAGTGGAACTCGAATGAATCTCGCCGAAGCAAAAACTCTAGGTCTGGCGCGCCCAACGCGCAAACGCGTCGGTCGTGGTCCCGGGTCTGGCAATGGCAAGACCGCCGGTCGTGGTCACAACGGTGCGCGCTCGCGTTCTGGTTGGTCCAGCCGGATCGGATGGGAAGGTGGCCAGATGCCGCTTTACCGTCGTTTGCCGAAGCGTGGTTTCAACAACAAG
Source organism: uncultured bacterium (assembly GCA_963974725.1). GTDB lineage: Bacteria > Planctomycetota > UBA1135 > UBA1135 > UBA2386. Next base: position 26,277 of record CAXBFC010000012.1, on the reverse strand, counting down.
AACTTCGAGAAGGTCTACACGGTAGTCAACGTGAGCGACCTCGAAGTCTTTGATGCTGGTGCAACGGTTGACCTCGCGGCGGTGCTCGCCAAGGGTCTGACCTCGCAAGCCAAGCACTCGAAGCTGTTCAAGGTCCTCGGCGATGGCGCCATCACCAAGGCCCTCACGGTCAAGGTCGATGGTCTCACTGCGACCGCCCGTGAAAAGATCGAGGCTGCCGGTGGCACTGTCGAACTGATCGCGAGGCGCGTCATGCGTCCGAAGTTTGTCGCCAAGGATGGCAGCAATCGCACTCCCGGCAAGGCCCGTATCCGTCGTGGTAATGGCAAGGCCAAGTTTGCCGCGGCCGAGAACGAGGGCTCTCAAGCCTAGGCGGACCGCCGAGTTCGTCTTATTGCTCGCTTCGGCCGCTCGGTTGAAGTGATTCTGCCTTCTTGACCCCAACTTCTCGAGACCGCCCAAACCCAGCATGAACGTGTCGATCACCAACCTGTTCAAGGTGCCCGAGATCCGGAGTAAGATCCTGATCACGTTGGGGCTGCTGTTGATCTACCGCATCGGCTTCTACATCCCGCTTCCCGGCGTCAACGCCGCGGCGGTTTTGGACCGGATGGGGGAGAGCCAAGAAGGCTTCGGTCGCCTGTTCGGCATGATGAACGTGCTGACCGGTGGCTCGCTGCAAAGCGCGACGCTGTTCTCGCTCGGGGTCATGCCATACATCTCGGCGAGCATCATCTTCAGTCTGATGACGAAGGCGGTGCCTGCGCTCGAGAAGATCGCCAAAGAAGGCGCCAGCGGCCAGCGCAAGATCAACCAATACACTCGTCTGGCGACGGTCCTGATCTGCCTGGTGCAGTCGTGGTTCGTCATCGGCGGTTCGCTCAGCGGCGAGGGCAACGAGCTCCTGCACAAGGGCGTCGACCAGTGGTTCGGTGTCTACACGATCGTCGTCATGGTCTCGCTGACTGCGGGCACGATGTTCATCATGTGGCTCGGTGAGCAAATCACCGAGAATGGCATCGGCAACGGCATCTCGCTGATCATCATGGCGGGCATCATCTCCAACCTGGGACCGGCTCTGTCGAGCATGTTCTCAAACGCAGGGACCGATACCGGCGTCTGGCAAAGCCTGCTGATGTTCATCGGCGCCTGGGGCGTCACCGTGATCGCCGTCGTCTTCATGACGAAGGCTCAGCGCCGTATCCCGATCCAGCAAGCCAAGCAAGCCCGCGGCCGCGAAGTCTACGGTGGTCAGAAGACCTACCTGCCCTTCAAGGTCAACCAGGCTGGCGTCATGCCGATCATCTTCGGCTCGGCCCTGCTGATGATCCCGGCGATGCTCGGCACCGCGTTTGGCGTCACGTTCCTCGAGCAGTCGTTCGGAGCCCAAAACGGCTTCTGGTTCGTGTTGACGTTCGCCGCGCTGATCTACTTCTTCGCGTTCTTCTGGACGTCGATGATGTTCCAGCCGAACGAGATCGCCAAGAACCTGCAGGAGGGTGGCTCGTTCATCCCCGGTATTCGTCCTGGCAAGCCGACCGCGCTGTTCCTTGAGCAGACGATGGTTCGCATCACGCTTGCTGGCTCGACGTTCCTGGCAGCGATCGCCGTCATGCCGTCGCTGATTGGCAGCACCGGTAACTCGTCCAGCATGGTGCTGATCTACTTCATGTCCGGCACGTCGATCCTCATCGTCGTCGGCGTGGCCCTCGACATGGTCGAGAAGATCCAGGGCCTGCTGGTTATGCGCAACTACGAAGGCGCCATGTCCGAAGGTGGCACTGCTGGCCCAGGCCAAGCAGCCAACGCCACCAGTGGTTGGGGCCGTCGCTCCAACTCGCCGCAGCCGTAACGCAACCCGTATCTTCGTTCCTACTCACTCGACCCTCTCCAGCCCGCACTCGACCGATCTCAATGGCCACTTCCTCGCAAGCTCGATGTGTATTCCTTGGCGCCCCTGGCGCTGGCAAGGGTACCCAGGCTAAGCGTGTGGCCGAAGCATCTGGTCTGACTCACCTCTCGACCGGCGATCTGCTGCGCGAAGAGGTCAAGTCGGGCAGCAAGTTGGGAGCCGAGGCCAAGGGCTACATGGATGCCGGCAAGTTGGTCCCAGACCAGCTGATCATCGATATGGTGAAGGCCCGCATCGGCGGTGGCGAAGCGTCCGGCCCTGATTCTTTGTCAGCGGCCGCCAACGGCTGGATCTTGGATGGCTTCCCCCGTACACTCCCTCAGGCCGAAGCACTGGACGCCAACCTGTCTAGTGACAACGCGCTGACGCACGTGATCTCGTTCGCGGTCCCCGAAGAAGCCCTGATGGGGCGTCTGACCGGCCGTCGAACTTGCTCGAAGTGTGGTGCCATTTGGCACATCGAATACAAGCCGCCTTCCCAGGAAGGGGTTTGTGACGAGTGTGGTGGTAAATTGACCCAGCGCTCTGACGATCGCGAAGAAGCGATTGGCAAGCGTCTGGAAGTGTATCGGTCGCAAACGGCGCCTCTGTTGGCGTACTACAGCGACCGTGGTGTTTTGAAGGAGGTCGATGCGAATCGGTCTCCGGATGCCGTTTTTCAGGAGTTGCTGACGCGTATGCAATGACAGGCCATGAACAGCCTATGAGCAGTGATGCTGCGGGTAGCAATACCCAAAGCGAACGAACACAGCCTTCACAGAAGGCCGCGCCCGAAAAGGCGCATGTGCTCGAGTCACTGACCAACGGGTTGTTCCGGCTGCAGATGGATGATGGCCGACCGGTCGTGGCTCACGTGGCCAAGGACCTCCGGATGGCGCTTTCGCGCCTCTTACCCGGAGACCCAGTCCTTGTTGACGTTTCGCCCTTCGATCCCGGGAAAGCTCGCATCTGCAAGTTGCTCGCACAGTGATTCCAGCACGAACCAAATCCTCCCTAGCAAACGAGAACTGTTGTGAAGGTAAGAGCCAGCGTCCGTCGTATGTGCGACAAGTGCAAGGTCGTCAAACGCCGCGGGATCGTGCGCGTCATTTGCGAGAACCCGCGCCACAAGCAGCGCCAGGGTAAATAGGAACTGTTATGCCCAGACTGCTAGGTGTTGATATCCCGAACGAGAAGCGCATCGATATTGCGCTTCAATACCTCTATGGCGTTGGCCAGCACACTGCCCGCAAGGCACTCGCTGAGCTCTCGATCAATGGGGATGTTCGTGCGAAAGACCTGAAGGACGATGAGGTCGCGACCATCGCGGCCTACTTGGAGCAACACTTCATTGTCGAAGGTGCTCTGCGTCGTCAAAACATGCAGAACATTGCGCGACTGAAGGAGATCTACTGCTACCGCGGCCTCCGTCACCGTCGAGGCTTGCCCGTTCATGGGCAGCGCACCCGCTGTAATGCACGCACCCGCAAGGGCCCGCGCAAGACGGTCGCCAACAAGAAGATCCTGAGGAAGTAGAATGGCACCAGCAGATAAGAAGAAGTCGGCAGACAAGAAGAAGACGAAGATGCGCAAGAACGTCGGCAAGGCCGTCGCTCATGTGAAAGCTTCCTTCAACAACACGATGATCACTGTCGTCGACGTCGCTGGGCAAGTCATTGCTTGGGACTCGGCTGGCACGATTGGCTACAAGGGCTCGCGCAAGAGCACGCCGTTCGCGGCGCAGCGCGCTGCCGAAAAGGTCGCCGACAAGTGCAAGAAGATGGGTGTGCACGAGATGGAAGTCTTGGTGCGTGGCCCGGGTTCGGGTCGTGAGTCCGCCATCCGCGCACTTGCGAACTCTGGCATCGACGTCAAGTCCATCGAGGACTGCACGCCACTGCCTCACAATGGTTGCCGGCCGCGCAAGCGTCGCCGCGTCTAATCAACTCGACCGACTAATACACGAACAACTGTAATGGCACGTAACGACACCAACGTTTGCAAGCTTTGCCGCCGTGAAGGCGTCAAGCTCTTCCTAAAGGGGCAGCGATGCTTCTCTGAGAAGTGCGCGGTCAACCGCCGCAACTATCCGCCGGGTCAGCACGTCCGCCCGAAGAAGGGCACGGACTACGGCACCCAGCTGCGTGAGAAGCAGAAGTGCAAGCGCATCTATGGTGTGCTCGAGCGCCAGTTCCAACACTACTTCGACATCGCGCGTCGTCAGAAGGGCAACACCGGTGAGAACCTGTTGATCCTGATGGAACGCCGCCTCGATAACGTTCTCCTGAGCCTGGGCCTGGCCTTCTCGCGCTTCGATGCGCGTCAGATGGTTGCCCACGGTCACATCAAGGTGAACGGTCGTCGTTTGGACATTCCCAGCTACCTGGTCCGCGCCGGCGACGATATCGCTGTGACGGGTAAGGAGAAGATCACCAAGAAGGCGGGCGACGCCATCGAGATGAACAAGGGCCGGCCACTGCCGACCTGGCTCGAAGCAACGCCAGCTGATCACAAGGGTCGAGTCATCCAACTGCCCAAGCGTGAGGATGTCAGCGTCGAACTGAACGAGCAGCTCATCGTCGAGCTGTGCTCCAAGTAACTCTGTGCTCCAAGTAACTCTGGGCTCCAAGTAGTTCTCGGGTTCCAAGCTCAACTCGCACACATCGCTCGGTTCGCCGAGCTGCCCGCTACCAGGAAATCACGATATGCGTATTCGTTGGCGTAACTTCGAGTTGCCGTCGCAAGTCCGGTTGGAGCGCGAAAGCGCGACGCCGCAGTACGGCCGCTTCGTAGTCGAGCCCTTTGAAAAGGGTTTTGGCACGACGATTGGCAATGGTCTTCGTCGCGTTCTGCTGTCCTCGCTTGAGGGCACGGCAGTCACGTGGCTGCGCATCGATGGCGTTGTGCACGAGTTCTCGACGATCCAAGGCGTGCTCGAAGACGTCACCCAGATCGTGCTCAACATCAAGAAACTGCGTGTCAAGCTGCACACCGATGCACCGACGACGCTGCGTCTCGATGTCAACGAAAAGGGCGAAGTGCTCGCCGAGTCCATCGAAGGCGATAGCAACGTCGAGATCGCCAACCCCGAGCTCAAGATCTGCACGCTGACCGAAGACGTTCGCTTCTTCTGTGAGATGCAGGTTCGCAAGGGCCGTGGTTACGTCACCGCTGAAGAGAACGTGCAAGACGACCTTGAGATCGGCACGATCCCGGTCGACTCGATCTTCAGCCCGGTGCACCGCGTTCGCTACGCGATCGAAAACACGCGTGTTGGTAAGTCCACCGACTACGACCGCCTCGTTCTCGAGATCTGGACCGACGGCACCGTGTCGCCGGAGCTGGGCCTCGTCGAAGCGAGCAAGATCTACCGCAAGCACCTCAACCCGTTCGTTCAGTACTTCGAGATGAAGGAAGACCTCGCCGTTGAAGGTGGGGTTCTTGCTCCGGAAGGTGACGAAGGCGCACGCCGTCGCGAGATGGTCGATCTGCTCAACAAGAGCATCGACATGCTCGAGCTGTCGGTTCGCTCCAAGAACTGTTTGGACAGCGAGAACGTCGCACTGATGCGCGATCTCGTCGTGATGACGGAGCCCGAACTGCTCAAGGTTCGGAACTTCGGCAAGACCTCCCTCAAAGAGGTCAAGAGCAAGCTGGCAGCGCTGGGCCTTTCGCTCGGTATGGCCGTCGACGAATACAAGTAAGCCCGAGCGCGCTGTCGCATAGACAGCGCCCGTTCGGCAGGCAAGGAATATAGTTATGAGACACAAGGTCGCAGGCAAACACCTCAACCGGAACAGCGCGCACCGCAAGGCGCTGCGCATGAACTTCTCGGTTGCTGTCATCAAGCACGAGCGCGTCACCACTACCCTGGCCAAGGCCAAGGCGATGCGTGGTTTCGTCGAGAAGTTGATCACCCTCGCTAAGAAGGATGAGCCAGCAACGCGCTTGCACCGCATCCGTCAGGCCGCTTCGGTCCTGCAGGACAAGACTGCCGTGAAGAAGCTGTTCGACGAGATCGGCCCGCGCTTCGCGAACCGTCCGGGTGGCTACATTCGCGTTCTGCGCCTGCCTGATCACCGCATCGGTGATGGCAGCACCAAGGCAATCTTCGAACTCGTTGACAACAACGTGCTTGAGAACCAGATCAAGGCTGCCGAAGAAGCGGAAGCCCAGGTCGAAGAGACCGAAACCGAAGACGCCGGCGTCTAAGCCGGCGCGGGGCCGCATGAGGGCCCCGTTAGTTTGGGGCCCGTTTTGATGGCCCCCGTTGCAGTGCGCCCGTGCCTGCACCCTGGCGCTGGCCTCATACAAGGGCTGCGCAGCCTGACATGCAACTTCCGGGTGATGCTCTGTCGCGAGCGCGGCGACATTCTACCGCCGTAGACGTGCCGGACAGCGGCCGCAAAGGTGGGGTCACCAAGGCTGATGGCGAAGCAGTCGGACTGCGAAGCGCGAGCCTTCGTGCTGCTACATGCGGGTGAACGACATGTTGTCGGGGTCGACCAAGACGGCAAACGAGTCGATCAACTCATCACTGACCGTGACCCCACCTTCGGCGCGAATGCGGAAGCAGTTGCCATCGTCTTCGACGTCGAGGTTCAGCTGATGGTTGCCGCGATGTTCGTCAGCAACGGCGATGACGCGCGCCAAGAACGGCTCCGTCGACATGCTTGCGTCGAGATGTAGCACGATGCCGGACACCTCACGGCGCACGACGACGCTGGCTGGATCGAGTGCATCGAGCAATAGCGCCGGCTCTTCGCTGCCCTTGTCCTGACGGCCGGTCAGGAACACGATCTCATCTTCGACGATGTGTTCCTTCAACGTCTCGTAGCTGCGCGCGAAGCACGTGACCGGCACCATGCCGTCCAAGTCTTCGAGCATGAACTTGGCCATCTTCTTGCCGGCGTTCTTACCCTGCTTGATCTGCAGGATCCGCACGCCGCTGATCATGCCCGCGATGCGGATGTTCTCACTTGGCTGCAGCTGTGCCACCGACGCCGTGGTGTTGCCGGCGATTCGACGGAGGAAGGCACCGCGCTTTTCGAACGGATGGCCGGATAGGTAGAAGCCTAGTGATTCCTTCTCGCGGGTCAGGCGGTCGTGTTCGGGCCATTCCGGTACGCCACATTCTTCATCGAGGTTCGTCTCGACGGGTGGGGGGGCAAACAACATTGCCTGGCCTCGGCGACGATCTTCGCGCGCCGTCGCCGCCGCACGAATCGCCTTCTCGATCTGCGCCGCGTTGCCTGCACGAGAGCGGCCCATGCCGTCAAACGCACCGGACTGCACCAGCGATTCGAGCGCGGTCTTGTTGAGGATGCTGCTGTCGAGGCGTTCGCACAAGTCGTCGAGGTTGGCATACGGGCCCTTCTCGGTACGGTTCTCGGCGATGCCATCGGCAACGCGGGTGCCGACACCCTTGATGGCGCCGAGCCCATAGCGAATCGCGCCGTCCTCGACGCCGAAGTAGCGCATCGAGTGGTTGACTGACGGTGGCAGGATCTTCATGTCCGCGCGGCGGATGTCGTCGACGAACTCTTTGATCTTCTCGCTGTTGCCGGACTCTGTCGTCAGGTTGGCTGCGATGAACTCCGTTGGGTAGTGCGCCTTCAGCCACGCCGTCTGGTAGGTGACCAACGCATACGCCGTCGAGTGCGACTTGTTGAAGCCGTAGCCTGCGAAATACTCCATCGTCTCGAAGAGCTCCTTGGCGAACTTCCCATTGTAGTTCTGTGCTTCGGCTCCATTGATGAACAGCTCTTTGAACTTGAGCATGACCTCGGGCTTCTTTTTGCCCATGGCCTTGCGCAGGTTGTCCGCCTCGGACATCGAGAACCCTCCGATCAAGCCGGAGATCTGCATGACCTGTTCCTGGTAGACAATGACGCCGTAGGTCGGTTCCAGGATCTTCCGAGTGTCTTCGTGCGGCAGCACGGTCTTCTCTTCGCCGTGCTTGCGGCGCACATACATGTCGACCATGCCCGAGCCGAGCGGACCCGGTCGATACAAAGCCAGCACGGCAATGACGTCTTCGAAGTTGTCCGGCTTCAGGCGCGTCAGCAGTTCGCGCATGCCGCTGGACTCGAGCTGGAAGACCCCTTGCGTCTCGCCGCGCGTCATCAACTCGTAGGTAGGCTTGTCGTCGAGTGGCAGATTGTCGAGATCGATATCGATGCCGTGCACTTCCTTCACCAACCGCGCACCTTCCTGCAGGATGGTCAGCGTCTTGAGGCCGAGGAAGTCCATCTTCAGCAGACCGACTTCCTCGAGTTCGGTCATCTGCCACTGCGTGACAATGTCCTCGCCGCTCTTCGCGAGCGGCACGTATTCGCGCAGCGGCTTATCGGAGATGACGACGCCGGCCGCGTGGATCGATGAGTGGCGCGCGGAACCTTCGAGTTTGACCGCTAGTTCGAACAGCCGTTTGTATTGCGGCGAACTGTCGCGGATCTCCTGCAGTTCGGTGTCGGTCTCGAGTGCCGTAACCAGCGATGCGCCAGGACCCGACGGCACCTTCTTGCACAGCTTGTCGATGTCGGCAACCGGGAAGTCGAGCACGCGGCCGACGTCGCGCAGCACCCCGCGACTGGCCATCGTTCCGAACGTGATGATCTGACAGACACAGTCATCGCCGTACTTCTGCCGCACATACTCGATGATTTCTTCGCGGCGGTTACCGCAGAAGTCGATGTCGATATCCGGCATCGACGCACGAGCCGGATTGAGGAAGCGTTCGAACAGCAGGTCGTAGTGCAGCGGGCATACGTCCGTGATGCGAAGGCAGTAGGAGACGATTGACCCCGCCGCCGAACCGCGACCTGGTCCAACCGGGATGCCCATCTCCCTGGCTTTTGCGATGAAGTCCCAAGTGATCAGGAAGTAGCTGACGAAGCCGAGCTTCTTGATGATGCCGACTTCGTAGTCGAGGCGATCTTGGATCTCTTTGGTGATCTCGCCGTAGCGCTCAACCGCACCATCGTGGCAGAGCTTGGCGAAGAAGTCGTCCGGCGACGAACCATCGTCCGCCTGATAGATCGGCACGTGGTAGACGCCGAATTCGATGTCGATGTTGCAGCGCTCGGCGATCTTGACGGTGTTCTCGAGCGCTTCGGGCCAGTCCTTGAACGCGCGCGCCATCTCCTCGCGCGTCTTCAGGTAGAGCTCCTTCGACCCCATGCGGAAGCGCGATTGGTCGGCGACGCTCTTGCCACTACGGATGCAGAACATGATGTCCTGCGCCAGCCAGTCCTCTTGCTTGAGGTAGTAGACGTCGTTGGTCGCGACGCAAGGAATGTCCAGCTCCGCGCCGAGCTTGCGCATGCCAAGGGTCACCTTGCGCTGCGCATCGCTGCCGGTGTGCGCGACTTCGAGGTAGAAGTTCTCCGGCCCGAACAGGTCGCGCATGCGCAGCGCAGCCGCTTTGGCACCTTCCCAGTCGTTCTGCTGGATCGACATCGCGATCTGCGAGGTCAGCGTGCCCGACAGGCAGATGATGCCTTCCTTGTGCTGCTCGATCAGTTCGTAGTCGACGCGGGGGCGGTAGCTGAAACCCTCGATGTAGGCCTTTCCCGACATCTTCTTGAGGTTGTCGAGGCCGACGTTGTTGGCTGCCAGCAACGTCAAATCGAACGTTGGGTTGTCGGCGCCTGCGGTCTCCTTGTTGGTGCGACCCGCATAGTAGGTGGTCTGACCGACGATCGGCTTGATGCCGGCCTTCTTGCACCTCTTGAACAGGTCGATGGCGCCGAACATGTTGCCATTGTCGGTCAGCGCGATCGCGGTCTGACCGTCCTCCTTCGCCGCGGCTACGAGCGGCCCGACCTTCTCAGGTGCCGACAGCAAGCTGTAGTGCGAACGCACATGCAGGTGGACGAATGGAGGCGCTTCAGACATCGATTGGGCACGTTACGAGCCTAGCCCGCAAGCTGCCACAGGTTGCGACCGAAGCCGGAGCCTCCGTTGCATCTGTGCGCCGGGTCGAAAGTTGTTTCCACAACCCGTCCCTAGTCACACGTCCGGGCCAGACGGTTGCTTGCGTGCGGTTGCCGCGCATTCCTCCACGTTCTCCACAAACCAGTCACACCTTTCGCGGCTACAGAATTCGCACCTTCAATCGTATCTGGACCAGAAGTATGCAGGCGTGCGTTCGCCTATGTTCGTGGCCATGGACAAACCATCTGGAGCATTGTCGATGGTGCTCGTGCCTGCTGCCATCTCTCTCGTCATCACGGTTGTGCGCTTGGTCGGCGAACTGCAGGGTTGGGACGAATCGTTGTTCCGCAACTCCACACCAGGAGAGGAAGGCATGCCGGCGATCATTGGCATTTCGTGGTTGGTGCCAATCTTCGGGTTCTGGTTCGGTCGCAAGTTGAAGCTTGGCACGGGCGGCCCGGCAAGCCTTGGCAAGGCGAGCATACGGTTCCTGATCGCAACCGCGGTTCTGATCGGCGGGTTTGCTGCGTGCATTGGGCTCGGCCTGTTGACGATGCCAAGCAAAGATGCCCCCGCGGAGCCAGCGGGATTGGAATACGTGCTCGGATTGGTAATCGTCGCGATCATCATTGGATTCACCGCGTGGCCGCGTTTGGCCGCCACGCTGTTGCTCTACGGATTGCTGGCGCGCATCCCGGTCATTGCCGTGACGTGGTTTGCGCTCGAGAACGACTGGGACAGTCACTACACGAAGCTGCCGGTCGGCACGGTGCTCGCCGACGAAGGCGATCGTTTCGCCTTCTTGGCGGTTCCGCAGCTCACCGTCTGGATCGTGTTCACCATCCTGGTCGGCGGGCTGTTCGGTTGTCTTGGTGCCAAGCTGACCAAGGGCAAGTCGTAGCTGCCGATCGCGGCTAAGCGAGTTCCGCGTTGCGCAGTGCTCGCGTGAAGAACTCCACGATCGCCTCGTCGTCGTGCGCCTTGGTCAGCACCTCGATCTCCTCAGCAAGCTGCCGGCGCACCTTCCGGTCCACCTCTTCGGCGCCCACGTAGTAGAGGACCTTCGCGAACTGCAGAGCGATGTCGTAGGTGTCGTACTGCGCGCTGATGGCTCGAATCTGACCTGCGAGCTCTAGCCGGCCGCGAGGGTTCGGTTCGTTGATTACCGTGACGGTCAAGGCCTTGGCGTGTTCGTAGGCGATCGCCGGCGAGTCTTGTACTAGGCGCAGGTTACGAATCTCGTCCAAGGCCTGACGGCACTGCGCTGCGCCAGCTTCGGCGAGCGTTGCGTTGAATAGGGCTTTGGCGTGTTCCAAAGCGATCTCTTCGGAATCTACTTCGCGGCGAACCACACCGATCTGGTCAGCTTGCTGCTTGCGGATGCTTGCGTCCGTCTCGTCGCAGGTCGACCCGAACAGAGTGGCGGCGTGCTGCAGTGCAATCTCGGTCGAATCACGCTGCGTGCGGATGTCCTTGATCTGATCCGCTAGTTGGCGCCGAACACTGTGATCCGATTCGACCACCGATGCGTTGCGCAGGGCCCAGGCATGGTGCAGGGCGTTCTCGTCTGAGTCGTGTTGCTTGCGAATGGCCCCGATCTTCTTGGCGGCTTGTTGGCACGCGGCAGACTGCTGTTCTTCGAGCGTTGCGAGCAATAACGCCAATACCTGCTGTTTGGCCACGAGAGCTGTGTCGTGGACGGTACGGATGGCTTGGATTTCCTCCGCCAACTGTAGGCACATTGCCGGGGCCGACTCTGTGCTCAGCGAGTTGCGCAGCGCCAAGGCGTGCGCCTCAGCAAAGCGGTCGGAGTCATACGTTTCTCGAATCGTTCCGATCTGAGCTGCGAGTTGTCGGCAGAGCGAGGTGTCCTCGGCTGTGAACGCCGCCGCCGCGAGAGTCTTCGCATGCTTCAGGGCAATGTCCACAGAGTCCTGACGCTCGCGGATTTGCCGAATCTCTTCGGCCCGCTGCAAGCGGCCCGACGATGTTTGATCCAATTGCGCCATCTTGAGCAACGCGTGGCTGTGTGCGAGACCAAGGTCCACAGAGTCATGCTGGGTTCGTAGTTCGCGGATCTGATTCGCGAACTGCAGTTGCTCGGCAATATCCGTCTCTCGCCCGACAGCATTCGCCAACACCGCGGCTTGTTGCATCGCGAGATCGACCGAATCGTGCGCATCTCGAATCACGGCAATCGAGTTTGCGAGGTATTGACGATGCTCGCGGTCGGGCGCGATGCAGCATATGTTGAACAAGGCTTCCGCGTGAGTCAGTGCGAGATCGGCAGAATCGTGCTGCAGGCGGATCGTCGCGATCTCCTCTGCTAGTTGTTCGCACACAACAATGTCGGGTTCTCTGCTTGTCGTGTTGAGGAGTGCGTTCGCGTGTTCGAGAGCGATCTCTTCCGAATCGTGTAAGCGTCGTATCTGAGCAATCTCGTCTGCGAGTTGCCGCATCACGGACGCGTCCTGCTCAATCGAAGTCGTGTTGCAGAGTGCGATGGCATGTTCCAGCGCGCTCTCATCCGAGTCATGCAGGGTGCGGATAGTGTCGATCTGGTTCGCTAGCTGTCGGCACGTGCTTGCATCGGATTCGTAGGTCGTGGCGTTGCGCAAGGCGCTCACGTGATGCAGTGCCAGTTCGCTCGAGTCGCGGTAGATCCGGATTGTGTCGATCTCGTTGGTCGCTTGGCGGCGAACTTCTTCGGTGGCGTTTCCGGCAGTGACGTTGACCAGCGCATGAGCATGCGTCAACGCGATGTCGTCGGAGTCGTGCTGTCTGCGGATGCCTTGGATCTCACGGGCTGCGGCAAGGCAGATGGCAGAGTCCGGTTCGTCGGCGCTGACGTTGCGAAGTGCCGCCGCGAGTTGCAGCGCGATATCGAGAGTGTCGTGGGCCTTGCGAATCGTGCGGATCTCGGCGGTGGCTTGGGCTTTGGCGGCTGCGTCGCCCGCGATGATGGTGATGCTGACGAGGGCTTTGGCGTGCTCGAGCGCAATTGCCGCGGAGTCGAACCGGGTCCGCATCTCAGCGATCTGATCCGCCAAATGGCGGCGCATCGAAGTCGACGACTCCTCACTGGACTGGGTGACTAGCTCTCTGGCGTGGTCGAGGGCGCTCTCGTCGGAGAAATACACGGTCAGTGTGGACTGCGGCCGCTTTTCAGCGGTGCTGGGTCAGCCGCGCGCTACCTGCGAGTTGTCGCTCGGCTTGTCCCTTGGCGATTCGTTCGCTGCGCGCTGGGATTCACTTGGGGGTGCATTGCCAATCAAGCCAATGCGCTTGCCAGCCATCGCGAACCGTTCGAGCACTTGCGTGATTTGCTCGTCCGTGTGGCTGGCGATGTAGGACGTGCGGATCAGGTCGGCGCCAAGCGGCACGGCCGGCTGTGTCACCGCGTTGGTGAACAGACCGCATTCGAACAGCGTCTTCCACAGCTTCATCACACGCACTTGATCGCCGACGATCACCGGCACGATCGGGCTCGCGAGCGTGCCTGCTGTGCGGAAGCCCATGGCACTGAGGCCGGTGCGAACGCGCTGCGCGATTTGCAGCACGCGTTTGCGCATGTCCGGTCGCGCTTCGATCAGGTCGAGTGCTGCCAGGGCAGCAGCTGCCGACGACGGCGTGATCGACGCCGAGAACATCAGGGAACGGCTGTTGTGCCGCATGTGATGGATGACCTTCTTGGGCCCGGCAATGAAGCCGCCCAAACTCGCGAAGCTCTTTGAGAACGTGCCCATCACCAAGTCCGGATGGATGCCGCAGTGCTCGGCCGCGCCGCGACCGCGTTCGCCAAGCACGCCGATGCCGTGCGCTTCGTCGACCATCAAGCGCGCGCCATATTGATCGGCGAGGGCGCGAATGTCTTGCAGCGGCGCGAGGTCGCCCATCATCGAGTAAAGGCCATCGACGATGACCAGCACGGCGCGCTTTTGCTGCTGCGCGAGTTGCAGCTGTTGCTCGAGATGCTCGGTGTCGCTGTGTCGGAATTTGCGCGTATCGGCGAAGCTCAGTCGACAACCGTCGATGATCGAAGCGTGGTTCTCGCGATCGCAAAGGATGACGTCGCGCTTGCCGCAGATCGCGGAAATCGCTCCGAGGTTCGCTTGGAAGCCGGTCGAGAAGCAGACCGCTGCTTCTTGATCCATGAACTTGGCCAGGCGGTCTTCGAGCTCTTCGTGCAACGTCAGCGTGCCGTTGAGGAATCGCGAGCCGGAGCAGGACGTGCCATAGCGTGCGATCGCGTCGGTCGCCGCCTTGCGAACGTCGGGGTGGTGGGTGAGGCCGAGGTAGTTGTTACTACCGATCATGATCAGCGATTTGCCGCCGATCTCGACTTCGGTCCCCTCACTTCCTTCCAAGGGAATGAAGTAGGGGTAGATGCCCTGGGCCTGAAGCTCCATGGCACGATCAATACCCTCACACTTTTCGAAGATGTCCAAGCTCTGACAGGATGGTAGATTGCGGCGGGCAAGCAGACAAAAGCTTTGTCATACGCGAGGCCTGCAAAGTATGTCCGACTCTAATACAGAGCATCGAAGGATTCCGCCTGGTCCGCTGTTGGTGACCGGGGCGACGGGGTTTCTTGGAGGCGTTTTGGTGAGGCGGCTACTGGCAAGCGGCTTTCGCCCTGAGCAGTTGCGATGTGTGGTTCGGGACGTGGAACGTGCGGCGCGTAGTGGCCTGCCACGCCAAAGCTTGGTCGAAGCGGACCTAAGTAGCCAGGATTGCGGTCCGCAGCTACGCACTGCGGCAGAAGGCGCAGCGGTTGTCATCCACCTCGCCGGTTCGTTGAAGTCCTATGATCGGCAGGGATTCGACGTTGTCAACGTGCACGGCACCCAGCGCCTTGTTGATGCGGTGGTGGCAGCGGCACCGGAAACTCATTTTGTGCACGTGTCGTCCTTGGCAGCGGCGGGACCGTCTGTCGATGGCAACGGTACGGCCGAACCCGCGGAGCGCTGCCGGACGGTCTCAAGCTACGGTGAGAGCAAAAGGCGCGGCGAACTCGCCGTGGTCGGCTGCGGGGTGCCATTCACGATCCTGCGGCCGCCAGTCGTATATGGGCCTAGCGATGGCGCCACGCAGCTGCTGTTCCGGCAAGCCCTGGCGCCGATCACGGCGATGCCGATTCGGGCGCGGCCGCTATCGGTGATCCATGCCGACGACGTCGCCGAGGCGCTTTGGTTAGCCGTGAGCAAGCGGCCATCCGGCGTGACGCTGCCGTTGGATGGTCCGGAGCGAACGGACACCCATCGGCTGATGCGTGCGATTGCGCAGTCGTGCGGTCGCCGTGCGCGACTCGTGCCGGTGCCGATGCCGATCGCGGCGTTGGCGGCCGCGGCAACGGATTTGTTCGCTCGGCTGCGCAACAAGCCGGGCTACTTCAGCCGCGACAAAGTCCGCGAAATCGGCGCGGTCGGTTGGGTCGCAGATGGTGAGGCGGCTGGTCACAGCCTCGGATTCGAAGCCCGCGTGTCGCTGGCCGAAGGGCTTGCGGCGGTAGCGCGAAGCGACGGCTTCGCGCGAAACTGATTGGCCAGCGTGTCGGGGAGGCCTGCGCTACTGTCAGCGCAAACCGTTCCGCAGCGGCGTCTCTCGAGCGAGTGGCGCTACTTCAGCAATTGCATCAACAGCGCTTTCTGCACGTGCGCGCGATTGGCGGCCTGGTCGTAGATGCGCGAGCGTTCGCCATCGAGCACAGCGTCTGTCGCCGCGACGTTGCGTCGCACCGGCAGCGGGTGCATCAGTAGCGCGTTGTTCGTGGTTGCCATCAGCGGCTCATCCACGCGCCAGTCTTGTAGCGAACGTTTGACCATCGCTTCGCGTTCGGGATCGTCCCAGTACTTCGTGCAACCCCACGATCGCGCGTAGATCACCTCGGCGCCCTTGGCCGCTTCGTGGTGGTCGTTGCTGACCCGAACGGAGCCGCCAGCATCGCTGGCCGCGGTCTTGCTGCGAGCCAACACTTCGTCATCGACTTCGAATCCGAGTGGGTGGGCCAGCGTGATGTCCATGCCCATCAGGGCCGCGAGTTGCAGCACCGAGTGCGTCGGGCCGAGCGACTTTGGCTCGGGGTGGTTGCACCACTGCAGCGTCAGCTTGCGATTCTTCAGCGAGATCAGGTTCTCGCGCATCGTCAGCACGTCGGCGAGTGCCTGGCACGGATGTTCGAACGACGTCTCCAGGTTGATCACCGGCACGGACGCGTGTTCGGAGTAGCTGCGCAGCAGCAGCTCTTGGCGATCACGTTCCCACGTGCCGGTGCGTGCCGCCGAGCGAATGCCGAGTGCATCGACGTAGCGCGACAGCGTGCGCGCGGCGTCCTTGACGTGCTCCTCGGCGCGCCCGTCCATGATCGCCTGTTCTTGCGGCTCGAGCTCGTAAAGGTCGTCGCTCGACAGGTTGATGCAGTGGCCGCCTAGTTGCACCATGGCAACTTCAAACGACACGCGGGTGCGCAAACTCGGTTGGAAGAACAACAACCCAAGTGTCTTCCCGCCGAGCACCTGTCCAGGGCGTTTGCCCTTGACGCGCGTGGCCAGGTCGAGAAGGTCGTCAAGTTCGTGCCGGGTCATTCCCGCCGTGGATAGAAAGTCTCGCTTGCTCAAGGTTCCTCGCTGGGGTGGACTGATGACGATAGATGCCAATGACGTCCCCGACAAGCGAAGACGAACGCTGGATTGCACGCTGCCTCGAACTTGCGCGCGAAGCAGCGGCCCACGACGAGGTCCCAGTCGGCGCGATCGTGGTGCTCGACGGAGCGGTGATCGGGGTTGGCCGCAACCGGGTCGAAGAGCGCTGCTCGCCGTTGGCGCATGCGGAGATGGAAGCCCTGCAAGCAGCGCTGGCCGAGATGGGGGTGAAGCGTCTCCCCGACGCTGAGCTCTACTGCACCCTAGAACCGTGCTTTTTGTGCGCCGGCGCCATTCTGCACACGCGGGTTCGCCGGGTCGTGTTCGGCGCGCGCGACCCCAAGTTCGGGGCGGTGCGATCGCTCGGCAATGTCTTGCAGGACGAGCGGCTGAATCACCGTTGCGAAGTGCTGGAAGGCGTCTCGGCGGACGAGAGTGCCGAGTTGCTGCGCGCCTTCTTCCGCCAGAAGCGGCGTTGAGTCGCCCGGCCAAATCCCGGCCGTCCTGGGGCTGGGGTGGCGATGGCGCCGGTGTCTTGCCACCAGGATCGCAGGTGGCCCGACTTGCTAGTTGCAATACGGCCGCCGATCTGCACGATCCTCGCCTCATTCGTTGCAGCGCCCCCCGGTGTTGTGACCCTCGCGGAGAGGTGCCAGAGTGGCTGAATGGCCCGGTTTCGAAAACCGGTTAGGGCGCAAGTTCTACGGGGGTTCGAATCCCCCCCTCTCCGCCACTTTTTCCCCCTGCTCCAGGCGGGAAGAAGGCTGCTGTCCAGGCAGTTGTTGGACGTTGCCGTTGGGCCGCCGCGCCTACTCAGCCGCGATCACGTCTTCGGGCCGCTTGGCTGTCAGTACTCGTTCGGCCCAGTTGTTGGACTGCTCAGCTGAGCCAGACATCACGGCTTGTCTCACCTCGTCGGGCACTTGTTCGAAGCGGAGTTCCAGGACGCGAAGGAGCGCCTCGGCTCTGCCTTCGGCTCTTGCTTCGGCTCTTGCTTCGGCTCTGCCCTCGGCCTTGCCGCGTTGGAACGCGCGTTCGAGTGTGCTCATGATGGTGGCGTTGGGGTGATCCATGATGCGCGAGAAGAATAGGATGAAAGCGGCCGCGGCTACGTTGGTTGTCGCAGTCTGCTCCGTCCGTCGAAGCCTTTGCACTGGGGCGCGGTATTACTTGTCGGCGATCACGTCTTCAGGCTGCTTGGCCGTCAGCACTCGTTCGATCCAGCTGTTCAATTGCTCAGCTGAGCCAGACATCACGGCTTGTCTCACGTCGTCGGCAACTTGTTCGAAGCGAAGTTCCAACAGGCGGAGGAGCGTCTCGGCTTTGCCTTCGGCCTTGCCCTCGGCCTTGCCGCGTTGAAACGTGTGTTCGAGTGTGCTCATGATGGTTGTGTCCGGACGATCCAGAATGCGCGAGAAGAGTAAGCTGAGTTCGGTCGCGGGGACCTCGGTGACTGCCAGAGCATAGTATCCGATCGCATCGATGGCGTCCGATCCAACCGGGCCGTCATCATCGCGGTCCACTGCGATCATCAGGTCCGCCCATTGCTCGATGGCATGGCTGACCCGGGTGGCGACCAGGTGGGGCAGGTTCTTCAGGCACAACAGCACGAGGGTTACGAGTGGCGTCAGGCGTCGGGCCCGCAGCGCGTGGTCGTCCTGCTGCGTCAGGTCATCGATCAGTAGTTCTTGGCGAGGTTGCAGGGGCGCGATTGCGACTTCCAGGTCATTGCCGCTGGTAATCGGGTCGTATGCAAAGCCAGCGTCGCCGTGATGCAGAACGAGGGCAACGAAGCTCTTGGCGGCTTCCTTCTCGGCATCCTGGCCATCCCTGCGCCGTTCCAGGCCGCGCCGCAGATGCACGACGTATTGCAGCAGCTGCCAATGCACACCTGGATCTTGGTAGCTCTTGTGTTCGATGACAAACCAGACCTCGCCACGGCCGTCCGTAAACGGCGCGTGGAAGATCGCGTCCGCGAAGTGGGCCCTGAGACCGCCACCTGGAATGCGTTCGCCGGCGGTCTGCAGGCTGCTCCAGTCGACGCCAGCACGCAACGCAGTGGGGCACAAGCCATGCATCCACGCGGCGGCATGCCGCGGCATTCGGAACGCGAATTGGAATAGCTTGTCGTGTGGAGACTGCACGGTTGTCCATGCAGTGGAGTCACCGCGTGCATTCCCGAGCAGATTTCTACAAGTCGTCTAGACCTGGACGCGCGGCACCGTGCGTTCGTTGTCGTCGTCGATCTCGAAGAAGGTTGGTTCCTCGATGCCCGCGACCGAGCCGACGATGCTGGTCGGAAACGCTTCGCGCAGGTCGCGCATCTCGCGCACGTTGCCGTTGAAGAACCGGCGCGATGCCGCGATCCGGTCTTCGGTGTTGGCCAGCTCCGCTTGCAGCGCGCGGAAGTTGGCGTCGGCCTTCAGCTCGGGGTAGCCCTCGGCAACCGCGAACAGTGTCTTCATGCCGAGCTGTAACGCGTTCTCGTCCTTGCCCTGGCTCTCCGCCGAGCCGTGGTTGCCCATCGCCTGGTTGCGCAGGGCGACGACGCGTTCGAGGGTTTCGCGTTCGTGCTTGGCGTAGCCCTTGACCGTCTCGACCAGGTTGGGAATCAGTTCGTAGCGGCGCTTGAGCTCGACATCGATGTCGGCCCAGCTCTCCTTCACCGTGTGCTTCAAGCGAACGAAGCGGTTGTAGGTCGCGATCCACCAGATCAACGGAATCAAGAGGGCGACGGCGCCAACGATCAGGATGGGTTCCATTAGTTGTTGAGCTCCTTCAGAAGGTGGCGCGGCCAATGCTCGCAGAACTGGCCGAGGAACTTGATCTGCGCCTTGAACTGGTCCGGCTCCCAGCGCCGGCTGCCGTCACTGAGGCACAGGGCACCCGCTTCGATGTCGATCATCGGTGGCTTCGCCGCCAACAAGAACTCCATCATGCGCGGATGCAGAACGTCGTAGGCGAAGCGCTTGTCGTTGGACTTGACGTAGAACTTGCGGCTGAACTCGGCCGACTCAAAGTCGATGTCGTCGAAGCCAAACGCACCCTTGATCTTGTCGAACACACCTTCGGGCCGAATCAATAACGGCGGCGTGTGCCATGGCGGGTGCACGATCAGGTAGCTGAACTTGTAGGTCCGAGTCGAGCGGTTCTTGCCACTGCCACTGGTGATCCGGTAGCGGTAGTCGCCGGCGACCAGATCGCAGCCTTGATCGAACAGCTGTACCGAACCGTGCAGTGTGTTGCGCGCGACGCGTGAGTGGCCGCGGCGGAAGATCTCGAACTGCGCGTATTCGTCGTCGTGATCGTGGGCGAGGCCGGGATCGAAGCGCAGGCCGAGTTCTTCGGCCAGCGCCGCGAGCGCTTCTTGCCGCTTCTTCTCGGCGAGCCAGGACAGGTAGGCGATCGTCCCGACCAGCGCGATGGCGACGATGACGATTCCTACGACCATTGCGGGTTGCACGCTTCCCAAGCTAGCGCGAACCCGATCGTCGTGCCGACTACTTCTTTTTGGCGGGCGTCGTGACCGCGCCCTTTTGGTGAATGTCCGCGACCGCTTGCTTCGCGGCAGCCTGGACCTGGGCGTTCTTGTCCTTGGTCCAGTCGATCAGGTAGGGAAGGGTTTCGGCCGCGCCTAGCAGCGCCAACGAGCGGATCGCCAGCAGCCGTTGCTGTTGGTCTTCGCCGGGCATGGCTTGCTTGATCAGCTTGGCGGCGGCAGTCGCCGTCGTAAGCTCGACGTCGCCGACACGTGCCCAGAAGTTCCGTTGCTCTTGTTCCTCGCGCATTTGCGCCAACAGCCCACGCACGCCCTTGCGAACATACTCGGTCTCGTCTTGCAGGAGCGGCAACAGTAGGGCAACGCTGTCTGGGCCAGCAATGCGAGCAAGGGCAATGCACGAATCCCTACGGACTGAGGGCTCGTTGTGCTCGAGCAGCGCCTCGACGGCCTGGCGAACGGCGGGGGTGACACCCTTGGGGATGCCGCTCAAGCCGGTCAGTTTGGTGTCGAGGTCGCCGGACAATGCCGCCAACCAGTCTGCTTCGCGCAGCTGCACCTTCTTGCGAACCAGAGCACGAAACCACGTCAGGGACTTGCTCGTTCGGAACTGTTCGAGCCCGATGGTTGCAAACTCTTGCGCGACCGCGTCGTCAAGGTAGGCGAAGACACCTGAGGCGAGGTCTTGTTGCGGCGACGTGATCAAGGCGCGGATCGAGTCACGTAAACCGTTGTTGATGGCGAGTGACTCAGGTTGCACGCTGCCGAACGAGTAGAGGATTGAATCCAGTGGGTTTCGTTCCTTGTTTGCTGTCGGTTGCCATCGTGCAAGCAGCTGCTTGCTTAACGCGGGCAGTGCTGGGACTGGCACGCGCATCGAGAAGGAGCCCTTATTGCCCAGCGTCAGGTCGTTCCAGACGACATCGCTTGCAGGGCCTGTCAGCAACGACTGCCATGCCCTGTTGAGGTCCGCGGGTTGGTAGTTGTGGTGAATGGTGGATGTCGAGTTGGACTCTGTCAGCAGTCCGATGCCGGTATGCTGAATGCTCGGTCGACTCTCGGGCCGGCCGGTCCACGGTTGCAGGCTCGGGTAGGTAAACCCGGCCTGTTGCAGACCCAGTTCATACGCTTTGCTCAGCAAGGGAATCGTCTCTGTATCGCCAGCACGAACCAGTTCGCCGAACAGGATGTTGCGCAGGCGCTTGGAGATTTGGGGCATGGGCATGACCAGTAGCTCTCGCAAGGCGTTGCGTGCCGACTCATCCGATCGGTCCAGAGACAGCGAGCACAGGATGGCGTAGGTGCTTTCCACGTGACTGGGGTCCCGCATGGTGAATTGCGCGAGCACCCGTCCAGCGTCGGGGTGCTCGCACATCGCTGCGAGGTTTGCCAACGCGCTGAGTGAGTGGTTACTGCCGGTCTGGTTGAACCAGGCAATCTGGCTGTCGTCTGTGCATTGTTGCAGCACCTCTTCGATTGCTGGCAACAGTTCTGGTGCCGGGGCAAGCTGCATCAAATCGTTCGCCAGCTTCTGTGCGCCGTCCATGTCCGGAAGTTGACGTAGCAGGTCCGCATGTTGCGTTGGCGATGCCAGCGAAACGTAGTGTTTGAGCCATTTGGTGTTGGCGTAGTTTCGACCCTTGGCATATCCCAGCTGGATCAGTGCTTCGGCGTCGGCTAGCGATGCCGCAGTCCACGTCGGTTCTTGAAAGTTGACAAGCCGCTTGACGGCGACGTGCGGGGGTCGTTCCTCATAGCGGGTGACATTGCCGAGAGCGCGCGCAGTGTCGGCTGCCTGGCGCAGCCAATCCGCCCCGCCTATCCTAGACCGGATCTTGCCCAATGATGGCGTGGCATCAGGGTGCTTCTGGAGCTCTTGCAGCGCAACGATGGACGCGTCTTCGGGGCCGATCTCCAGAAACTTCGCCATCAGGTCCGAGGTCGCCTTCTGGCGTCTCGAGTCCTGATAGTCAAACGCGCTTCTCAGAGTTGCGAGGTGCTTATCCAGGAACGGGGAGGCTGCCGCGCTAGAGTTCATGAGACTCCAGCGTCGCGCAAGCTCAACCAGGCCCGACTCGCGCGTGTTGGCGTTGCGGCTTGCCAGGCATTCGGCGATCGCCTCCGCGTCGAGGCCGGCGAGCAGCTTGGTTGCGTTGAGCCACACTTCCCGGGTTGGGTCGTTGGTTTGGGTGAATTGCCGCAGTGCAGGAGCGAGGTCTGCGGCCACGTCGTGCCCCGTGTACCCCGTGGTCAGAAACCTCTGCCATGGCAACGGTCCGTTGGCTGCCGCATCCAGTAAGAACTGCTGCGCGGGCTCGGTGCCGATCTCCCATAGCTGCTGCACGTAGTACACCAACAGCGGTTGCGCGTTGAGCCTGGGGCCATCGTTGCGGAGAGCGGGGCCGACGTTGAGCTGCTCGACGATCGCTTGTGCCGCCGCGCTGCCGAGTTGGTGCAAGCCAGTCACCAAGTGCTGCGTGTCTGCCTTGCCGTACACCTCAGCGATGCGCTTGAGGATGGCCCGGGCGCGTTCGACGCGTTCTTGCTTGCCTTGTGCTTCTTGGCTGTCGCTTTGCAGCAGGGTCTTGGCTGCATCCGCGAACGCCCCGCCTCCAGCCACGACCTTGCCCAGCATGTCGCGGGCGTCGTCGCGCTTGCCGATCTGCCACTCGAGCGAAGCGAGGTGCCAATAGGCGGCTTGGTGCACCGCGGGTGGCGCCTTCGAATCATCGAGCAGCGCCGTGTAAGCCGTCTGCGCGGCTGCCAAATCGCCTTCCTGCTGTTCGAGCAATTGGGCCCGCTGCAGTGCGGCGGTGTGGTCGTTGCCTTGGGCGGGGAGCGTCGCGGCCAGGATGGCTAGTGCGAGCGTCTTCTTCAGGTTTGCCTTCATGTTGGTAATGGACGGCATCGGTGGCGATGACTTGTCGCGGTCCGCTGGATTCGATGTCGCGATGGTGTCAAGGTCGGCGGTGCTCACGCTTCGACGACGAGGCGATAGCCGACACCGTGCACGGTGAGCAGGTGTTTGGGTTGTTTGGGATCCGCTTCGAGCTTCTTGCGAAGATGCAGCAGGTGCGTGTCGATGGTGCGGTCGCCGATGGTGGTGCCACCCCAGACCTCTTGCAGGAACATCGAGCGGTCGACGACACGTCCGCGCTCGCGATAGAGCAGCGCCAGCATGGCGGACTCGGTAGGGGACAGTCGGTGCGTTTCGCCGCCTCGTTGCAGCTCGTAGGCGGCGAGATCGACTGCGATCGCGCCGATCGAGAACCGCCCCGTCGGACTCGCCGTGTCGGTTTCCTTGCGCCGCAGCAGCGCCTTGACGCGCGCCCGCAGTTCTCGCAGCGAGAACGGCTTGGTCACGTAGTCGTCGGCGCCTAACTCAAGGCCGAGCACCTTGTCACTCTCACTGCTGCGCGCGGTCAAAAGTAGGATCGGGGTGTCGCGATCCTGTTCGCGCACGGAGCGTAAGATCTCCAGACCACTCGGACCCGGCAGCATGATGTCGAGGATCAGCAGGTCGAAGCGGCGTTCGCGCAGGATGGCCAACGCCTCGTCGCCGTCGCCGGCCACGGTGGTCGCGTGGCCATCATTCTGCATCGCGTCTTGCAACACGGTCCGGATCGAGGCGTCATCTTCGACGAGTAGCAGTTCGAAGCTCATGGAGTTGTGGGGTCGGATTGCGGCGGGCTTGGCAGCAAGGGCACAGTCAGTTGGAAGACGGAACCTGAGCCAGCTTCCGGGGCGGTGCACGTCAACGTGCCGCCGTGGTATTCGAGGATCGAACGCGACAAGAACAGACCCAGTCCAACTCCGGCAACCGAGCCACTGGCCTGTGCCTTGCCGCGTTGGAATCGCTGGAAGATGGCTTCGCGTTCGCTAGCGGGTACTCCCGGTCCGTGGTCGCGCACCAGGATCGTGAACTCCCCGTTGCCGTTCTTGGTTTCGACGTCGATGCGCTTGCCGCCGCTCGCGTACTTGCGCGCGTTCTCCAGCAGATTGAGCAGCGCCTGGATGATCGCGCCGCGATCGAGTTTTGCGCGCGCCGTCGGCACACCTTCGCGCAGTTCGACGACGAGACCCGCTTGTCGGCCGAGCGGCGTATACGAACGCACGGCCTCGCGCACGACGTCGGCGGCATCTTCGGTGCGCAGGTCGTAAGAACGTTCGCCACGTTCGATCTGGCCGAGGTCGAGCACGTTGTCGATCAACGCCGACAGCCGCGCCGATTCGGACGCCATCATCGCGAAGTATTCACGTTGTCGTTGCGGCTTGACGTCGTCATCGTGCAAGACATCGGCGATCAAGCGCATCGCGGCGACCGGGGTTTTCAGTTCGTGGGTCACGCCCGACAAGAATTCGGTGCGCGCTCGCATCGCCGCATTCTCGCGCGACAGGCCGCGCATCGTCGCCCAAACCGTGCCGGCAAACAGCAGCAGCAACCCGATGCCCGCAGTCAAGACGGCGGTCGGTTGCGTAAACCACGGTTGTTGCGGTAGCGGTGGTGGGGTTGCCCAAGCCAACGATGCGACGATCGGTTCGGCCAACTCGTCGTTGCGGAAGCTGACCTCGCCGCGGTCTGGGATTGGCGTCAGTTCGAGATTCGTTGTTCGCGATGTCCCGAGCCCCGGTAGCCGCGCAAGCCATTCCTTGGCGACGATGGCGCCGTGCCCGGAGCCTTGCGTTGGCCCGGGAAACCACAGCACCAGTTGGCCGCGCGAGGCCTGCGAAGAACCGAGGTGCGCGAACTGGCGCAGGAACGTCGACGCGTGCTGTAGCGTACGGCGGCGGGCTGTGCAGCGTTCGAGGGCTTGTTGGGCGTCGCGGATCGTCGTGCCGAACTCCTCCAAGCGCTGCAACGTTGCCGTGCCAAGACCTTCGGGCAGAGCTGCGAGTTGGCGCTGCCGTTGCTCGGTAGGAACGCTGCCAAGCGCCGTCGCCAGCAGCGTGCTCGCTGCGAGGGCACTGGCGACGTGAGGGTCACCAAGGGATGCCAGCTCGGCGGCATGCAACGCCTTCTCGACGCGTTCCAGCAGTTGCCTTGAGCGATCCAACTCGCCTGTGCGGTGTGCAAGCCATGCGGCCTTGGTGATCACCGGCAACGCGCGCGAATCCGTGTCGTCGAGCCGTGCCAGTAATTCGTCGAACAGTCCCCGCGCCTTGTCTGGGTCGCGCTCGGCGAACTCAGCCCGCTGTGCTTCTGTTTGTAGCTGCTGCCAATACGAATCGAGCGGCCGCTGTGGCGAAGCATCGATCCAGCCGACGTGCTCGTCGATGACGACTTCGCCATCGACGACGGCGAAACGGCTGGCCTCGTCACACAGTTCGAGCACGGCCGGCTGCCGCAATGCCGCACGCATCGCCAGCGCGAGGTCGCGGGCATCGCGGCTCGCCGCCCATTCGGCGCGGTCGCGCGCGGCGTTGCTGCTGCGGATCAGGCCCCAGCCGACGACCGCGACGAGCGCGATCCCGGAAGCCATGGCCAGCAGGATCAGCAGCGGGCGGGAGTTGTTGCGGCGGGGTTTGATGCCTTCACCGTAGCGGGCACCCGACCCGAGTTGTCAACGAGATGTCGCGGTGTCCGGCAAGAGCTCGTTGCCACGCCGACTACTGGATCTCGATGCGTTGCGCGTCGCTGAACGCGACCGGATACGCGCCCGATCCCGAAGGTCCACGGCTCGCGGCTTGGAGCCAGACCGTTTGGCCGGAGAGGCCAAAGGGAATGGTCCACATGACGGCGCTGCCGTTCAGGTCTGGAACGCCAAACCAGGTCGTCAACAACATGCGGTCGAGTTGCAGGCCGGGGAAGGCGCCGACGGTCGGTGGCGTGCCGGTGGGCAGTTGTTGCAGGTAGATGCCGGCGGGGAAGCTGGTCACCGCGTCGAGCGGCGAGACCATGCGCACGGCGAGTTGGTCGCCACCGGCAACCTGCTTGGTGACGCGCAGGTTGAGTTGGTTGGCGCTCGGGCCGATGCGCATCTGGAAGTCGCTGTCGCTTCCCGGGTAGGGTCGCATGCCGCGCGGTTGCGAGCGGTCGGCGAAGCCGACGACCTTGTTCCACTTGGCCTCATCGATGCCGTTGGCGAGCAGACGATTGACGAGCGGCGTGCCGACCGCGAAGTCGACGGCGATGTCTTCGATGCGTCCGCCGTAGATCTCGATGAAATACAGGCACGCGACCAGCGCCTTGCCCTGGTTGCTCAGGTGGTGCAGGTCGCTCTGGTAGAACGGCAGGCCATAGCCAATCGTGTTTGCGTAGCAGGTGCCTTGCTTGGCAACCTGGGCGGCTGGACTGCTCGGATTCGCGG
>CAXBFC010000011.1:0-36360 GCA_963974725.1 uncultured bacterium | reverse complement strand
GGCAACCGTATCTTCTACCTGGCTACGCCACCGAGCGCGTATTCGAACATCCTCGAGAACCTCGCCAAGGCCGGCTTGTCCGAAGAGGACAACAACCGGTTTGCACGTGTCATCGTCGAGAAGCCGTTCGGTCGCGATCTCAGCACGGCCACGGCGCTCAACAACCAGGTCAACAAAGCCTTCCACGAACGCCAGGTGTTCCGCATCGACCACTACCTCGGCAAGGAGACGGTCCAAAACATCCTCGCCCTGCGCTTCGCCAACGGCATCTTCGAACCACTGTGGAACGAGAAGTTCGTCGACCACGTACAGATCACGGTCGCCGAGTCCATCGGAGTCGGATCGCGCGGCGCCTACTTCGAAGAGTCGGGCGTGATCCGCGACATGATCCAGAACCACCTGATGCAGGTGATGACGCTGGTCGCGATGGAACCGCCGGCGGCGATGACGGCCGATGCCGTGCGCGATGAGAAGGTCAAGGTGCTGAAGGCGATCCGCACGTTCGAACCGGAGCAGGTCGAGCGCGACACGGTGCGCGCGCAATACACCGGTGGTTCGTTCGGCGGCGAAGACGTCAACGGCTACAAACAAGAAGAAGGTGTGCCGCAGGAATCGGTGACCGAAACCTATGCGGCGGTGAAGCTGCAGATTGACAATTGGCGCTGGTCCCGCACACCGTTCTTCCTGCGATCCGCGAAGCGCATGCCGCGCCGCGTCACCGAGGTTGCGATCCAGTTCAAGCAACCACCGCACATGCTCTACGGCGGCGCTACGACACAGCCCAATATGCTGCTACTGCGCATCCAACCGGACGAGGGGGTCGCGCTGCGATTCGGCGCCAAAGTGCCGGGCCCGGACATGCGCATTCGCGACGTGCGCATGGACTTCCGCTACGGCACGGCCTTTGGCGGCGAAACCGCCGACGCCTACGAACGGCTGCTGCTCGATGCGATGCTCGGAGACGGCACGCTGTTCGCGCGGGCGGATGAAGTCGAAGAGGCGTGGCGTATCGTCGACTCGATCATTGCCGGCTGGAAACAATCGAGCAATCCTCCGGCAGGCTACGTCGCGGGCACATGGGGACCAAAACTCGGCGAAGACTTACTCGGTGATGGCCGCACCTGGAGGCGCCCGTGAACGGCCCGACGTTCGATCGCACCGCACCCGCAGTGGCGAGTTGGACGGAGCTGCCTTCGGCGCTGCACGGCCTGTGGGACACGTGCATGCAGAACCAAGGCGGCACCGATGTCGCGCGCGCCTTGACGTTGAACGTGATCGCCATTGCGGACGCCAATGACTCATCACACAGCAACGGAGAGACTTCGCTGCGCAGCATCACCGAACAGCTGCAACGGTACATGCCCTGCCGCGCGTTCTTGCTGCTGCTCGATGATAGCGCTGAGACCGAGACTGCCGAACTACTGGCAACGACGAGATGCCACGGCCCGATTCGCGACATCGTGCTCGAACAAGTCGTGCTGCGCATTCGCACCGCGGATCTGGAGCGCGTCCCCGGCTTGCTGCGCCCCCTGATCCTCGACGACTTGCCGAGCCATTTGTTTTGGTCAATGCCGTGGCCGGGCAACGAGCAATCCTTCGACACGCTGGCCGGGCTGTGCCAGCACGCCATCGTCGACTCCGCACGTTTTGGCAATCCCGCGCGCGAGCTACCAACCCTCAAGCAACGCCAGGTCGGCGGCGAACGCCTGACTGACTTGAGCTGGCTCCGGGTGCAACCGTGGCGGCGCGCGCTAGCGGAAGCGTTCGAACGGCTCGACTGGCAACCGAACACTCCGGTCAAGGGCATGATCCGCCATGGCAAGCACGCGCGCGCCACGTCGATGCTGCTCGCGGACTGGCTGCACGAACGACTCGCGGCTTCGATCGCGATGGAACCAGACGGCAACCACGATTCGGTTGGGCCCGACCACGTCTCGCTGCAGGTCGCGCTCAGCACTGGCACGATTGAGATCGTCATCGACCTCGAAGGCGACAAGTTGGTCACCCACGTGACCACGCCATCGCACTGTTACCTACCGTTCCGCTCCGCGGCGCTGCGCGGCAACGATGCCAAGCTGGTCTCGCTGGCGATCGACGCTAGCTAGCGTCGATCTGTGGTGTGAACCGGGTACGGTACGCAGATTCTAGTGGCCGCGTTCTGGTGGGGCTGGTTTTAGCACGCCTGGTTTGCCGGTGCCGGAGTCGTCGACACCCTTTTCCTGCGACTGGTCGGGTGGCGAGCTGTGGTCCATCTTGATGGGGTGTGGATGCCAGCCGACGATTAGGAGCATCGCGAAGAAGCCGAGCACGTAGCCGACGGCGACGTGCCAACCTTGCACGATCCAGAGCTTGACCGACTTGGCTTCGGTGAACAGGCCGGCGATGGCGACGCCTGCGGACGAACCAAACCACAGCATCGAGCCGCCGTAGCCAACTGCGTAGGCCAGCACGCCCCAGTCATAGCCGTCCTGAGCAATCGCGAGCTTGGTGAGCGGGATGTTGTCGAAGAAGGCGGACACGAAGCCGAGGCCGAGTGCCGACCACTGCGAAGGTGCGGGAAGGTTTTCGACCGGCATCATCGATGCGGCGGTTACCAGGCACACCAAGAAGATCATGCCGTGCGCCGCGTTCGGCAAGACCTTCCAGTTGGCGCGGCTGATGAATGTGCCGATCAGGATCGCCGCCCATACACCGGCGGCCGGGAAGTCCCACTTCACGTTGGCGGTGATCGCGCCGACGATGATCATGCCCACGACCACCAACTGCATCTTGTCGACCGCCGGTGGCTTGTGCTCCGGCTTCACCAACGGCTGCAGTGAGTTTTGCTGCGCCGAAGCAAAGTAGCCAAAGAAGGCGATCGAAACCGCGGCTCCGATGAAGGCCTCAAACATCCAGAACGGAGAGGCACCTTCGATCCACATCATCGTGGTCGTGGTGTCCCCGATGACTGAGCCGGCACCGCCCGCATTGGATGCCGCCACCATTGCTGCCAGATAGCCGATATGCACCTTGCGCTGGAACAACGTGATCGCAGCAGCGCCACCGATCAACGCCGCGGCAATGTTGTCGAGCAAGGCCGACAAGACCGCAATCAACACCAGCAGCGCGAACGCTCCCTTCTTGCCGCCAGGCAGCAGCTCGGTCAGCTTTTCGGGCATGCCACTTCGCTCGAAGTAGTCCGCCAGGATCGCGAAGCCAAGCAAGAGCCCGGCGAGGTTGACCAAGATCCGCCACTCGCCGTGATGGTGCTCGCTGCCGATGAAGTGCGCATGCAGCGTGAAGGAGCCGTCCAGCGTCAACTTCACCACGAGCACGGCAAGCAATCCAGATAGCGAGATCTGGAGCGCATACTTGTGAAACCGCGCAATCCCAAGAAGGGTCGCGGCGAACAATCCGAACAGGATGATGTCGATCAAGGCGCTAGCGGATGAGGGATGCCAAGAACTGGTCTGTGGTGCCGCAACTTTGGCGCCTGGGCCAAACAGAAGCTCGGACAAACGCAATCGGATTGGAGTTCACGCTGACTGGAGCTTGTTGCCAAGCACCGGTGACATTCTAGGCACTCGGTTATCGCAACTACGTGGAAGGTTCTGATTCCTCGATGTCTGGCGGCAACGGATGCCGGCTGCGCCAGCATCAACGCAACCAAAGAGCCAGCGCGCCGTCCCAGACGCAACGACTACTTCGCAGCCAGCTCGACCCAGACCAGCCGGTGGTCGGATACTTCCGCAAGTTGCAACCGCGGTTGGTGGGATTTCGGCCAGTGCACGCCAGCAGCGAGCACCTTCAGACTCTTCGCGGGCAGCACGTAGTCGACACGCAGGTTGCCAGGGCCTTCGCCGACCGTGTCATCAAAGTCGCCGGTATCCAAGCCGGGGTCGCCTTGCTGCGTCATGTTGGCGCCGAACTGCCTGAGCTTCTGCTCGACGCCACCCTCGCTGCGCGGCTCGACATCCTGCACCAGTTGGTGGTCAATCAACGCCCGGATCGCATCCCGGCGTGAATCCCCATCGACGGGATCGCAATTGAGGTCCCCCATCACGAGGAATCTGGCATCGGCAGCTAGCCCGCCCGCCACGCCGGCATCATCCACGATCCAGCTGGAAGCCTCTGGCGTCAAATAGTCGACCCAGAACCGGATCTCGTCGTGGTTGCGACAGCCATTGCGATCCTCCGGTCCATCGAAGGACGGCGGCGTCGGGTGGCTGCACAACGCGTGCAGCACAAAGCCGTCCTTGCGGCTGCCGATGCCAATCGGAACATCCCAATGGCTCTTCGACGACAGCCGCAGATGCTGCCACACGTCATCCGCGTAATAACCCTCAGGGCGCAGCGCATTCGGCATCGCACTCCACTTGAGTTTTTGGAACGTTCGCACGCGGTCCTTCAGGATCGGGTAGCGCGACAGCACCGCCATTCCGTATTGCCCAGGAAACTCGCCGTATCCGAACGCATCCTGTGGCCCCTCGATCTTGCCGTCGCCGTTGAGGTCCTTGCCCGATGGTTCGCCGGTGTTGACCGGGCCGCAAAACGAGAAGGCATAGTCGATCGGCGCCGCACCGTTCTGCGACACCGCCAGGTATTCGCGCGCGAACACCTCGGCCGCTTCCGCCGCCTTGTCGCGATCCAGCTCGTTGAGCAAGAGCACATCAATCTGGTGACGCTGGATGATCTCGGCCAATTGCTTGGCCGGTTTGCTGGCGCCACCGCGCAACTCTGCCAGCAACTCGCCTTCGGCTTTGCGATGAAGTGCCAAGTTAAACGTCGCGACCCGAAACGTCGGCGTCGCCTCGTTGCGGTTCGCCAGGTAGTAGATGAACGGCACGCTCAACCCCATGCAGAGCACGGCGAGCAATCGGTAGTTGGGCTTCATTCGTTCACGGGTTGAGGAGGCGAAGGCGGTGGCGATTCGGTCACTGCAGGTTCGACGAACATCGCCGCCGCATCAAGCAGACGCAGTTGTGGCCCAATCACCACCACGGTATCGCCGGCTTCGAGCACAGTATCCTGGTCGATCGTCGTCAAGTTCTTTTCACCGCGACGAACGGCGACCACCGTGCAGCCAGTATGGCGCCGCACCGCCGCGTCCTTCAAGGCTTTGCCATCGACCGGCGCGCCCACGGCAACGCGGCGCACCGCGAACCCGAGGCCCGGCACAAACTCGGCAATCTCACTGGCTTCGGCTGGCGCCACCGGCGACGCGCGCTCGACCCCGCCTGCTTCGAGGCGTACCGCCTTGACCCGACGGCCGATCTCATCGTCGGCAACCAAGAAGCGGCGCAACACCCGCACCAGGATTTCGACCGACGCTTCGAGTTCTTGCGGCACGACTTCGTGGGCACCGCTGCGCTGCAACGGCGCGATGTCGTTGTTGAATTGGGCGCGCGCCAGGATGTGCGCTTGCGGCGCTTGCTGGCTGACCAACTGCGCGACCCGCCGCGTTGCCGCGCCATCATTGATGGCCAAGACCACCAACTGGGCGCGCGCCACGCCAAGACTGTTGAGCACCGACATGCGCGTCGCATCCGCGAGCACAATCGGCACGCCGCGCTCCTTCTCGGTCTTGACGGTGGCAGCGTTCATCTCGGCAACCACGAACGGAATGCCGGCCGCTTCCAGCCCGGCCGCCACGGTGCGACCCGTCGGACCGTAGCCAACCACGATCGCGTGGTTCTGCCGCTCGCCGTCACTCTTGCGGGCGTTGACGCGGCCGGCGCGATGCAGCCCAGTGTCGCGCGCCCGCAGCGCCAGGCGGCGACCCAAACCGTAGAGCATTGGCGTCGCGGCGATCGAAACCACGGCGGCAACAACGAACAACGACTCCGCCGATTCGGGCAGCAGCTTCGATTGGTTGCCGAGTTGCACCAACACAAACGAGAACTCACCCACTTGTGCCAACGTCAGCGCCGCGCGAATGCGCACCCAGAATGGCTGCCCCAACAATCGGGCCGCGAACACAATGATCAGGGCCTTGCCGCCAACCACAGCACAGACGATTGCGACGACCGTTCCCGGTGCCTCGGCAATCGTGCGCCAGTCAAACAGCATGCCGATCGACACGAAGAACAAGCTCGCGAACGCATCGCGAAACGGTTCGGTCTCCGAGGCCGCCTGACTGTGGTGATCAGAGTCGGCCAACATGATGCCGGCCAAGAACGCACCGAGCGCCAACGACATGCCGAGATGTGCGGTCACCACCGCCAGACTCAGGCACCAAGTAGCCAAGAACAGCACGAACAGCTCGCGATTGCGCGTGGCGCAGACCAACGACACCAACGGCTTGACCAGCAACTTGGCGAGCACGACCACGATCGCCAGCACGCCAAAGTTGGCGAAGGCGCTGAGCGGCGATGCGACACCGGTGTCCAACAACGGATCAGTCAGCGGCACGACCAGCGGATCGCGGAGGCTGCCTAGCACCGGGATCAATACGATCATCGGCACTACGGCAAGGTCCTGCGCCACAGCGATGCCGAGCACGGTGCGACCGTGCGGCGCACCCAGTTCGCCGTGATCGATCAGCATCTTGGTCGACGCGGCCGTACTCGACAGGCTCAACAAGAAGCCCAAGAACACGGCCTCCGGCCAACTCATGCCGATCCACGAGCAGACCACCGCGGTGACGGCAACCGTACCGAGGATCTGCACGAAGCCCCCGAGCAGAATCGCGCGCCGCAAGCGACGGAGTTGGCTCAGCGGCACTTCGAGGCCCACGGCAAACAGCATCACGATGATGCCAACTTCGGCCAGCTCTCGAACCAACTCCTCGTGCTGCACGAGACCGATGGCATGAGGGCCTACGAAGACACCGGCCACCAAGAAACCGACGATTGGCGGCAACCGCAATCGATGGAACGTGACCGCCACGGCAACGCACAAGGCGAACAACAGCGCCAGTTCGAGCAGAACCTGTTCGAGCACAATCACCGTGGTACCCGAGGTGGTCGACAACAAAAAGCTTTGAGTCCAGTCTCGGACCGGGACAGCCCAACCCTCAATGGCACCGAGGCCTCCAAACCACCCATAGGCCCCTCCGAAAGCACTATCCGCTCCAACGTCATTCCTCGGGCTACGTTCTTTCGGGGGAAGAATCAGGCACGACTGGACCGCGCCCGACCCCGAAGACCTTCGAATCTGACCTGCTGAATCACTCTATGAGCAACCGACTCTTCGCACTCGCCGCCACGGCCCTTTTTGCCTCCACGGCCTCGGCCCAATTCTGCTCGGATAACACCTACCCGATCCACATCGTCGACGTCGCCGGCAACGAGTTGCCCGTGCTGTTCGACACCACGATCAACGAGCCGTCCTTCCAGGT
The DNA here is from genome assembly GCA_963974725.1 of uncultured bacterium. Classification (GTDB taxonomy): domain Bacteria; phylum Planctomycetota; class UBA1135; order UBA1135; family UBA2386. The sequence continues at coordinate 29,042 of CAXBFC010000011.1, read as the reverse complement.
CGCGACCGAAGAGGTCTTCCTCGCGTTCGATCCGAACCTGCCGACCGGCACCTACTACGTGCACGTCACGGACACGCCGATCGATGGCATGGACGAAGTCGTCTCCGAGAACGACTCGATGGACCGCTTCGTGCACGTTGACAACAACGCCGGCGTGCTGACGCTGTCCTTTCCCTTCTCGAGTGACCCCAGCGCCATCACGCTCGGCGCCGGCCTCAACGGAGCCGGCCAGAGCATGCTGCTCAACCCCTTCCGCGCTTCGCAATTCTCGCAGTGCCGCTTCAAGGCCTGGTATGGCGACGTCTGGGATCTGACCAATGGCCCGGAGAACCCATACCTGCTCGCCGGTGGCATCAACCCATTGACGGGCGGCTGCGCGGTTCGTTCCTACCACAGCTTCACCGTCGGCGACGGCTCAGGCAGTGACCTCAAGGGCCTCGTCTTCAACGATGCCAACTCCAACGGTAGCCAAGAAGCTGGCGAAGAAGGGCTTTCCGGCTGGCAAGTCAACCTGGTCGATGGCGCGACCACGATCACGGCCACCACCGACGCCGCTGGCGAATACTGCTTCGAGAACGTGGGCGCCGGTAGCTTCACCGTCGAGCTGGTCCTGCAGTCGGGCTACACCGCCACGACCTCGAGCAGCAACGCGATCGAGTCCTGCGCCTGCGCCAACAAGGCTGGCGGTGACTTCGGGGTTGCTCAGTCGAGCATGAACTGCAACGCCCGCACCATCGGCTACTGGCGCAACCGCCACGGCCGCGCCCTGGTCCAGCAGTTCAACATCCTGCCGATGCTGCCCGCTCTGTGCATCGTCAACCAATGCGGCCAATACGTCTGCCCGGCCAACATCTGCCAATACAGCGCTTGGCTGCAAGGCGCCAATAGCTGGAACATGGCTTACATGCTCTCGGCCCAACTCGTCGCCATGCACAACAACGTGGTGGTCGGCTACGTCGACTCCAACTGCGTCATCAACGATCCGTGCCTCGGCCTCCTGACGATCGAGCAGCTGATGCAGCAAGCGGTCGTCAGCCTCTGCGCCAACCCGTTCACGCCGTCCTGCAGTGGCCCGGCCCGCGAAGCCCAGCGCAAGCTCAAGGACGCTTTGGACCGCGCCAACAACAACCTGAACTGGCAATCGGCCCCGTCCAGCAGCACACCGTCCAGCAGCACGCAAACGACGACCAGCGGCCCGACCTACTCGACTCCGAAGCGCAGTCGCAACCGCAGCCGCAGTCGCCGCGGCCGTGGCCGCAGCCGTCGCCGCAACTAGTAAGCTTGCGTCCGGCCCGCCGGGCGTGGAAAGTGGAGTTCGAATGAACACCACTTTCCTGAAGAAGCTCGGCATCAACAAGATCCACAGCGGCGCGTTCGACGGCAGCTGGCGCAAGACCAAGGGCGAACTGCTCGAAGTGCGCTCACCAGTCGACGGCAAGGTTTGCGGCAAGGTCCGCATGGCCACACCTGCCGACTACGCGGCGATCAGCAAGAAGGCCCACGAGACCTTCCTTCGCTGGCGCGCGCTGCCCGCCCCGCAGCGCGGCGAATACGTTCGCCAGATTGGCAACGCGTTCCGCGAGCACAAAGAGCTGCTCGGCAAGCTCGTCACGCTCGAAGCCGGCAAGATTGTTCAGGAAGGCCTCGGGGAAGTGCAGGAGTGCATCGACATCGCCGACTTCGCAGTTGGCCTGTCGCGCCAGCTCTACGGGCTGACGATCCAGAGCGAGCGCGACCAACACCACATGCGCGAGACCTGGCAGCCGCTCGGCACGATCGGCATCATCTCGGCGTTCAACTTCCCGGTCGCCGTCTGGGCCTGGAACTCGATGCTCGCGCTGGTCTGCGGCAACGCCAACATCTGGAAGCCGTCGCTCAAGACGCCGCTGAGCGCGATCGCGATGACCAACATCGCGGCCAAGGTGCTCGGCAAGGAATGGGCGCCGCTCGTCAGCTGCGTCATCGGCCCGGACCTGACCGTTGGTAGTGCGCTGCTTGACGATCCGAAGGTGCCGCTGATCTCGGCCACCGGCTCGACCCGCATGGGTCGCATCGTCGGCCCGCGCGTCGCACAACGCTTCGGTCGTTCGCTGCTTGAGCTCGGCGGCAACAACGCGATGATCATCATGGATGACGCCGACTTGGACCTCGCCGTGCGCGGCATCGTCTTCGGCGCCGTCGGCACCGCTGGCCAACGCTGCACGACGACGCGTCGCGTGCTCGTGCACCACAAGATCGCCGACAAGCTGCAAGCGCGCCTGGTCAAGGCCTACAAGACCTGCAAGATCGGCAACCCGTTCGATGCGAAGACCCTGGTCGGTCCACTAGTCGACGATGCGTCCGCAGTTGCCTTCCAAGCGGCCATCGCCGAAGCCAAGAAGCAAGGCGGCAAGGTCGTGCAAGGCGGCAAACGCGCGCGCGTTGGCACGGCAATCCAAGGTGGCGCGTATGTGCAACCGACGATCATCCGTTGCCCGAAGGCGCTGCCGATCTGCAAGCAAGAGACGTTCGCACCGATTCTCTACATCATCCCGATCCGCTCGCTCGACGAAGCGATCGCCCTCAACAACGATGTGCCGCAAGGCCTGAGCAGCGCCATCTTCACGAGCAACGTGCGCTCGGCAGAACGCTTCGCTTCGGCGACTGGCAGTGACTGCGGCATCGCCAACATCAACATCGGCACCAGTGGTGCGGAGATTGGCGGCGCGTTCGGCGGCGAGAAGGAAACTGGCGGCGGTCGCGAATCCGGCTCAGACAGCTGGAAGGTCTACATGCGACGTCAGACAACCACGGTCAACTGGGGCACGAGCCTGCCGCTGGCGCAGGGCATCACGTTCGGTTCGTAGTCGACAAGCCACTGTCGGCAGGCGGCTCAAGTCCCCGGCTCGTCCGGGTAGTAGAATCCGGAACACGAGCCACACAAGGAGTGGCTCGTATCGGGCGGCAGCTTCGCCACATACTCCGGCACCCAGTCCCAGCGATTCTCTGCTGCATGGCAAAAGCGGCGGCAATGCATGCACTGCCGCAGCATGCCTTGTTCGCTGCGATACGCCTTCCCTGCCGCGAACGCAGCGTCGTGTTCGCGCTCGACGACGAGCGAGTTCGCGATGACCAGCCAACCGCACGCAACCGGGTAGACAACCTGGTGGAAGCTGCGGAAGTGGCCCGGACTAGAACACTCGTAGTCGTGGCTCCACACTTCCTGACGGTCGAGACAACGCTGCAAGCGCTGCTCGTAGAATGACCGCAGCGGCTTCGAGATCGCCGACGTGTAGTTGGCGCCAGCTGACCAGGCATCCCTCACTGCCGGCAGCCCATCGTTCGCCGCGGCAAACTCCAGCCACCGCTGGTTCGTCCACTTGATCCGAAGTTGCCCGTCCAGAACGCTGACGACGTCCTTCGTGTTGGCGAGGTAGTCCTCGTCCCAACCGGAGATCTTGGGAGGAATGGCAGCGCTCATGTTCGGGGCGCCAAGACCTTATGCACGTCGCCCCACGCCTCAAGCCGAATCCCCGTCGGTACCGTGCCAGGCACGGTACTAGCACTACAGCGCTCGGACGATCTTCAGTGCTTCGGCGACGTAGTCACGCGGGCCGGTGATCATGATGTGATTGGGCCCCATCGAAGCGACGGAGAGGCCCTTCCTGTTGGGCATCAGGGCGTTCGCTGCATCAGGCGAACTAACGGGCGGACGGATCAGGACCGAGACAAACAGCAGGTGCTTGCGCGCCAACGCATCTTCGGGCGTCATGAACTGAGCGTGCCACGCCGGCGGTTGCTGGCAAGAATCGTTGCCGTCGAAGAGTTGGAACACGCGATGCTCGGTAACGACCGGAAGCAGCAGCATGTCTTCGCCGCGCAGTGCTTCGCAGAGTCGGACAAACCAATCCGATGCGCGCAACTGCGCCGGTTTGCCGAGGTCGATCGATGGATCCTTGCTTGGCTCGTCAACGTGCACCAGGTTGCAACCTAGTTCGACAGCAGCCAGCGCAAACAACTTCGATCGCGGGAGGCGCCCACCCGGCCAGATGTGCAGCGCCGCATCGCCCTCATCCCAGTCGGGCAGCGATGGCATGTTGGCGCCGGCTTGATCGCATAGCCGATGTAGCAGCGCAATTCCAAACGCGACCTGATCGGTCAACCCAGTCAGGCGGACCTTGCCATCTTCCACGGCGGTTTGCAGGTTCCACCGATCCGTCGACATCCCCATGAAGGGTCGCACGAAGTTGCGCGCCAGCGCGGGCTTTACCTCGCCAGTTCCAACCAGCGTGGTGACACACGAGGCTCGATGCGGATGCGCCAGCACTTCCGCCACCGTTTGCGACTTGGCGAACGACGCAAAGTCGCTGCCGTGCTCAGCCATGTTCACAGCCTGCAAGTTGCCAGTCTCGCCCTCACGAACCAGGGCTACCCCCTGCTGCACGAGCAACGTAGCCGCGACGTCTGCGAACCCGCGCGGCGGCAATTGCAGTTCGTGATGCAGCACGATGCGGTGGTCATGCAGCATGCTGCGAGTCTGCTCATCGATGCGAATCGGGGTCCCGCGCGCCTGCACAACGCGTTCGACCAGCTCGTCGAGCGCGTAGACACCAGCGGGCAGCACGAACTTCGGCTGCTTACCGATGCTCTGTTGGGCCGAAATCGAAACCGACAGTGTGAGCAGAAGCGTACATCGTGCGAGCATGGGCATCGCGGGGTTCGACGGCGTGCAGGCGGGCAACTTCCCCGGACACACGCTGATCATGTCAACGACACGGTCAGCTCGCCCCTATGCTGACACCGTGTTCTCATGGATGCATCGAGAATGACCAACCCCACCAGCGCCAATGCCTCACACCTTCCCTGAGCCGCACCTCTACACACCATGACCTTCTGGACCGCGAGCCTCTGGTTGCTGCTGGCAGTAGTCGCCGCGCTGGTCTTCTGCCCGCGCATCCTCGCGCGCGTGAAGCCAGCACCAGCGTCCCCGCTAGACTGCAAGTCCACGGTCAGGCTGCCACGTTGGCTCGAGCGATCGGCCGTCGTCGGCGCAGCCGCGTTCGTTGGCCTGACGCTTTGCGCTGTCATGGCAACCACTCACGATGATCCGGTCGCGCTGCTGTATTCCATGGCCGGCCCGTTCGCTGAGCCAATGGCATTCGCCGACTACAGCTGGCTCCGGATGGGTGTGCACGGCACCGCCGTATTGCTCGTCGCATCACTGCATCCGATTCGCCCCAATGAAATCACGGCTGTCGAAAGCCTGGTAGCCGTCGCCTGGTGGTTCTTGGTGGGTCTCGGCCTGACGTATTCCCATCTCGTGGCCGGCTGAACACTCCGCCTTTGACCAACTTCGGGCTCCAGCAACGCCGCGATGCGCGCCTGTTACCAAGAACCGCTCCCCCCGCTGGCAGCCCCACTCGTATGTTGCTGCCCTATGACTCCCATCTCGCGCATCGTACTCCGCGCCACCCTGGCCGCGACCGCCTGCACGGCGCTGTTCGCCCAGGACGCGAACTCCCAAGACCAAATCGCCCGCCGCATCAAGGAAGGCACCAACAACAGCGCCGTGATGCAGTTCGAAGACGAACTGACCCACGACATCGGTAGCCGCCTGACCGGTTCGCGCGCGTTCGATCGAGCCGCCGACTGGGCCGTCGAACAGTTCCGCGGCATGGGCCTTGAAGCGCGCCTTGACCAATGGGGCGAATGGAAGACGGGCTGGGATCGCGAGCAGTGGATGGGGCGCGTGATTGCCCCGATCGAACTCGAACTACAAGTCGCCTGCCCGGCGTGGACCGGTGGCACGCACGGCATCGAACGCGGCACGTTGGTCGCGATGCCAAAGAATGCAAGCGAGCTCGATGCGCTGATGAAGCGCGCGGTTGCAGACGAAAAGCTGTGGCTGTATGGCGCCATGCCGCGCGGCGAGATAGCCGACGATGTGCGCAACCTGCTCGACCAGGAGGCGGTTCACGGCATCGTGCAATCGGCGACGAGCACGCGCTGGAACAGTAGATCCTACGAAAACCAGATCCGGGTGTTCGGGGTGCGCAACGGCGGCTTGGTGCCTTACGAAGATCGCCAGCGCTGGGCGCAAGCGGTCGTTCGCGATGACCAATGCAAAGCTATCGAAGAGGCACTCGCCGGCGACGACCCGGTGGTCATTGAGTTTGAGTTGCGCAACCGATTCCGCAAGGGACCGATCGTGCTCAACAACGTCATCGCCGACCTCGTTGGCAGCGAATACCCCGACGAATACGTCATCATCTGCGCGCACCTCGACAGTTGGCACCAAGCGACCGGCGCGACCGACAACGGCACTGGCACGTGCTCGACGCTCGAAGCTGCCCGCATCCTGACCTCGACCGGCTTCAAACCGAAGCGCACGATCCGCTTCATGCTCTGGGGTGGCGAAGAACAAGGTCTGCTCGGCTCCCGCGGCTACGTGGTCAAGAACCGCACCGCGATGCACAAGGTGTCGGCCGTATTCAACCACGACGCCGGCACCAACTGGGCGCACGCGTTGACGATCGCCCAGTCGCACGCGGACGACTTCGCCGGCATCATCGCGCCAATCGTCGAACTGATGAAGCCGCCGCAAGCGGACCACGAAGGCGCGATCTTCCAGGTCAAGCCGCGCAAGATCATGAAGCCCGCCGGCGGCGGTAGCGACCACGCGTCGTTCGCAGCCGTTGGCGTACCGGCGTTTAGTTGGAGCCTCAAGGGCCACGTGCCTTACGGCCGCGGCTGGCACTCGCAATGGGATACCTACTCGATCGTCGAGCCGGAGTTTCAGCGCCACAACGCGACGGTGTTCGCCGTCATCGCCGCAGGCGTCGCCAACCTCGACCACAAACTGTCGCGCAAGGGTGTCGAACGGGCAGCGCCAGGCGGACGCGGCCGCGTCGACGCCCAACTGGTGTTCGAGACCTGGCTCGGGGTCGAACTCGACAACGGCGCCCTCAAGACCATCAGCGCGGGCAGCATCGCGGCCAAGGGTGGCCTGCAGGCCGGCGACAAGATCACCAACATCGACGGCACCGACGTTGAGAATGCCCGCGACATGCTGGCGGCGATGCGCGACGCGGCGGCCAACAAGACCGAAGTCATGGTGACCATCGACCGGAACGGCAAGCCGGCAAAGATCGTGCTTCATCCGTAGCGGGTTGCGTCACTACCCTTGCCGGCAGCACCCGCAGCTTGTGGCGCACACGTGACACAGCCCGCGCGCAGAGCGCGGCGACATTGGGGCGCTCACCGAGGCGCACACCGGGGCGCACACCGCGGGGGCCCCAAGAAGCCCGTAACTGCAGAACTTCGGGCACCCAACAACCGATAGAGAATCTGTGGCCAAGCCCGCTCCCATCACCTTCCACGTGCCCGCCAGCGCGGCCAATCTCGGCCCGGGCTACGGCGTCGTCGGGCTCGCGCTCGACCTGCCGCTCGGCATCACGGTCGAACCGCGTACCGATGGCGAGCTGAAGATCGAACGTCGCGACGACCCGTCGGCCCATCTCGAAGACTACCGCCACGATCCAGTGATCCGCGGCCTTCGCCTCGGCGCCGAACGGTTTTCCGTATCGCTCGCCAGAGGTCTGTCGATCACGGTCGAAGGCACGATCCCGCGCGGCACCGGCATGGGCACGATCTCGGCCGGCTACGCCGCAGGCCTCGGCATCGCCATTCGCCTCGCCAAGAAAAAGCCAGCAACCGCCGCCGCGCTCGATGCTTTGGTGTGCCTCGGTGGCGACCCAGCGCATGGCGCGGCAGCCCTGCTCGGCGGCCTGACGGTCACCACCCAACTCTCGCTGCCGAACGAACCGGAACTGCGTCACCAACCGCTGTCGCTGACCGTTCACGAAGACTGGCACTACGTCATCGCACTGCCCGACGTGCAGATGGGCACCGCCGATACCAAACGCGTGCTGCCGCCGACGCTGCCGCACGCAGCGATCCGTCGTAGCATCGGCCGCACCTACGGGGTCCTGCGCGCACTCGAACAAGCGGACGAGAGCCTCCTGCGTCAGTGCTTGCAGGACGAGGTCCACCTCCCCTACCGCCGCCGCCTGGTCCCCGGTCTCGACGAGGCCCTGGCTGGCGCCGTCTCCGCCGGAGCCGCCGGCGCAACGATCTGCGGCCACGGTCCCGGCCTGATCGCATTCACAACCGTTCAGGGTCGCGTTCCCGAAATTGCTCGCGCCATGGTGCACGCGTTCGCCCAGGCCGGCCGCGAGGCCACGACGCTGACCCTGCAAACAGCCTTCTACGGCGCCTTTCCGCCATCGATCAGCTAGCAAGCCGAGCAGGGCCCGCCACCGGGGCGACTCGAAGTCCTGCTTGCGGGCAAGGCTTCCGCTAGGTAGTCTCCCGCCGTCGAGACCTTCGGGTGTCGACCTTGGGCCGTTAACTCAGTTGGTAGAGTGCGATGTTCACATCGTCGAAGTCACTGGTTCGAATCCAGTACGGCCCACCATTTCATCCTTACTTCCAATTGGGGAGTAGGCCTTTGGGAAGTGTAGGCACTCTCGCATCCCTTCAGGACTTCACTGCGGGCGCTTCACTGCGGACGCTTCACTGCGGGACGCGGTCCACCACCAGCCAACTCTGCATTCTTACAGGAATGGCGTGAGCGTCGTCGAGCGACCTGGATGTCGCCTTCCTCCGCCAGACAACGGATGGAAAGCGGATTTCTACTACGGGTTGGCCTGACACGCTACAGACGCAAGAATCACGGCCGTGAAGTTCTACCTCAACCGCGCCCTTCTCGTTTTTCTGCTGCTGGCAGCGGCATGCTCGACCACGCGTGACGAACACGCAGGGCAGCAAGAGGACCTCGACCAGACGGCCATTGCCCAAACCCATGCTTGGCTGCAAGACTTCGGCACGAAGTACAAATACGACGTCGGCTACATGGACGCGTTGCTCGAGCTGTCGCCCGCTGCCTACCATTCGTTTGCCGCGGGAATGGGCATGGCCGACCACCGCGTTGATCTGCCGATCGACGCCCACTACGTCGGAATCCTCAGCGCACTTCGTGCAGACGACTGCGGTCAATGCACCCAGCTCAACCTGCGCCTGGCGGCCGAGGCCGGAGTCGACCGAGATCTTCTACGGCAGGTTCTGGAAGCACCGGATCAGCTGCCCCTTCCCCTACGGACCGTCTACGATTACGCATCGCAAGTTGTAAGGGGAGAGAACGCGGACGCCGATTGCGTGACGCGGCTCCGGCAGGTGTATGGCGACAAAGCATTCGCCGAACTGGCGGTCAACGTCCTCGGTGCGCGCATCTACCCGGCGCTTCGGAGAGCGCTCGGTGCAGAGCAGTCTTGCCCGCCTCCCAACCTCGACTTCTGACCTCGACTCCTGACCTCGACTTCTGATCCCAGCACACTAGAACACGCGCCAACCGACCATGTTGTCCGGGGCGGTCGGGTTCAACGAGAACCCGAACGAAAACTCCTCCGGCAAGGGACTGCCGCCAACCGAACGCACACCAGATTCGCCAGCAGCAACCTCCAACACGAAGTTTGGCCGCCAAGCGCGAGCGGGATCCTGTTGGCGGTTGCGGATGGCAGCGCGAGTTGCTGCATTCACCGGCAACCCAAGTGGCGGCGCAAAGGAGAACGTGCATTCGGTGCGCTCGAAGGCACGGTGAGGCACGACGAGCTCCTTGGCAAACGTGACCAACCGCACATGCCGCAGCGTTGCGCAATCGACGGGCTGGCTGAACTGGAGTTCGTAGTTCGCGTCCGGAGCGATGTTCTTGCGGTTGCCATCGGTGTCGTGCACAACTTGCGACGAGACCCGCACGAAGTTGCTCGCGTGATCGCCTTCTTGTGGCTCGTAGAGCGCACGGATCGTCACCTTCGGCGCGTGCTGGCGCAGGAATGCCCGCCGCGTCACGTCTGAATCGTGCGGAAAGTCGGCACGGTTGCTTGGGTCGATCGATTCCAACCAGTCCTCGTCGCGCTCACCAAGGGTCGCATTCACCCGGACATGCACGCGCTTCGGTTGGCCAGCTGGCGAGACCACATCCTCGAGCACTTCCAGCGCCACGATCGGCAACTTCGTTTCCGGATGATGGATGCGCAGCATGTCGCCGCGATCCAAGGCGTGCTGCACATCCCCCATGAACAACGTCAACATGCGGCGGCCGGATCGCACTTTGCCAACCCGCTCCAACCACACATCCATGCTGCCGACGATACGCAGTGGCTCGGCATCGGGCAGCCAACCACTCGCCTCAAACTCGCAGCGAACCGCATCGTCATTGGCAACGTCTTGTGCAGCGTCGACTGCGGTTCTTGCCGTAGCAATGCGCAAACTCATCTTTGCAGCGGGCAGCGAACGCTGATCGTCTCCGCCAAGCAGCATCGCGTCGGTGCCCGCAACTCCTGGAAGCACCAGCACACTGCGGCCCGCGGCTAGCAACTGGACCCGATAGGCATTTGCCACTTCCGTGACCGACAACTGGATGGTGCCCGCAACGATTGCCCGCTCGGCAGCAGCCTCATCGGCGAAGGTGATCCGCAGCGCGGCGTTGCGCGGCATCGAGCCCTGCAATACCAGGGCGGGCGCCACCATGCGGCGAACGACTTGCTCGAACGCAGGCGAGGCAATCGGCGCGCGGATCAGGATGCGCTTCTGCATCGAGTCGGGATTGCACGGCAACAGCTCTCCGTCGCTGCCAACGTGTGCTCGCCAGCGAGGGGCGACGAAGACGTTGCTCGCGTAGAGCGTTGGCTTGTCGCTGTCGGCAGCCAGGCCGTAGATGCTGATCAGGCGTCCGACGTGCACGCTGCCGGTGGCAGGCTGGGGCAGCGCCATGGCCGCAACTGGATCGAACGCCCATACAATCGGGGGGACTGCAATTGTGGGAGCTGCAACCACCGGCGCAACCGCACTGCCCACGGCATGACTGCCAACAGCATGATGCCCCGCGGGATTGCCGGCGGGCTCAGACGCGGCATTGCCCGCGGCCCTGGCCGACGCTTCTTCCAGTTGCGCCCCCTCCAGCTGCGATCGACACGCCACGACGGTCAAGAGAACGCCGAGAGCTGCCGACGACAACACCTTCAGATTGCACTGCATGCCGCGGCATAGTGGCGCAGCCAGCCGGCGTAACCGGCTAGCGGCTGATGGAGAACGTCGTCTTCAACTTCTCAGGCACGGGCGTCAACTCGATGGTCGTCGGCGCCTGGCACATGCTCTCGTCACAAACCTGGTAGCCGAGTTCGCAAACGACCTTCTGCAGATCCTTTGCGGTGCCACCACGCACCGTGCACCGGAACGACAGCTTGCCTTCGTACACCGTCACGTTCGGGTCGGCGTGGTATGCGTCACCAGATGGCCGCGTCCATTCACCGACTCGTTGCATTCCCTTGGGCAACACGAGCGTCGGCACCATCGCGGTGTATGGCGAACCGGCCGGCAATGCATCGTATGCGTGCCAACCAGCAAAGATCGTCACGTCGACCACGACCGCGTGGCTGCCATCCGCTTGCGCTTCGATGCGCAGGCGCGCGGCAACCGGGTTCTGCGCGGTTGGCACAGCCATCGGCGCCACTGCGGCAAGCTGACTTGGCCCAGCGAGCTTTTCGACGGCCGCGCCGATGGCTGGCCGCTTGGCTGTGTGGCGATCGCCAGTCGCAGCAGTCGCATCGCCAAGAGTATTGACCAACCACTTGAAGCCGCCCGCTTCGGTGTAGAACAGCCGCGCACGATTGCTCGCCAGCCAGTTGCGCCACTCACCCACCGTTGCGAACGATTGGTCCGTGTAGCGCATCAGCAATTCGCGCATGACTTGCTCATTGTCGCCAGCGGCCCACGTTTTGATCGCCTTGTCCAACATGGCAATGTCGTTGTTGCCGACTCCGAGCTTGACGAGATCCTCGTCGACGACCATTTCATACCAACCCTGCGGACGCAAGAACGGCAACTTGGCAAGTAGATCCGCGCGAATGGCGTCCCTGTCATCGGCCACCTTCTGCCACTGCTCATCCGTGAAATAGCGACGCACGTATTGGAATCGGCCCGGCGGCTTCGGAGCAGCTCGGTCGAGCATCTGGCGTTCGAACTTCGAGACCTTCTCGCCAGCAGCAATGCGCGCCCGGACCTTGTCGTTGCGCCTCGCGTCCGCCGCGACGAATCGGTTGTGAGCTTGCAAACGCCTGCCGTAGCCCTCGTCGCTGATGCTATCGATCGCGAACATCACCGATGACCGCAACGACGTGCCTTGCCGCTTGCGGGCAATCGGCGCCTGATGATCAAAGCGCTTGATGTAGTGCACCGCGTTGACGAACACGAGCTTCGCCTCTTCGGTCAAGAACGTCGGCGACGCGGCAAAGCCCCACAAGAAGAAGTTGCCGTGGCGGCCGATCGCGACAGCCTCCGGGTTCTTCGAGTTGACGCCGCTGGAGATCCATTCGGTATCGGGCGAATCGAGGAACCCAGCATCGCGCGATACGAGTCCGATCAGCTGATCGTTGCCTTCGGTGTAGCCCTCCGTCTGCACACGCCACATCGGCATCGTCTTGCTGGCAATTACCTTCTTGTAGACATCCGGCGTCGGCTGGGGCTCGATCGTCGGGGTTACGTGGTTTGGAGTCTGGAAAACATCATGTTGGATGCGCATCCCGTGCGCATGGGCATCGAGGCAGAGTCAAAGCCAGTCGAGTTTGAGGCCCAGCGGCTCGCCAATTCTCGGTGCGTTGGCAGCGATCATGATCGCCGGTCGATCAAACGATTTCGGCAGGTAGGTCGCCGCCTGATAGGTCGGCTCGCCGGTGACCGGATCCGTGCCGCGCTTCGCTTCGCTCAGGGCCTTCGGCGGAACATCGAAGATCGTGACATCGGCGGCGTCCGACATCTCAACGCGATAGTCGTCGCCATAGACCACGGTGACGTTCTTGAAGTGGTACCGCAGCAGCGCTTCCCAAGCAGGCGTGCGCTCGCGGTAGAGCTTGCGCGTTCGCTCGACGGCCATGTTCGAGAACATGACCTTCAGCGCGGCGGGGTCTTGCCCGACAAACAGAACCCGCAGGTCCGTGCGATCATCGGCCGCAGTGGCAGCGGGCGCCGTGGCATCGGCCGCAGTGGCAGCGGGCGCTTGGGCACCAACAAAGGTGGCGCACAAGAGCAGCGCAGAAAAGACGGACGGGAATCGAATCATGGGCAGGCCTGGGAACCGTAGGCGGACCAGACTACGCAACGAGGTCACGATGCGGCGCCACGATGCCGTCTGACGATGCAACGCGAATGTCATCGTCGCAGGAATCCAGCTACAGCCCTGCCAGGCCACGCCGGTCTCCCTAGAATCCCCGACCTCCCGATCGGCGGAACTCCGCCCGATCTGCCGCAACGTGCATCCAAAATGAAACCGTTCTCGCAAGCACTGCTTCCTCTCAGCCTGCCCCTCCTCGCAGCGCTCCTACTCTCGAGCCCTGCAGCTGCGCAGCGCCGCCCGGCGCAATCGGCCAGCGGCCCAGGCGTCGTATCGCGCGTCACCTGGAGCGAAGATGGCAAGACCGTCTCGTTCGACAACGCTGGCAAGCGCTACGAACTCGACCTGGCCACCCTGACGCGCAAAGAGGCTGCCGCCGCCGCGCCGCGTGCAACGGGTCGCACCCCCGGGCGCCGACCGCGCCGCGCGGACAGCAGCGGCGCAAGCATGGGCAAGTACGTCGGCCGGCCATCGCGCGGCCGCCAATACACGCGCGTCGACTCCCCGGATGGCAAGTGGCAGGCCCATTACAAGGACTGGAACGTCGTGCTCAAGAATGGCGCCGGTGACGAAGTCGCCGTGACCACCAGCGGCAACGCGGACGTTCACTTCGGCACGGCTAGCTGGGTCTACGGCGAAGAACTCAACCAGACCAAGTCGATGTGGTGGACGCCGGACAGCAAGAAGTTGATCTTCTATGGCTTCGACGATCGCGGTGTGCAACCGTTCCACTTGCTGCGCGGCTGGTCCGAGATCAACACGAAGCAATACCCGGAGTTCTATCCAAAGGCAGGCGCCAAGAACCCTGCTGCAGAGCTACTGATCTACGACGTCGCCAGCAAGACCACGGTCGGCGTGGACGTTGGCGGCAGTTCAGAAGAGTACCTCTACGGGCTGCGCGCGTCTCCCGACGGCTCCGTGATCATGGTCAACTGGACCGATCGCTTGCAGCAACACCTCAAGGTGCTGGCGATCGACGTCAACACCGGCACGACCCGCTTGATCGTCGAAGAGAAGCAGGACACGTGGCAGAGCAACTCGCCACCGATGCGCTTCCTCGCCGACCAGAAGCGCTTCCTGTGGCCGACCGACAAGTCCGGCTTCACGCACTACGAACTGCGCGACCTCGACGGCAAGCTGCACAACACGGTCACCAAAGGCGCATTCCAGACCGCTGGCATTCAGTTCGTAGACGAAAAGAAGGGCCTGATCGGGTTCACGGCCTACAGCTCGAAGAGCAACCCGTACTTCCTGCAGTACCACATCGCGAGCCTCGACGGCAAAAGCCAACGTCGCTTGACCTCGATCGAGCAACACCACTCGAGCTTCTCGATGTCGCCCGATGGCAAGTGGCTCATTGCGCGCCACGAGCAAGTCAACACGCCACCGAGCACGACCCTCTACCGCACAAATCTCTCTGACGCCGATCTCGCTGACGCCAAAGATGGCACAGCCGCCATCGCGCTCGCGCAAGGCGAGAAGGAAGGCCAGGGCCTGGCCGAGATGTTCAAGTTCCGTTCGAGTGACGACCGGTTTGACATCTACGGCGTGCTCTACAAGCCGAAGGACTTCGACCCGAGCAAGAGCTACCCGATGATCAACGCGCTCTACGGCGGCCCGGGCTCGAATGAGATCTCGGCGCGCTACGTATCGACATTGCGCGCCGAATGCCGCAAGGGCTACTTCGTCGTCAAGATCAACAACCGTGGCACCGGCAACCGCGGCAAGAAGTTCCTCGGTTCCAACTACCTTCGCCTCGGCGACGTCGACATCCAGGACCACGCCGATGGAGTGCGCCTGGTTGCCAAGCGCCCATACATCGACGGCAAACGCGTCGGCATTGTCGGCCATTCGTACGGTGGCTTCATGGCGGCGATGGGCATCTTCAAGTTCCCCGACGTCTACGCCGCCGCATCGATCGGCGCTGGCGTCACCGACTGGCGCAACTACGACACGATCTACACCGAGCGCTACATGAGCACGCCACAGCTCAACAAAAAGGGCTACGACGTCGGCCGCGTGATGACCTACGCCAAGAACCTGAAGGGCAAGGCGCTGATCCTGCACGGCATGGTCGACGACAATGTGCACCCGAACAATGCGTTCCAGTTGATCGCGGAGCTCGACAAGGCAGGCATCTCCTACGAAAGCCGCTTCTGGCCAAACGGCGGCCACGGCCTCGGTCGCGGCGCTAGCCAGACCCGATGGGAGTTCCTCGATCGCGTGCTAAAGCCGTAGCGCATCGAACGTCGCGGGCTGCTACTGTGAGCCCGCGCGACGTTCATTGGGGATGATTGCGCCGCTACACCTGGGGAACCTACGTGCTGAGAATCATCACCACCGCCTGCGCCTTACTGGCGCTGTCTGCCTGCAATCACGACGCGCCCGCGCCAGCACCGGCCCAGCCAACACCCACCAAGACGGCGCAGGCGAATGGCAGTGCAAACGGCAGAACGCTCGTCAGCGACGCCGCGAACGCCGCGCCTGGCAATCTCGACCGGTTCGGTGCCGCCGCCTGGCTCCCCGCGGACTACGCCTACTTCTCGTCGGCGCAAGACCTCGGCGGATTGCTTGAGGACATGCTCGACAGCCGCACCCTGCAATCGCTGGCGCGGCTGCCCTTGGTGATGGTCGGACTCAGCAAATTGGAAGAGTCACTGCAACCGCTGACCGAGGTCATCGAACAGACTCCCTTGCTACAGGAACTGCTGTCGCTCGGAGCCGAAGCCGCAGAACGCGAGATCTTCCTCGCGGGTGGCAAGGAACTCGAAACGTTCACCAAGGCTCTCTCGGAAGCGTATGTCGAGATCTTGATCGGCGCGGCGCTGCAAGGAGCCACGGGCCAAACCCGAACTTCGGAGAGCACGATGATCGCGGCGATGCTGCCGCACCGACGAAGCCTGCGCATGCCCCCCATCGTGCTCGGCATGCGGGTAGCCGACTCCGATCGCGCCAAGAAGTTCTTGTCGGGGGTTGCGCCCTACATGCAACAACTGCCCGGCATCGTGGCAAAGACCCAAAGCGCGGAAGGGTTCGAGGCATGGACGATCACGGACGCCAATGGCTCATCGGAAGCGCTGCAGCCGCAACTACGAAGGGCCGGAGTTCCCAAGCAAGACCGAGACGCGTTCGTCGCATGGGTTGCAGGCCAACAGATCACGATCGCGCTCGGCGTGCGCGACGACTACCTGCTGCTGTCAATCAGCGACACAACCGATCACCTCAACAATCTCGGCTCCGAACCGACGCTCGCCAGCCAACCGGTGTTTCGCCGCGCCCGTGCCCGCGCCGACACGCCCATGCTGACGACCTACATTTCGTCAGGCCTGCGCCCGCCGAGCGGCATAGGTGGGGAAAACATGGACGGGAAAGACATGGCCGCGTTGCTGCGCCCGCTCCTGGGACTGGCCGAGGACCACCCGAAGTTCTTCGAAGACCTGGGGGCCCTGATTAGCGAACTCGCCGGCCCAATCACGGCAGCAGCCCCCTACCTGACGGTTACCTACCGCAACGAAGGCCTCGAGACGCTGACGATCGATGGACGCCAAAGTACCGCGGACAGCTCGCAGCCACTGACCTTGCTTGCGCACGCAGGCCTCAGCCCGACGCTCGCCTACGCATCGCGAGCCGAACCTTCGCAAGCCTCCTACAAGCGGTTCTCGCATTGGACCCGCGTGATGTTCCGCCACTACCAGGACATCGTCGTGCCGGGGATGCCGGAGTCTTCACGCGACGAGTTCGAAATCGCGCGCTCGGTGTTCGGCCCGCAAGTTGCGGAACTCGATGCGATCATGCAGGACGTGTTGCTACCTGCGATCGACGAACATGATTCGATGCTGGTGCTCGACCAATCCTTCAACCTCGAACTCGGTCCCAGCGCCGGCTTCGCCGACGGCCTCGCGGTGCCCCGGCTAGCGTTGATGTGGCGCGTGCAGAACAGTTCGCAAGTTGCGACCGCCTTCGACCGCGCGCGAGCGGCCATCAATCACATGTTGGTCAAGGCAGCCGAACAGGGCGGCCGACCAGTGGTCGAATTACCTGCCCCACAAGCTCGCACAACGGCGAACGGCACGCTGTATGCCTACGACCTTTCGTTGCCAGCAGGGTTGTCCCCGTGTGTCTTGGTCAACGGCGAGAAGATGATCTTCGCCCTCACGCCTGCGCACGCCGAGCAGCTGATGAAGAACGCACAGCCCGCGACCAACGACGTTGTCGATCACGACAAGGGAGCGAGCAGCGCCGTAGCAATCAACGTCGCAGCACTCAGTGAGCTGCTGCGAACCGATGCGATGCACATGTTGCGCTGGGCCTCGCAGTCGGAACAAATTCCCGCAGCCCAGGCGACGCTCATCTGGACGCACCTCGAGCCGGCCCTGAAGGCGTTGGCAGCGATGCGTAGCTACCAGAGCCGCACGTGGCATGAAGGGCACGAGACCATTCAGCACTCGTGGTTGAAGGTCAGCGACCAACGCTGAGCGCCGTAGATCTGCTACGGTAGCTACCCTCCAAATGTTGGACTCCCCACTTGTTTGATCTCGTCGTACAGCTAGGCGCGCTGCTGTTGACTGTCCTGCTCATTGCAGCCGGAACTGCCGTCGGGCGCCGCTTCGGTGGCCGGCGCTTGCTGCGCTGCATCTTGCTGTATGCGATCGCTGCCGCTGCCGCTTGGGGCACCGCACGCGCTGCCTTGGACGCGAACTGGTATTGGCCGCTCGGCCTGATGACGCCGGTGATCGCTAGCTCCATCGCCGCAACCATCGCGCTACTACTCGCGAGCAGACTATTCGGCACCAAACCACAAGCAATCCCGATGGCCAGAGCCAATCGTGCCATCGGTGGATTCGTCGGCACGACCCTAGGCGCCTCCGTGGCCATCGCCGCGTGGCTGTTATTGCCGCTCTGCGTCGCCACGCCTGCGCGACCCGGCCAAAGCAAAACAACCGATGCCCAGGCCGCCATCGCCGACCTGTGCACCATTGCGCACCGAGGCTTCCTGCGTCACTTGCCGTTGGTTGGCGACGCCAGCGACGAAGTGCAAGCGCTGCTGCAAATCCTCAAAGCCGATGCCGAAGATCATCGCCGCATCGTCGACGCGTTCGACCTGGAGGGCATCCGTGACCTGCCCGAGATGCAGACCGCGCTCAATGACGCCGGTGTACAGCGGGAGCTGGATCGGCTGCGCCGCGGCAGCCTGCTGGCGTTGTTCCACCTGCAACGTCACCCGCTGATCCTCGCGATCGCCGAGTGCAACGATGTCTCCGAACGCTTTGGCGAGCTGCTGCCGACGCGCATTGTCGCGGCGCTCCACGCTGGCAAGTAAGAAGCTGCTCAATAGTAAGTTGGGCGGACCGTGCGAACTCGCACTCGTTCTCGCATGAATGTGTTTTCAAGAAGGATCAGTGCTCTTGGTTTCGCCGTGCTCGTTGGTTGCGTGCAAGCACCGAGTGTGGAAGACGAGTTTGCGCAAGAACTGGCGCTGCTTCCGGACGGTGCTTTGTGGGCAATGTGTGATTGTGCCGAAGGTCTGCCGAACCGACCCGTCACATTGAAGGACCGGGGCGTCGCCCTCGAAGTGTTCAAACGGTTGAGAGTTGGTAGGCTCTCACGAGCATCACAGCGCGTCATGCAGTGGTTGACGGCGGAACAAACGCAGCAACTTGAAGCGGCCGTGAATCGCTCGGATCCGAGGGCTTCCAGTGCGGCTAGTGATCACGGTCCAAGCGAGGAGCTTCGTTGGGTTCCTCTCAGCCTTGAGAACCTCAGTGCACGCAGCTTGTATGAGCTGGTAGCCGGCTCCCGCTCGGGCTCCGAACTCGAGTGGCCGAACGACGCTGAGTCGATTGCCCTCCGCCTGGCAGTTGCGCATCCAGAGCGGGTAGCGAGTGTGCTCTCTGCTGGAGCAGCATTGCGCACAACAGAGGACGCCAAGTTGGCGAGTTGGTGTGTCCGCAGCCTTGTGCGCATGCAGCGTTGGCGGGCGGAACTCCTACAAGGAAATCCCGATGATCGCGTGTGGTACCGACTGAAGCTGCAGTGTGCAGATGCATTCGATTCCAGCGAGCAGTGGCACGCGTTCGCTGCGGCTTTGCAAGGCGTCGGGGTAGAGTCTCTCGGAGGCGATCCTGTGGCGGCTTGGGAGCGATCCATAGGCGAGTTTTACGCGCAAAGGGGCGACGAGGCGGGGCTGCCAAAGCACCTGAACTACGGTGCAAGACTCATCAGCGACTCGGCGTGGGAGGACGTGGCGCAGGGAAGCAACGTGCAACTGATCTTGGAAGCAATCCAGATCCAGCGCGCGATTGGAATGAACGAACTCATGCCAATCCACGTTGTCGGGGCTGCGTCGCCCTCACAGGTCGCTTCCTTGCGGCGGCTTGCTCCCACGTCCTACGCTGCCAAGGCAGCACTCTGCGAGATCGGCGATGCGGACGCACGCGAGAGTCTCTTCTGGGGCGTTGAAGCTGGTGTGCGGGCTGCGCACCACGCAATGGATGGAGATCAAGCGAAGGTTGCGTGGCGGTCAGGCTGCATGATCCCTCTACTCGAAAAGGCTCTTGAGCACGGCGGAGATTGGCTCTTCTGGGCCCGGTTCTGGCTTGGGGAGGGGAATCACGCGGTTGTCGATTTGGAAGGGGCTCCGTTCAGACGGCGCCTGCGGGCGGTCCTGTCGAGCGCGGACGGAGTGTCCGCTGCGCGTTCGCCCTTTACGGGTGGCTGGGGGCTTGTGCCAAGCAGGGAGGTCGCGAGATGATTTCGGCTGAGCCCCGGTCATTGGATCGTGCGCTCCAGCGCCCCATGATGCTGCCCAACTAGACAATGCAGTTGTCTTACTCATGCTGACACAGAGGGCTGCGCGTCGCATTTGATCGCCACAGACATTGGGCAGACTTTGATGGTGGAACGCAGGAGTCTTGAGGAGATAGAGGGGCGGATCTGGCCCGAAGCTGTGAAGGATGCGCCTGCGATTGTCGGCTCCTTTCACGAGGCGCGGCGGACGCCCGTCAACCTGCTCACGGATTCGCAGCTGCTGCTGCTGTTCGAGCAAGGGCAAGGGCTTGGGCACCTCCTTGACACGGTGATTGAGCGATTGGACGCGAGGCCAATGGTTGCGGGCGGTGAGCTACTGCAGCAGGTGCTGGATTATTCGGGTTCGAAGCATGGGGCAACCGCACACCAGATTGAGAGACTCCGGCGCATCGCTACGTGCGTGCAAGGCGTCGATGATGATTCATCCTTGGGGTTGACCGTTTGGGCTTTCCTGGATGAGCATGCCTAACATCAAGTCACTGCAGCTGATGTGAATTCCGCATCGCAGCTGATCATTCCAAAAACGTTAGAAGCCCGACCACCGTGGACTTGGATCGAGAGCAAATCATAGTTAGGACGTTCTTCGTCCGGACTTGCCACGATCGTTGGTTGGCGATGTTGCGCAAGCCGCGAAAGCGAGAGCGAGCGCTCGATGCACTCAACCATCTGGGAGAGCTCGATGAGCGATACGGGCGCCGCGTTGCTACTGCGACTGACGCTGAGGAGCTACTTCTAGAACTAGGCGCGCCGGATACTTGCTACGTGATGTCGGACATCCGCGAGATCGATGGCCAGACCATGCGGCTTTGCGATGCACTTGGCGCGATCGAGGAGGGTGGATGGGGCACAATCCTGGATTGCGTGCCGGGCAAGCTTGGCTACTACTCTGGTCAGCATGGAGAGGAGCGGCTTGTGCTCTCCCGTGATGCAGTGTAACAAGCGGGGCAACTACAAAATGCAGCAGACGGCACTCCGCGTCGCAGCTGATCGTGACAGACGTTAGCCATGCCAAGCATCGCCAAGACGCTACTTCAGATTCTTGCCTACCTGTTCTTCTGCGATTGGATTCAGGACTCAGGTGTTGCGGAGGCAATCGGCAAGGAGATCGCAGAGACTGCTCTCATGGCAGGTGGTTCGGCGCTTGTAGTGCTGAGCCTGCTTGCTCTGGTCAGGATCCGGACCGGGCTACGGGTGGCATCCAAGCGTCGTCGTAGGATGGCTCACTAGAGGTTCACCGAATGAGACGGACCGGCAAACCAGCAGCAATCATGCTGCTCATGTTCTCATCCTGCGCGACGCCACAGGCTGAACCAGCGCTCGATGATTCGGGTCCGTTGTCCGCACGTCGCGAAGCGCCTCCGCAGACCAACCTCGACGGCGCGAGCATCGGGATCAGCCGAGTTGAAGACAACGGTGAATACTACGTTGTCTGGTTTCGCCTGCTTAACCGGTCTGACAAGACCTGGCAGTGCGCAGGCTTCGATACTCCGAAGGTTCGCGAGCGCCTCGATTCGGTGTGTCTCATTAAGGATCCCGACATCTATTACATGAACACAGGCGGTGATTGGCACAGGCGGAAGCCGTTGGCCGTGATCTCTTTCACTACCTGCCCGGTGCCTTGGCTGCCTGTGGAGCGTGGTGAAGCTGCCACCTTCTTCTGGCACCAGCGCAAAGACGATGCCCGAGATTTTGCTGTGGGGACTTCGGTCAGGGTGGAGGGCGTCGAGCGTCGTGTGTACAGCTCCACGATCACACGCGAGTCGCTGCCGCGCCTAAACTAGGCGCGACACTAACGCCGCTGCGCGCCGCAGCTGAGCGCCCACAGAAAGCTGCTCAACAACAAAGCAAACAGCGCCTCGGATGGCAGCCGGGCCAACCACAACTACGCTCGCAAGACGTCACGCAACTGCCCGGCACGCAGTCGTGATACCAACTGCGCCAACCGCGCCACCGCACGGTCGAAGCGCTTGCGCGCGGCTTCTTCCGAGATCCCAAACTGCTCGCCGAGGGCTTGGAACGAATGGCCTTGCCACTGGCGGCCGAGCACGATCTCGCGATCTGCTGGTTCGAGCAGCTCCATGCCAAGCTGCAACCACGCACGGCGTTCGTTGCGATCCGCAGCGGACGCCGGCTGCGTCCCTCCAGCTGACAACACCAGCACCGAACCAGACGGCAATGGTTCTTCACGGCCAGCCCAACGCTTCTGCCGGCGGCCATCGCGAATCATCTTGCGGATCGTGTTCTCGACGATGCGGATCAACACCGCGCGGTAGTGCTCAGAGTCTTCGATCTCAAACTTCGGCCCGTGCTGGAACACCGACAACAGGGCGTGCTGCACGACATCGTCAACGTCGGCACGGCCGCGCAGTTCGCTGCCCATGCGGCGTGCCACCTGTTGCTTGACCCATGGCAAGTCGCGGGTCATCAGATCCTGCAACGCCGCTTCGTCACCGCCGTGCCAGCGGCGCAGCAAGACGACGGTGGCCACGGTGTCGCTCACTTGCCCTCCTGTGACCCTGCGGACTTGAGCACTTGCTCACACTCGGCAAGCGTCTTGCTCATCTGCTGCAAGTAGTACGTCCTGAAGCGATCCTTCGGGTCGAGCAGCGTCATTGCCTGCGTCACCGTGGCCTTGGCCTTCGCGGCATCTCCCGACCACAACTCAACGACACCAAGAACATGCATCGTCGGCCCGTCACTTCGCTTGGCAAACTCGTTGGCCGTGGCAGCGACTTGCAGTGCTTCCGGCAGTAGCTGTCGATCTTGGCTGCGCGCCATCGACGCAGCCAGGTAGCGCAGCGGCTCGGCAGAACTCGGCATGTGCTTCGCCCAATCGCGACACATCGTGACGGCCTCCTGCGGCCGACCATCGAGTACGCGCAGCAGCGTGCGACGCGCCGGCAGCAAGGTCGGCTTCGCCGCGAGCGCACGTCGCAGCAAGGCTTCGGCTTGCTTCAGGTCGCGCTCGCGCACCAACAGGTTGGCCAGATTGACCAGCGCTTCAGCGTGCGCCTCGTCCAACTTGATGCATTCCTCGTAGGCGTGCTTCGCGGCCTGCTCGTCGCGCAACGCAACGCATGCCTGCCCAAGTTGGTAGTAGGCCTGCGCAGATGGCTGCCCCTGTATGGCGACCTCGAGGCTCTGACGCGCCGGCTTGGCATCGCCTCGGCGAAGCTGCAGCGCACCCAACGTGTAGCGCGCGCCCGGATGGTTCGGGTGCTCGCGCAACACCAACAACACCTGCTTCTCCGCTTCGGCATCCTGCTTGTTGAGCACCAGCGTGCTGCTGTAGTTCATGCGCAGTCCGACGTGATCGGGATACGCGGCAACCGCACTGGCCAGCTCTTTGATTGCTTGGGAAAGCTTGCGTTGCACCACCAGCAGCGACCCGATTTCCGACCAGATATCGGCCGGACGCAGCGCCGCCGGCAGCGCGTCGCGCAACACGCGCTCGGCTTCGTCCGCGCGCCCCGTGCGCCGCAACAGGTTGGCCAGATTCAGTGCAGCCTGTTCGAACGACGGATCCTCGATGAGTGCCAGTCGCAACGCTTCGATCGCCTGGTCGCGCTTGCCGAATGCGGTTTGCGCAAACGACACCCAGAACTGCGCGGTCGGATCCTTCGGCCACAATCTCAGGATCGCGGCCATCGCCGACTCTGCATCTTCCTCGTGACGCTGGTGGGCAGCCGCGTGCAACCACTCGTAGTAGTAGACCGGACGCGGCCGATCCGCGGTAACACACGCGCGGTGCAACATGCGGCGCGCCGCTTCGTATTCGTGCGCCTCGCCATCGTGGCCGAGTTCGAGCAACGCATAGCCAGCCAGAAACGCGTCGAAGTCGACAAACTCCACGGGCAAACCGCTGGCTGCCTGCGCCGCCGCGTCGTCACCGAGTCGAGCCAGCAACGTCGCGCGTCGCCGCAACAACGCCGTGCTGCCAGCAACCGCCAACTGGTGTTCGTCGAGAACTGCCAACGCCTCACGGTCGCCTTGCCTGCGGGCGAGCACCGACATGCCGGCAATGCCAACTTCCGACGCCGGATCCTTGGCGAGAATCGCCTCGAAGCACACCCGCGCCGCAACCAGATCGCCTTCGCCGGCCTCGCGAAAACCATCGGACAACTGCATATCGACCCAGCGATCCAGCAGAACCTGTTCGCCGACCAAGCTCTGCGGGTCGCTAGCATCGGAAGACATCCATAGCGCGACAACAGCCGGGATGCCGATCGCCAACAACAACACGACCGCAACCTGCCAAGGCTCGCGCTTCGCCTGGCGCGCCACGCGACTCGACCAAGGCAACGGCCGAACGCTGACTGGCTCGCCCCGCAAGTAGGCCGACAGATCGGCGGCAAATTCGCGCGCCGTCGGGTAGCGAGCCGCAGGGTCCTTCTGCAAGGCACGATGCATGATCGCCACGAGATCGGGCGAGATCTTCGGGTTGTGGATCAACGGGTCGACCGGGTCCCGCGTCGTCACGGCAAACAACACCGCCGGCAAGGTCTCGCCAGGGAACGCGCGATGCAGCGTCAACGCCTCATAGAGGGTCACGCCCAACGAGAACACGTCGGTCGCCGGACCGAGTGCGCCACGTTCGTCGTTGACCTGCTCGGGCGCCATGTATTGGGGCGTGCCCGGCGAGGCGCCGAGTTGCGTGACCCGCGGATCATCCTGCACGCACGCCAAACCGAAGTCCGTCAAGTAGCCCATGCCGGCGGCATCGATCAGGACGTTCGCAGGCTTGACGTCGCGATGGATGATGCCCTTATCGTGCGCATGAGCGAGTGCGTCGGCGACCTGATGCAGGATCCGGATGACCGAACGTTCGTGCGACGCATGCTCTACCCCGCCCGTCACGGCATCGGGAAAGCGCTCCTTGACGGCTGCTTCGACCGCAGCACCGAAGTCCACTTGCGAAAGGTCGCAGTCACGCGGTTTCGACGATTCGGCACTCGGCGTCCGGGTGCGCCGCAACAACGACAGCACATCGGCTAGCGACGCCGACTCCACCAACCCCATCGACAAGTAGAACTCGTCGCCGGCCTCGCCAAACGCATGCACAGCAACGATCGATGCATGGCTGAGACTTGCGGCCAACTCCGCTTCACGACGAAAGCGCACAATGGAGCTGGCGCTTATCTGCGATCCGCGCAGCAGCAGCTTGACGGCCACACGCCGCTTGAGCAGCCGATCGACCGCCTCGTAGACGATGCCCATGCCACCGCGCCCGATCTCGCGAACGACTTCCAGTTCGCCAATGCGACGCGGTTCTGCCGAGTGCTTCTCATCCGGTGACGGAGCATCGCCAGCCACCCCCAGCGGCTTGTCACGTGCCGGTTCGCCCTGATCCTGGTGGTCGAGCATCGGGCGGATCAAGTCCGCCAGCTCTTCATGATTCGCAAGAAGGTCTTCGCCCGACGCCGTTTGGTCGTGGTCGAGGAAGGCCTCAATTGCATCTTCGAGCCGGCGCAGCCGGGGTTCGCGGTCGTCGGTCATGGCTGGTGGCAGTCCATCCTACGGGGCTCGCGAAGAAAGGCGCAAATTGTCTGTCCGGTCGGGCCGGGGAGGGGACAGCAACTGGTGGAGCCCGCGCGAACTGCGGGCCAACCGCGTCTTTTTCCAACAACCCAGCAACCTGTCGCCCCGCGCGATACGCCCCACCTACCTGCCATGAACATTCTTCGCCGCCTTCTCTTCAGCGCCGGCTTCGCAGCAGCGACCGCGACCCTACCTGCGCAAATCGAGGCCTACCACGCAGTCGATTCCGCAACCCACCAGCAGAAAACCACGACCCTCGGCAACGCCGGCTACCGGCCAATCACGATCGCTGCGTATGGCACTGCCAACACCTTGCGATACGCCGCGGTCTGGGTGCAGCGGCCCGGACCGAACTTCATCCCGTTCCATGGTTTGACGTCGGCCCAATACCAGGCGTTGCTAGCCAACAACCCCGGCTTCGTGCCCACCATCCTCAGCGTCGCCGACGGCGGCAACAACGCGCGCTTCGCCGGCATGATCGAACTGACCGGCAACAGCATCTACGCGCGCCACAACCAGACCGCTCAGCAGTTTGCCGATGAAGTCGTTTTGGCGCGCGACAACGGCTGGCGCATCAAGACCGCCGACATCTACGGCCAAGCCAACGACATTCGCTTCATCGTCTCGTTCGAGCCCGACACCGACAAGCGCGGCTGGGGCTACTACACCGCCAACAACGCGGTCGAGCACGACAGCAAGTTCGCCGGCATGAAGCAGGGCTACGTGCACCAGACGATCGCTGCATTTGATGACTTCGATCGGTTCCTGAGCTGTTGGGACGACACCAGTGTCGGCCAGACCATTCAGCACCACGACATGACCGCCGTGCAATACGACCAACTGGCCAACCAATACTGGAACCAGAACAACTACTACCCGATCAACGTCTGCGCCTCCGGCAGCGGCAACGGCGCGCGGTTCTCGGCGATCTTCGCCGCGACCGATATCCCCAAGACGCGTCAATGGACGACCACCGGCCAGTTCGTTCCCGAACTGCAGACGTTTGATGCCTGGGTCCAAAACTGGATGCAGAGCAACAACGTGCGCGGCGCTTCGTTGGCGGTCACCAAGAACGGCCACCTCAAACTAGCCCGCGGCTACACCTGGGCCGAGGCGAACTACGCAGCGATCCAACCGACCAGTCTGTTCCGCACGGCGTCGCTTGCCAAGCCGATCACCAGCATCGCCGTGCACCAGCAAATCGAGAAGACGCCCGGTGCGGTCAACTACCAAGCGACCATGGCCTCGTTCTTCGGCAACCCGCCGATGGCTGCCAACGCCAATCTGATCGACATCCAAGACTTGCTGACGCACGAAGGCGGTTGGGACAGCTCGCAGGCCGGCAGCAACTACGACCCGATGTTTCTCGACACGACCATCGTCACGGCCGGCAACCTGAGCTACCCGATCAATCAGACCAACATCCGCAACTACATGCAGGGCCAGAGCCTTGATTTCGTGCCCGGCAGCAAGGCTGCTTACTGCAACTACGGCTTCACGTTGCTCGCACGCATCCTTGAGCAAGTCAACCCAGGCAAGACGTTCCCCGAGATCGTTGACACGCGCATCTTTGCTCCGCTTGGTCTGAGCCGGCCGGCGATCGGTCGTTCTCACTTCAGCGACCGCATGGCCGGCGAAGTGCTCTACCACCCGCGGCAACTGTCGCTGCGTTCGAGTGTCAACGACAACAGTCGGCCGTTCGTCGCCCGTCAATACGGCAGCTGGAACCAAGAGAACATGGACGGCAATGGCGCTTGGGTGCTCGCCGCTCCAGACCTCGCCAAGATCCTGGCGTGCTTCGAACTCGGCCTGTTCAACCCGATCCTCGGTCCGACCGAGACGAGTAACATGTGGACGCTCGACGCTGGAGCGAGCTTCTTGAAGGGCTGGTGGACCAACAACCAAGGCACGTCATCGACGCTGCGCGAACACAACGGCATCCTGCCGGGCACGCGCACCTACTGCGGCACGCGCGCCGATGGGATCTCGTTCGTATTGTTGACCAACGGCGACCAAGGGCTGGGATCGACGCAAGGCGCCCAATTGAGCACGCTCGCCGACAACGTGTCAATCTGGCCGAACCACGACCTGTTTCCGTCGGTCGGCATCGCGCGCTTCAAGTTGGTCAACGATTCGATGGCGACCTATGGCAGCCCGTGCGCTGGCAGCCAAAGCACGCCGTTCTTGTCGGGCACAGGCTCCGCGATGATTGGCTCAAGCCCGATCCTCAACCTGGTCGCAGCACTGCCGAACACCGGCGTGCTCAGCATGATCGGCACGGCACCCGGTTCGCTGGAACTGACGCAGATCGGTGCTCCCGGGTGCCGCCTGCACGTCGACCCGATCGTCATGGAACTGATCTACAGCAACGCGGTCGGCTCGGCGTCGACGTCGATCTACCTGCCGATCAACCCTGCCCTGATTGGCCAGCACTTGTATGTGCAAGACGCGATCTACGATCCCGCCGCCAACCAACTCGGCTGGAACACCAGCAACGCCGTCGACATCAAAATCGGTGGCTGGCTCGGGCAATAGCCCCGCCAGCTAGCCCGCTAGCGAGGCGTGCAGACGTAGACCGCTCCGGTATCGGTCGCAAACGAGGTCACGCCGCCCTCGAGGCTGGCGCGAACCGGCGCGCCATCGACGCGCACGTCGTAGGCGCCAACGATGCGACAGGGTTGGCCGTGGCGCGACCGCACCGTCACCTGTTGCAACTCGGCCTTGTGCCAAACCAGGTCGACCACGAAGCCGCCGCGTGCACACAAGCCGCGCACCGAACCATCCTGCCACTCGGGCGGCAGTGCTGGCAGCAACTCGAGCGCGCCGGCGTGGCTTTGCAGCAGACACTCCGCGATGCCAGCAGTGCCGCCGAAGTTGCCATCGATCTGGAACGGCGGGTGGTTGTCGAACAGGTTCGGCATCGTCGACTTCTGCAGCAACAACTGCAGGTTCTTCTGCACGGCTGCGCCATCGCCGAGGCGCGCGTAGAAGTTGATGATCCACGCGCGACTCCAGCCGGTGTGGCCACCGCCCTTGGCCAGGCGCCCGACCAGAGTCTTGCGGCACGCCTCGGCAAGTTCTGGCGTCGTCTGCTTATTGATCTGCGAGCCCGGATGCAACGCGTAGAGATGCGACATGTGGCGATGGCCGGGCTCTGGTTCTTCGAACTCTTCGTTCCACTCAAGCAACCTGCCATCGCTGCCGATCTGAGGTCCTTGCAAGCGCGACAACGAATCGGCGACCTGCTTGGTGAACACATCGTCGATCGCAAGTTCCTTCGCCGCTTCCAACACGTTGGTGAACAGTTCGAAGATAATCTGCTGATCCATCGCCGGCCCCATCGTCACGTGGGCCCGCACCCCGGCCTTGGTTTGGAACGAGTTCTCCGGCGACATCGACGGACCCGACACCAGCTTCTTGGTGCGCGGGTGTTCGACCAGATAGTCCAAGAAGAACAGTGCCGACTCCTTGAGCAACGGCCAGGCGCGTTTGG
>CAXBFC010000010.1:0-36446 GCA_963974725.1 uncultured bacterium | reverse complement strand
CGTGTTCACCAGCATCATTTCGACGCCGATCTCGGCTGCAGTCGTCGTGACTGCCTCGAGGTTCTCACGGAACTGCTGGGGTGGCACGCGCAACTGGTTCAATTCGCCGCGCGCTGGCTCGAGCAACAAGCTCAAGAACCGACTCTTGCGCATCGCAGAACCAACCTTCCCGAGCAACGTGTCGTATTGCTGGCGATACAGCCGCTGCATGCTGAGGTCATCGTGATCGCTGATGTAGCTATCGTTGAAGCCAAACGCGAACACCACCACGTGTGGCTCGAAATCACCTTGCACCACGTGTCGCGCAAACAAGATGCGCCCCTGGAACGTGCTGTAGCCGGGCACACTGAGGTTGCGGATTTGCATTGGCCGCCCACGCGCCTGTTCGGCGAGT
Source organism: uncultured bacterium (assembly GCA_963974725.1). Classification (GTDB taxonomy): domain Bacteria; phylum Planctomycetota; class UBA1135; order UBA1135; family UBA2386. The sequence goes on along the minus strand of CAXBFC010000010.1, from coordinate 36,052 downwards.
TGCTGCCGCATCAGGGCCGGCCAGCTCTGATCTTCGGGCAGATGCAGCCCAAACGTCACCGAGTCGCCCAGCACCAGAACGCGCAACGCATCGGGATCAGCGGGCGCGAACTCCGCGCCGCGGAACCCTTGGCTGTTGGTGGCAACCTCGACGTCCGCGTCGGGGCGGATCAGCTGGAAGTTGGTGCGTAGATTGGAACGCAGGCGAACGATCAGCTCGGAATCAGGGACATAGAACGTGCGACTGAACAGATCTGCCTTGCGCCGATTGCCATCGGCAGTCTGATCGGGATCGATCACGCGGGCACTGACTTCGAATGCCACACACAGCACCGACACCGGTAGCACGACCAGCAGCAACTTCTGCCACCAAGGTTTGCGCACGGGTTTGCGCGGGGCACAGACCTTGCCACTGGCGGAGTCATCCCGCCGCGCGTCATTTCCATTTGCGGTCACCGTCATGCTGCAGCTCATCCACTGGCTCGCACCCCTCCGCAAGATGATGCACGGGGCTCGAACGCGGGTGACGAGGCATGCAACTAGTCCCACCACCACAACTGGTTGCAGATGATGGCCGCCTCGTTCCACCCAACATACGCGACGCCGCTGCAAACGCCTCCATCCAGTGCGTTTGACTACATCGCAATGTCGGACAAATGTAATGTCGCAGCCCCAAGCGCTGGCTACGTCAGGCGACGAGGCCCGAGTCCTCCGCTTGGGCCGTAGTCACGGCCGCCAAGCGGGCCGTGCAAGCGCATTGACAACGCGTGTTCCGGCCATTCGCCGCCAGCACCAACTGCTGACAGCACCACCAGCCACCCGACCTTGCAACAAGGTTCGCAGCGTCGGCGGCACGCTTCGTACAGCTTGCGATTCCAATGCGCGCCCTGCTATCGGGGGGACCGGATCTGGCGCGCCGCCGAGGCCTCGCAAACCACCCGACTGACCACCCGACTGACCGCCTTCAAGCTACTCTCCCGCCGGGACCGCCGGGCCAACCCCACGCCTGTTCCATCGGGCTCGCAACCACCCGCGCGACCACCGCTTCCGCGACCGCCCAAGGTGCGATGCGAACGGGCGCATCGCACGCCTGCAAGCTAACCTGTGGCCATCAGATACTCGGGATCGTGCGACCTGCGATCGACTGGGTGCGACCAAAGATTTCAACGTTATCGACGAACGCCCGCAGTCTGTCCGCCAATCCTGCGCCGATCAGCTACCATCTTCGCCCGCAATCGGACCCGTTCATGCCATCCCCCTGCAGCACCCCTGACGCCAAAGATTTTCTCCCCACCACCCGCGCCGAAATGCTGGCGCGCGGCTGGGATGAAGTCGATGTCGTGTTCGTCAGTGGCGACGCCTACGTCGACCACCCATCGTTTGCCGCCGCGCTGCTAGGGCGCGTGCTCGAGGCGGACGGCTTCAGAGTCGCGATCCTGCCCCAGCCCGCCTGGCAAACCGCCGACGCATTCCGCGAGTTCGGCCGGCCCAAGCTCTGCTTCGCAGTCAGCGCCGGCAACATGGACTCGATGATCAACCACTACACGGCGAACAAGAAGCGGCGCAACGACGACGCCTATTCGCCCGGTGGCCAGATCGAACTTCGCCCGGACCGCGCCACCAACGTCTATGCGCAGCGCTGCCGCGAAGCCTTCAAGGACGTGCCGGTGATTGCCGGCGGCGTCGAAGCCTCACTGCGCCGCATCGCCCACTTTGACTACTGGTCCGAGACGGTGCGGCCTTCGATCCTGGTCACCACCAAAGCCGACCTCGTTGGCTTCGGCATGGGCGAGAACCAAATCGTCGAGATCTGCCGAAGGCTGCGCAATGGCAAGTCGATCGCCGACTGCCGCGACCTGCGCGGGGTTGCCTACTTGCTGGGTTCGAAAGAAGAGATCGCGCCTCACGAGTGGCACGACGCCTCGTCCGACAACAAGACGGTCGCGATGCCAAGCTTCGCCGAGGTCAAAGCCGACAAGCACGCATTCGCCGTGGCGACTCGCATCCTGCACCACGAGACCAACCCCAAGAACGGGCGTCGCCTGACGCAAATGCATGGCGACCGCATGCTGGTCGTCAATCCGCCGGCACTCGCACTCGACGAGCGCGGCATGGATGCGATCTACGACCACCCCTACACGCGCCGACCGCATCCTCGCTACACGCAGGACATCCCGGCGCACACGATGATCAAGGACTCGGTGACGACGATGCGCGGCTGCTTTGGCGGCTGCACGTTCTGTTCGATCACGATGCACCAAGGCCGCGCCATCCAAAGCCGCAGCCAGAACTCGATCATGAAGGAAGTGCGGGTGATGGCCGCCGATCCCGAGTTCAAAGGTCACATCAGCGACGTCGGCGGCCCGACCGCGAACATGTACCAGATGCGCTGCACCAAGCCGGAGATCGAAGCGCGTTGTCGTCGGCTATCGTGTGTGCATCCAACTGTGTGCAAATTGCTCGGCGCCGACCACGGCCCAACCAAGCAACTGTTGAAGAAGGTGCGCGAAACCAAGGGCATCAAGAGCGTGCGCGTCGCCAGCGGCATCCGCATGGACCTGGCGCGTTTCGACGACCAATACATGGAAGAGATGGCCGCGCACCACGTCGGTGGCCAGCTCAAGGTCGCACCCGAACACGTCAGCAAGAAGGTGCTCGACTTCATGAAGAAGCCGGAGACGCACACCTTTGACGAGTTTGCGGACAAGTTCCACAAAGCGAGCAAACGTGCCGGCAAGGAGCAGTATCTGATTCCCTACTTCATCGCGTCGCACCCGGGCTCGGGCGTTGACGAGATGATCGACCTGGCCGTGTTCTTGAAGCAGCGTGGCTACAAGCCGCGCCAGGTGCAGGACTTCATCCCGGCGCCAATGGACATCGCGACGTGCATGTACTACGCCGGCCTCGATCCCATGACGATGAAGCCGGTGGAGACGGTCAAAAAGCTCAAGGACCGCGAAGTGCAGCGCGCGTTGATGCAGTTCTTCAAGCCGGAGAACTACTTCGTCGTGCGCAAGGCGTTGCTCGAAGCCGATCGCAAGGAACTGATCGGCGACGGCCCAACCGCGCTGATCCCGAACAACCCACCTAAGGAAGCGTTGCTCGCGCGACGCGGTGCCGCCAACGGCAAGCGTGGCGATCCGACCTACGTGCACGCGAAGGATGCGGGGGTCAGTTCGCGCGGCGGCAAGGCGCGGCGAACCAACTCGCAGCGTCGCCGATAGACCAACCGGGTCACCAGACGCAGCACCCACTGCAATGCACGCGGCGGACAGGGGCACATCCCGATCCCAGAACGCCGAAACTCTGTCGACGGTAGTTTGTCACCCGAGCACCGCCCGAAAAGGCTCGTAGTTGCTATCATTGGCATCATGCAGCACCTGCCGTCGCGCAGCCGCTCCAGGGGAAAGGTCGTGTTCTTTGTGCCTCGCTGGCTCGAGGACGCGATGTCTCCGTCTGGGTTGCCGTATCGGGTGATTCCCGTGCTGTCGTCATTGACCGCCAATGGCTTTGACGTCGACTTCTTCACCGAGATTCACGACGGCTGGCAAAGCCCGCAACTCGCCAGCAGCATCGCCGACTGCGTCGCTGCGGTCGCATGGTGCGCCGAACTCAATCCAGGCGTGCAAGTGCCAAGCCTGCTCGGCTTCTTGGAACGAGTTCGAGAGCTTGCCCCGGAAGTGCGCCGCATTGCAGGCGGCGGCTTCTTCCCGCTCGCGCCGCCACCGAAGCTCGACCTCGCGCCGCTCACGGACACCATGGTATGTGGCCAAGAGGTCGATGCGCTGAGCCGGTGTTTGCTGGACGAACCGCAACGGGATCGGCGCGAAGCCTTCGACGTTGACGTGATGCGGCAGCTCGACCTACGGTCGTTCTTCCGCCCCGAGTCGATGCTGTTCGGCAACGACGAGCCGACACTGCAGATTCCGACCGGTTCGGGGTGCGGCAAGCGTTGTGGGTTCTGCTTCTACGAACAGACCAATTGGCGCGCGCTGGCGGCCAAGGAGGTCGTGGACCTGATTGGCCACGTTCACGCACGCTATGGGGTGTGCCAGTTCTTGCTCGGTGAACTCGATTTCCTCGCAAGCCGCAGCCGCGCAGTCGACATCATGCGCGGACTGGTGGCAGCCAACCTGCCGGTGAAGTGGTTCGCGCTGGGCTCGGTGCAGGACCTACTGGCGCTGAGTGATGACGAATTCTCAACCATGGCTCGCAGCGGTTGCGTGACCTTCGAACTAGGCATCGAAGCAGGCAGCAACGATGCTCTGCGCAAACTGGGCAAGAAGTTCACCGTGCGCGAAGCCATCGCGGCGCACCAACGCGTGCTCCGCGCCGGGATCCTGCCGGTCTACAACTTCGTCTTTGGTTGGCCAGGCGAGACGCGGCAGGACCAAAAGGCTACGCGCAATTTGATCCGTCTACTCGGACGCCAACGGCAGAAGGTGCGATTCAACTTCCGCCTCTACCAGGCAATCCCCGGCACCACGATGGGCGAGCAGGCGTTGCAGTTCTTACCGGAGCTGCCGAGCAACCTCGACGAGTTGCGCGCATACCGCGTCGACAGCGAACGATCGCTGCCATGGCTATCGGTTGCAGCAGAACGTCGTGTGCGCTTCTTGACCGAGTATGTGCTGCCACTCGGCTACGACGATGCAATGGGTGGCGCCGCGCCCGACTGGAAGCGGCGCATGCTGCGCCAACTGGCGCGCTGGCGCAGTCGCACCGGATTCCTGCGCTTGCCCGTCGACCAGCGGGTCTTTCATGAGACCGCAGCAGTCGGGCTGCCCAGCACCTACTTGCCGTGAGCTGGCGGCACGTCGATAACCTCGGGAGCCCCAGACACATCGGACCCGGGCCGAACATCCACAATCAGCAGCACACGTGGGCGCTCGCCATCGTTGTGCCCATGGTGTTCGTGATGCGGATGGAACACCAGGCACCGGCCCTCCTGCCACTGCACGCGCTGTTCACCAACTTGGAACTCGCAAGTCCCCGCAGCCGGTAGCGACAACGGCAAATGACATCGCAGCGACTCCGGCTCTTCCAGGTCGCGGTGCGGCAAGATCCGGCCCTTGGGCGCCAGTGACGAAATGACGGCGGTGTACATGCCCGGTTGCTGCTGCAACCACGCCCACGTCTCGGGACACAGCGCGCGACGCTCTTCAAAGCGTTCGTCAATCCATCGCGGTCGATAGGCCATCAACAACGGAAACACGCGCACGCCGCTGGCATTGGCAGCCTGCCACGGGATCCACGCCGACTCTGGCAAGCGGGCAACCTCCGCACGCACTACCGGGTAGATGGCTTGCAGGTTGCGAACGAAGGCAAAGCGACTGGGGTCTTCGAGCATCTTGGGCCTACCTACATGTATTTCTTGTTTGGCCCGGCCTTCCACGGCGCCGGATACTTGATGCCGGCAGTCACGATCAACTGGATCAGGTCGTTGTAGGTCATGCCCTGTTCTTCGGCTGCTTCCGCGAAGTCTTCGATCGCGGTGATGTCGGGATTCACGTTGGCTTCGATGACGTAGACGTTGCCGTCTGCATCCATGCGCATATCGACGCGGGCATACCCCGACAAGCCGAGCGCCTTGAAGGCTTCGCGCGCGATCTTTTGCACCGCCTTTTCCTTCTTCTCGCCCAAGCGCCTGACCCGGCCCGTCTTGATGCCAATGCTCTGCGCGTAGTCGACATTCCACTTGAGCTGCTCGGTGCAGATCGCGTGCTTGTTCTTGGCGAGCTTCGTAAACCAGACTTCCCACACTGGCAGCACCGTCAAGCGATTGCCGTTGCCAACGATGCTGCAGGTCATTTCTCGGCCTGGAATGAACTGCTCGGCGATCACTTCGCCACCGACCTTGTCAAACATGTAGGCGACGCGCTTCTCCAGCTGGCGGTCGCTCTTGACCACCGACGCTTGCGACAGGCCGGTCGAACCGTGCTCAATCGCCGATTTGACGATGACCGGGTAGTCCATGCCCTTGGGCAAGCGCGCCTTCTTGGTGCCGGGCAAGAACGACGCGAACTTCGGACATGGCACACCGTGCCCAATCATGATCTGCTTGCTCAACACCTTATCGTTGCCAAGCATGATGCCGCGCGGGTTGCAGCCGGTGTATGGCAGCTTCAACAGTTCGAAATAGCTGACGACGTGCGACTCGTAGGCGGTGATGTCGTGGAAGTCCGTCAGGATGTTGAACGCAACATGCGGCTTGAAGTCATCGGCCCGCTGCCGAATGACCTCGAGGTCCGTCTTGACGCCCAACGTCTCGACCTGGTGGCCGAGTTCGCGTAGTGCGGTCTGCACATCGAGCTCCATCTGGTACGGATAGGTTTCCTCCCAGTCGAGTTCGTCCGCGTCTTCGGGCGGCAACAGCAGGTCGTGGACCAGCAACAAGACGCGGAGTTTCTTCATCGCAGCCAACGACGATAGCGACGTAGACCACAAGCTCCAAAGGCTACGCGCCGCGAACCGCGCGAGGGATCAGAACGACCCGATCGTCATTTCGAGCGCATTCGTGCTGGTCACGGCGACGATGTTGCGTTGCGCGTCCACTTCGAACGGCACCATCTGGCTGTAGAACATGGCGCCCGCCAATACCGGAGTGTTGGGCAGGGACACGTTGCCATCCGCGACGCCGCCCGTGGCGATGACGAGCTGCACAATGTCGGGGCTGACCAACAGCGAGCAACCGGGAACACCCTGCGGCAAGATGTTCGCCAGTGGTGTCGCGATCTGCGAGAAGCCGTTGACCCACGCGACGAGCACCGACGAAGGTAAGCCGGTGGCCGTGGCCTGCCATGCGCTGCCCGTCCACGGTTCGTTGGCGGTCAGTGCGTTGCTGCCGCCGGAACTCGCGCAACCGCCGCCGAGCGACGTGCTGGTCGCGGGGCACGTCGTGGCCAAGCGTGCTAGGTAAGCGTTCAAGTTGTTGCCGGAAGACGTGAAGACTCCTCCGACGAGGACCTCGCCACTAGGACGCACGGCCAGCGCCTCCACCGATGGAGTCGGACCGAGACTCACCCCTTGCGCCACTGCCGACCACGAGGTGCCGTCCCAACGAGCGATGCCCGACGCGGCAACACCGCCGGCTTGAGTAAACGCACCGGCGGCAAGCACATCTCCACTCGGTAGCACCTTGAGTGACGCGACGTGGAAGTCCGTGCCTTGCGCGAGGCCGGACCACGCAGAGCCATCCCAACGCGCCACGTTCGCTGCTGGCAGCCCACCGGCAAGCGCAATGGTACCACCCACCAACAGATCGCCGTTTGGCAACAGCACCATCGTTTTTACCGAGCCATAGATGCCCGCACCCAACGGCAACCACGAGGAACCATCCCAACGGGCGATGTTCTGCAGCGGCGTGACCCCCCCGGTGTAGAACGTTCCTCCCGCAATGATGTCCCCGTTCGGCATCACGACCAGAGCATATACGGGGCCACTCAGGCCGCCGCCAATCGAAGACCACGACGATCCATCCCACCGAGCAATGTGGTCGGCAACCGAGCCATAGTTGTGGTTGTTGAACTCGCCACCAGCGAGCACGTCGCCATTGGCCAAGGGAACGAGCACTTCCACCGCAGCAGTGAGCCCCATCCCCATCGAAGTCCAAGAGCTTCCATCCCAACGCTGCACGGTGTCGTCCGCCGTGCCCATACCCCACTGGTCACAGCCAATGAGGATGTCTCCATTCGGCATCGCCGCCAGCGAATGCACCCAGCTTGGAACGCTGTTGCCTAGCCCAGACCAGGTTGAGCCGTCCCAGCGAGCGACGTTGTAACCAGCCGCAGACGAGTGGCTTCCAGCAGCAAGCACATCGCCGTTGGGCAACGTCAGCAGGTTGGAAACGCGGGTGCTAAACCCCGAACCGAACGCCGACCACGCTGCCCCGCTCCATACGGCCAATCCAGCGGCTCCGCGTTGCCCCGCGCTGAAGATCTGACCGCAGGCGACAACGTCCCCCGCAGGCATGGTCATCAGGTCATAGACCTGCCCAAGCACCCCAGCACCCACGGCCGACCAAGTGGTTCCATCCCAACGCCCGATGTTCTGCGCCGGCACGCCATCCACGGCCTCAAAGGAACCACCTAGGATCAAGTCGCCGTTCGCCAGTGTCGTCAGCGACCACCCTCCTCCGTAGGTCGTCGAAAGACCCGACCCCATCGGCAGCCACGCGGAGCCGTTCCAACGAGCAAGCCCGTTCACGACGACGCCCGCTGACGTGTAGAAATCGCCGCAAGCAACGAGGTCGCCGCCGGGCAACTCGGTGACGGCGTTCACTGCACCTTGGCTCAAGCCCGCTCCCAACGCCGACCAGGACGTGCCGTCCCATCGCGCGATGTTGTTCGCAGCGATACCTGCCGCGTTCGAGAACAATCCAGCCACAACCAGATCCCCGTTGGACCGTTCGATCACCTCGGAGACGTAGCCGGTCAGCCCGGGTGCAACCGAGAACCAAGACGTTCCATCCCAGCGTGCGATGCGGCTCGCAGGCACGCCCCCGGCCTGCGTGAAATTGCCGTAGACGACGAGGTCGCCATTCGACAGCGTCGTCATTCCCGCGACCACGCCATCAAGTCCTGCGCCCAACGAAGACCAGGACGCGCCGTCCCAGCTCGCGACGTAGTTCACTGTCACGCCGCCCGCCACGGTGAACGCACCGCCGGCCACCAAATCGCCGCTCACCAGCGTCGCCAGGCCAAGCACCGTGCCGTTGACGCCCGCACCGAGCGCCGACCACGTGTTGAGGCCAAAGTCCCACGCCGCGATGCGCGACACACTCTGACGACCGGCCAAAGCAAACTCACCACCGGCTACCAAACGCGCAGCCATTGGCCCGGCACCGTCGGGGTCCCAGATCGTGGTTTGGTAAACGTCGTTGCCGCAACCAGGAATCCCTTCACCAAGCGCCCACTGAGTGGGGCACTGGGCGATGGCCGGTATGGACAGCATTGCCAGACAGAACAACGACGGGACCAAACGAAGAGACGACCGGTGTTGGGGTGTTTGCATAGCTTTGCTGGTCAGGCGAGCTCCCCTCGCGATCCATGACTCCGCCTGTCAGCATAGCAACCAGCCAGCGATTGGGGGTATCCGCCCCCCAGAGTGCTAGTTGCAGATTGCTAACTGCAGGTGGCCAATTGCAGGTGGCTCGTTGCAGGTGGCTCGTTGCGGGCGGCCAGTTGCAGGCGACTAGTTGCCGACCGTGAAACGCGCGGCGTTGGAAGTGCTTACGTTGAGCAGATTGCGCTGCGTCAACGCCGCGTACTGGCTAAAGAACGTCGAGCCAATCAGCGCCGCGTTGTTGGGAATCGCCAGCGAGAACACGGCTGAGCCAGTCGGGCCCGTCACCGGCACCGACACGGCGGCCAACACGTTGGTGTAGGCGAAGCAGTCCGGCGCGCCAGCCACGACCAGGTTGAGGCCTGGCATGCTCAGCGCATCGCCGACCAACAAGAACGCGAATGGCGACACGTTCTCGACGTGAACGACCTCGAGGTTCAGGTTGTCACCGAGGCGCGCGATACCCGCCTTGTGGGCCAGCGCGAAGTTGTCCGGTCCATTGGTTACCACCGGCATGCCGCTGCTCAAGTCCGTACTACCAGGATCGGGAATCGGCGACACCACACCGCTCATGCTCCAACCCACCAGGACCGAACCGGCCACCGGCGCTGGCACAACCGGTCCATAGCGAAACTCGTAGTCGCCATTGCTGAACAGCACACACTGCACGTTGATCGACGTAGTACCCGCGGCCGGCGAACCCGTGCGCGCATCGCCAACATCGAGCCAGGTGATCAAAACGGCCTGATTGCTGAGGTCGACTTCGTAGTAGACACCGCTCGCGGGGTTGTTCGCACTGTTGGCCGATGGATCCATCCGGCACCACAACGGGCAAATACGCGCGTATTCGTTCAGCAAGGAGTTGGCCGAGGGCACCGTCAGTTCGGTTTGGCTCGTCGTTGCCCGCAACAGGATCCAACCGTTGGCTGCCGCGTGCACGACGCTGGTCGAACCACCGGGAAACGGAAACGAAAACGGCAACTGCAACGGCACGCTGAACTCATTCACGCCCAGCGGACCGGGACTGATCTGGCTGTTGTCGTTGAGTGGCGCACCGCTTGGGGGCGACCACTGCGGCGGCGACGGCAAGACGACGTAGCCGCTCGGCCCCGCCGCGGTTGCCTGCCACGCCGTCGGTGCGGCAATCGTGCCCGCGAGATCAAACGCCGACAGGCTTGCGAACTCCTCATACCACGTCGTCGAGCCCGCGCCGCAACCCGTCCCCAGGCTCTCGGTGTAAGCGCATGAGAAGCCCGTGGTCAGGCCGACGTCGTAGTAGACGCTGCCATTCCAAACACGCGGTGAGAACTGCGCGCCACCAAACACGGTGTTGGTCGCCGCACCCGTAGTGATCGTCAGATCCAGATTCGAATACACCAACGGAAACCCGCCAGCACCGTTCGTGTAGCGATGACGGATCTCACTGCCCCACAACGCGATCGCGTGGCTCCCCATCGGCAAGAAGAAGCCATCGCCAAGACAGACCCGCGATGGATTGTTCTGGCCGGAGGCGTCGACCGTGCCATGGGCAACCTCCGTCCATGCCAATGGCAATGCCGCGATGCCGATGTAACTCGCCTGGCCAGCGTAGACGAGCAACTCGCCTGCTGGCGACCGGGTGTTGATGTCGAGCTGTTTGACCGTGATGCCCGCCGGGTTGGTGACGTTGATGTCGAAGAACATCATGCCGCCGGTCAGGCCGCCGTTGTTGCTCGCGAAGGTCGTCGTCAACGGGGACTGCCCGACAACCGACAGGCCGAGCACACAGCAAGACACTGCTACCAGGCAGTTGGCCAATTGGGACAAGATTCGCATGCAACAGGGTCGGGCGCGGACGCGCGGGCCAAGTAGCTAACGCGGGCAACGCCACCTGGTCAAGCCAAGCTGCGACGGAACGGTTCGCATGGCCCCGCGAAGCTCCTTCGACTACGTTGCCCCCATGACGGACCCCAATGTCGCCAAGCGCGCTGCCGCATACGCCGCCGCGAACCTCGTGCAAGATGGCACAACCATTGGCCTCGGTAGCGGCTCGACGTTCTTGTTCGTGCTAGAACGTCTGGCCGAGCGCATCCGCGACGAAGGGCTGAAGGTGCGCGGCACCCCGACTAGCAATGGCACAGCCACCGCCGCCGAAGCGCGCGGCATTCCGCTGGTCACGCTGGACGAGATCGAACAGCTGGATCTCGCGATCGATGGCGCCGACGAAGTCGACCCGCAGAAGAACCTGATCAAGGGTGGCGGTGCGGCGCACACGCGCGAACGCATCGTCGCAGCGACCGCCAAAGAACTCGTCGTCATCGTCGGCGAGAACAAGATGGTCGATGTGCTGGGCTCGATGTTCCGACTGCCAGTCGAAGTCTTGCCCTTTGGTTGGACTCACGCACGACGCCGGGTTGAGGCCACTGGCTGCAAGACCGAACTGCGGCAACGCGATGGCCAAGCGCTGGTCACCGACAACGGCAACTGGATTCTCGACTGCAGCTACCCTGGCATCCCCGATCCTGCCTCGCTCGCCAAAGACCTTGATTCCATGGTTGGCGTGGTCGATCACGGCTTGTTTGTCGGCATGACGGGACGCGTAGTCATCGCAAACGACGCGGGCGACGTGCGCATTCTTTCGCAACTGCCGATCCACCACATGGCTGAGCAAACCATCACCAACCTCACTGCATTCGAGACTGCGATCAAGCAGCCACGCGTGCTGCTGCTAAAGCACAGTCCGCTCTGCCCGATCAGCTCGACGGCATACGCGGAGTTCAAGATGTTCCAACTCGATCACCCCGATGCCGTGACGTTGGTCCTCAACGTCGCCAGCGCGCCGGTGCTCTCACACGACATTGCGCGACAATGCGGCGTCCAGCACGAGTCCCCGCAAGCGATCCTGTTTGAAAAAGGGCGCGCGACCTGGAGCGCATCGCACGCGGCGATCACGGTGGCGTCGCTCGAAGCGGCGTTCGCCCCGAAGTGCTAATTCCAAAGAGCTAGTTTCAAAGAGCTAGCTTCAAAGGTGCCACTTCGGCAGACCTAGTCGCGCAACACGCCCATGTAGTCGCGCCAAGGGCCAACTTCGTCGCGGTACTGCCAGGCTATCGTGCGCGCGATCTGTGCAATGTGCGATTGGTCGTGAGCTACCCACGTCGACAACAGCTCTCGCACCGTGACGGCACCCAACTCGGGATGCGTTCCTTTGAGGGCCAGTTCTCGGTCCGTCAAGCCTGCCTCGGCCAGAGCTGACAGGTTCGTGCTGCGAAGTTGCCGGAACTCGTCGAGCAATGCGGCCATCGACTTGCCGACATCGCGGCCGCGCATCGCAAATCGATCGAACGGCTTGAACGGCGGCTGCTCACCCGCCGTCAGCACATGTTGCATGCGAGGAATCCAATCATCGATCTCTCCCCACACCAGATGGCCCACCACGTCGAACGCGCTCCAGGTGCCTTCGCCTCGATTGGCGCGCAGCCAGGCATCGGGCAAGTGCCGTAGCCAAGCGTCAAGCATACGTGGCGTACTCGACAACAACTGCACCGCATCGTCCCGCTCATATTTCATAGGCAGATCTCCAATGACAATGCTAACGCGACCAACCGCCTCATTGGAACCGGAAGACCAGTACGCGTGGCGCCCTTGCCGGCTAGATTGCAGGGCATGCTCGCTGCCGGCCTGACCCTGCTCGCTCTCACCATGCCGCAAGACCCTACCCCAGGCATAGATCGCGACCTTGCCCGCGCGCGTAAGGAACAGATCCGTGACGTTCAGTATGACTTGCGGTTTCGACTCCTCAATGGGGCGGATCATGTCGAAGGCTCGATCTGGATGCGCTTCTCGCTCGACGCCGAACAAGCTCCCTCGCCAATCGTGCTCGACTTCGCCGGCGAAGAGATCGACAGCATCCAAGTCAACTCGAAGGATGTGCAGCTCGAGCGCATCCACAACCACATCGTGATCCCGGCGGACCTGCTGGGGCAGGGGCTCAACGGCATTCGCGCCAACTTCCGCGCCAAAGTTGCGCCGACCGGCACGCCGCTGACGGTCTATCGCGATGCCGCGGACAATCGCGAATACTTCTATACGCTGCTCGTGCCAGCCGACGCACACGGCCTGTTCCCGTGCTTCGACCAACCTGACTTGCGTGCGAAGTTCCGACTGGAGCTCGACATCCCGAAGGGCTGGACCGCGGTTGCGAACGCGGCACCGATCGATGCCAGCGATCCCGAACCGATCGGCGAAGTCGCCGGAGATCTGTGGCGCTTCGCGCCAACCAAGCCGCTGCCGACGTACCTGTTCGCGTTCGCCGCAGGTCCGTTCGCCGAGTTCAACCCCGCCCACCCGGTGGTCCCTGGCATCACGACCGACGAACCGATGCGCATCCTGCTTCGCAACTCGAAGATGAAGGACCTGGATCGCGCTGCGATCACCAAGCTGCATCACGAAGGCTTGGACTGGCTGGCGAAAGCGTTCGATGTGCCCTACCCCTTCGGCAAGCTCGACCTGGTCCTGTTGCCCGGCTTTCCATACGGCGGCATGGAACACGCCGGTGCGATCTTCTATCGCGAAGCTTCGCTGATCTTCGATCACCCACCGACCGTCGACGAACAAGTCCGCCGCAGCACGCTCATCTACCACGAACTGAGCCACCAGTGGTTCGGCAACCTGGTGACGATGAAGTGGTTTGACGACCTATGGCTCAAGGAAGGTTTCGCGACGTTCTACGGCTACAAGGCCATGGCCGAGCTCGAACCCGGCCAACGTTCCTGGTTGCGGTTCTTGCAACGAGTCAAGCCGCGCGCCTACGCCGTCGATGCCACGGCTGGCACGACGCCTGTCTTCCAGGAACTGCAGAACCTCGCCGACGCCAAATCAGCCTACGGCGCCATTGTCTACAACAAGGCTCCGGCGGTGCTGCGGGCGCTCTATTCACAACTCGGTCCCGCCGTGTTCCGCGAGGGCTTGAAGAAGTTCTTGGAGAAGCACGCCTACGGCAACGCCGACTGGCGTGACTTGGCTGCGGCACTCGAAGCTGCGGCGCGCAAGGACTTGAGCCGCTGGTCGCAGCGCTGGTTGCTGGCGCCGTCGATGCCGCAGGTCCGCTGCAGTTGGCAAACGGGCACAGATGGTCTGGTGCAGAAAGCGGTGATGACCCAGCGCGCAGTCGGGGGTGACGGCAGCTGGCCGATGGATCTGGAACTACTTATCTTTGCTGCCGACGGCAGCCGGCGCACGGTCGCGTTGCAATCCGACGCGCTCGAGACCAGCATCCCATCGCTGCAAGGCAAGCCAGCACCGGCCGCAATCCTGGCCAACCCTCAGGACGTCGCTTACGGACAGTTCGTGCCCGATGCCGCCAGCAGCGCCAAGGTGACTGACCCGCTACAACGTGCCTGCGCCACCGCAGCACTCTACGAGGCCGTTCGGGAAGCCGAGCTCGACCCGGCGCAGTTCGCCGAGATGGCACTCGCCATGATCGCCGACGAACGCGATCCCAACACCCACAACTGGCTGCTCGGCCGACTTGGCAACTGCCTGTATCGCTACTTGACGGACGAACGCGCCAAACCGTTGCGCGAACGCCTGACGGCCCTGCTGCTGCAGCAACTGCGCGAGGAAGCCAACTCCGGTCGCGAACTCGGCACCTTCCGATTCCTCGCCAACCACTCGACGGCCGATGGGGTCTTCGATCTGTGCCGCACGATCATTGCCAGCGAGTCCTCCAAGGACCTGCCGGCCGGGCTGGCGCCGGGCAAGCGCGACCGGTTCCTGGCTGCTGGGGCCTTGCTGGCCGCGGGTCAAATCGGCGACACGCCGGAGCAGCACCCGCTCGAAATCTTGAAGCGGCGCTACCAGGGCACCGACATCAGTAAGGAGCTGTTCCTGGCCGAGGCCGCCAAGCCGACGGCGGCGACCAAGAAGGCCTACTGGCAGCGCTACCTCGTCAAGGAAGACCCACCGGAGCAATGGACCCAGGATAGCTTGGGGTGGTTTCACTGGTCCGGGCAGGAAGAGCTGACGCTGCCGTACCTTGAATTGGCGCTCCAGCAAGTCGACTGGGTCAAGGCCAACCGCCGGATCTTCTTCATGCCGGCCTGGCTCAACGCGTTCATCAACGGCCACAGCTCCAAGGAAGCGCTGGCCATTGTTGACAAGTTCCTGGCCGAGGCGAATCTGAGCGACGACATCAAGAAGAAGATGCTGCAGTCGCGCGACGGCCTTTGGCGTGCCGTTCGGATTCGTGAAGCGTTCGCGAAACAGCCAAAGTAGGCGTAACCTCGCCGCGATGAAGTTCACGTTCGTCGCCGATTCCAAGTCGCTGATCTCCGCAGACCACTTGTTGGTCCTTGCCCGTGCCTCGGACTTCGGTCCCCGCTCGCAACTACAAGGCAAGCTCCAGAAGCTGCTCGACAAAGCACTCGCGACCCTGGCGGTGCAACTCGGCAAAGAAGTAAGTGTCGGCTTGCTCGGCGGCCATGCGACATCGCTGACCGCCAAGGGCAAGCGGCTGACGGTTGGAGTCCTGCCGACGAATGTTTCGCGCCACGCAACGGCCACCCGCGCCGAATCGATCCGCAAGCTGACGGCAACCGCCATGTTTGTCCCCACGGCGAAGAACGCTGTGCTGATGCTGCTCGACGACGAAGATCACCAGGTCGCCGCCTGCAACGCCATCGGCCGCGCCTTGCCGGACTTCTCCATGAAGAGCCAGCAGCAGACCGGCGGTTCGGTTGCGGTGGCATGCGCCCTGCACAAGGGCACCTTCGTCAAGACCAGCGCCACCACCAAAGACATCGTGCAGCGGGCCCGCGAAGCCTCGCGATTCGTCGACATGCCACCGACGGATCTCGACCCGGCCGCATTCGCCACCGCCGCCAAGAAGCTGCTGCGTGCCGTTCCCGGCGTCAAGGTCACCGAAATTGTCGGCGACGCCTTGCTCAAGAAAAAGCTCGGCGGCATCCACGCCGTTGGCCGCTGCGCCAAGTCGGCACCGCGCATGCTGATCGCGCGCGCCAACGTCGGCAAGAAGGGCAAGCACATTGCACTCGTCGGGAAGGGCGTCACCTACGACACCGGCGGCCTGCACATCAAGGGTCGCGGCGGCATGGAAACGATGAAGGCCGACATGGGTGGCTCGGCCGCGGTGCTCGGTGCGTTTTTGGCACTGGCGCGCCACCACAAGAGTTCGCCGATCACGTTGCTGATGTGCCTCGCCGAGAACGCCATCGGCCCCATCGCCTACAAGCCCGATGACGTCATCACGATGCACTCCGGCAAGACGGTCGAGATCAACAACACCGACGCCGAAGGCCGATTGCTGCTCGCCGATGGCTGCAGCTACGCAGCGCGCGTGCTCAACTGCGACATCGTGCTCGATGCCGCCACGTTGACCGGCGCCCAAGGCGTCGCCACCGGCAGCCACTTCGCCGCCGTCGTCAGCAACGACGACACCGTCGAACAAGCGCTCTGTAGCGCGGGCCAAGCAACCGGCGACATGGTCTGGGCGCTACCATTCGCACCCGAGTTCTACCGATCCGAGTTCGCCAGCCCGATCGCCGACATGCGCAACTCGGTCAAGAACCGCAGCAACGCCCAAGTCAGCTGCGCCGCCGAGTTCGTGCACTGGAACCTCGATGGCAGCAACGCCAAGTGGGGCCACGTCGACCTCGCCTACCCAGCCTTCCGCATGAACCGCGGCACCGGCTTCGGCGTCGCCCTACTCTTCGACACCGTCCGCCGCCTAGCCAAGTAGGTACCGCACCCAGGCACAGGAGTAACACGTTCGATGGCGCCAGCTGGCGCCATCGAACGTGTTACATCTGTGCCTGGCACGGTACCTATCGAACTACAAACACCAGGCTCTGGCTTTCGGCGCGTTTGAGTCGTTCGAGGGTCGTCGACCACACGGGTAGTGAAGGGACCGGGATCAGGCCGGGGCGCATGGTGGCGCGGCGTTTGATCACCAGGGAGTCGCCGTCGCGTCGCAGTTCTTGCAGGTAGACGAGTGGCCCATGCTCGATTGCCAGGGACTCGGGAACGGCGGCAATCTGCACGCCTTCGAGGTCTAGGCGCAGATCCCAGGACATGTGCACGTCGGAGGTCAAGCGCATCGGCATGGTGCGCTCTGGCCGCGGCCCAAAGGCCGATAGGAAGTTGCCTTCTGGCAGCGGCATCGCGAGCAAGGTTCGACCACCATCCGGTTGTAGGCCGCGCCTTCGCAAGGTCGCGGTTACGGCTACGGTTCCGCCGGGCTTCAGTGGCAGAAGCTCGGCGCTGCGCACTTGCCAGCCTTGGAACAGGCTCTGGGCAAACTGCTGGGCGAACTGCTTCTGCGCAGCTGCGGGCTGTTGCAAGAAGTGCTCAGCGGCTCGATACGCGTCGTCGCCGAGCAACTCGAGCTTGGCTTCGACTTGCAGCGACTTCGGCGTCAATTGGCCCAAGCCGCTGATCCGAAGGTGTTGCACGCGCTGTTCACCGCGAGGCAACCGACTGATCTCGGTGCCCGCTTCGGTGTGCACCAACACAGCACTGCCGGCACGCGTCGGCGAAACCCAGCCGGGCGGGCTGTAGCGCGGCGCATCGTAGAACAACCAGGTCGGCGGCGCGCCCTGCTTCTCAACCCGCACGCACCACTCGGTAAAGTAGTAGCTCGCGTCCTGGAACAACAAACCACTGGCGGCATACAGTTCTTCTCGCGCGGTCTGACAGAGAGCTGCGCGCAGGTCGAAGCCAGCGACGGCCAACATCGCGAACAACAACTGCTGCCTGCTACCTTGCCGCTTCAATAGCGTCTCGGTAGCCGATCGCGAACGCGCCGCCGCGATCTGTTCGTGGCAGAACGTGTGCAAGGCCAGCAATTGTGCCTCGGGCGCATCGATGCCAGCCAACAACTTCTCTACCTGACGGCGAATCGGTGGCGTCGAGACCGTCAACGTGGCCAATCGACGCGCGGCTGTTCGCAACGTCGAGCCGATCGTTCGGTCCTTGCCGGCAACGACCACCGGAACCATCTCGGCCAACGCCGGCATCGCCGTATCGGGCACGAGACGCGCCAGGTTCTCCCGCGTGAAGCGCAGGGCTTCGCGACCATCGCCAAGGTCGACAATCTCCGTTGGCTTGTCGAACTTGCGCATGCGCAATTCCATCGTCGCGCCCTTGGGACGAATCACGATGAGTTCGGCCAGCACGATGTTGTCGGCGAACGAGCCGAACAAAAAGTCGTCCACCACCATCGAACCATCATCTCGCGCCGGCACAGGACTGCGGAAGCGCCACTCAACGAAGACACCGGGCTGCAAGCGCGGCATCGAATAGCCCTTCTGGATCCGCACGGGCACGAACTCATCGCCCTTGGCATCAATCGTTCGCAACAACAGAACTTCTTCTGCGGCCGCCGGCGCATCGGCGTTGCCATACATCTCGATCCCGTCACGGTCGTTGAGGCGGCGCAGCTCATGGGTCTCTTCGTAGCGAGAACCATCGGCGAACAGCTCGACGATGCGCTGATCAATCAACGTCGTTGCGGGACTGTCACTGTTGCCTGCGGCGTCGGCGTCGGCAGCAAACGCGGCAAGCGCGGCATCGCCATCGCGTCGGAACCTGGCGAAGTCGTCGCCCGGCTCCGGCGCACCAGAGGCTCGCTGTAGCAAGCGCTTGACGGTCATGTCGTCGGGATCGCGAGCCAGCACGGCCTGGTAGGCCCGCTGCGCACGCTCCAAGTGGCCGCGACGCAACAAGCTGTCCGCGGTGGCCCGCAGCCGTTTTCCGGACGCACGCGGGTGCGCCAAAAGTTGATCGGTCAGTTGCAACCATTCGGTTGGGTCAGGTCGCGCCGCCGCGATGCCAATGTCCCAGAGAATGCGGCTGGTGAGATCCGTCGGATCGGCCAGCGCCGCCGGGAAGACCAGCTCGCGCAACTCCTGCACGCGGTCGAACTCACCAGCGGCGATCATCGGCCAGTATGCCAACTGCAAGTTGTTGCTGATGTCGGGACGCAGTCGCACCGCGCGCTCCGCCAACTCGGCCGCGCGGCGGGTCGCACCACCACGGCGGCAATCGAGCGCCAACTCTCGGTAGACCCGTGGATCTCGCGGCAGTGCCTTCTGCCACGCCCGAAGAATCCGCGCACGCTCCGAATCGAACTTCGCACGCGAGGCGACTCCAAGCAACAACCGGAACGTCTGCGGGCCAGCACGACCAGCCGCAACGACCGCCCACAAGCGCGTCAACGCTTGCTCACGGCGATCCTGCTCTTCCAGCAATCCGACCGCCGATCGCACCATCGCATAGTGCTCATCATTGAGTTGTCTGGCCGCCGCTTCCTCCAACTTGCGAGCGTTGGCGTTGCGCCGATCTTCCGGAACGAGGCCCTGGCTCCGCCAGAGTTGCGCGGCCGCCAACTGCAGGGTCGCATCCGCCGGCTGCAAGTCTACGACCGATTCGAATTCGTCGTCGCGCACCAACAGGTAGTCGGCGACGAACCCGAGTGCCACCCGCAGGTACTGTCGATCTTCGCCTTGCGCCTCGGCCATGGCCGCCCTCAGCACGACGATCGCGTCGACCAACGGCGGCAGCGTCGCGGCAATGCCAGCGACGGCCGGCATGACCGGCTCACTCGCCGCGATCTCGCGCAGCGACTGGATCGGCAACCAGCTTGCGTCGACATAGTCGAACTCGAAGTCGTTGTTGTCACGCTGACAGGTCTTGACCACGACGTGGTTCAAACCGGCGGCCAACGCAATCGGCAGCTCGTGCTGCGCGCGACCATCCCCCAATTGCTCGTCGACGCGCGCAACCGGCACGCCATTGACGAACACTTCGGCAACGCCGCGGATCCACAGCATCAGGTAGCACTGGGTGTCTCGCTCGGCCACGACGCGGTTGAGGACGTAGAAGCAGCCGGTGCGATCGTCCCTTGGGTCCGTTGGCACCACCGACGAATTGCCCACCGCGATGCGAACTGGCCTGGGCTGTGCCGCCGCACCATCAAACTTGGAATCCGCCGGCCAGGGCACGAGCTCCGGAGCGAACGGAACCCCCGCAAAGTCATCGTCATCGCCACCAAATGGCCCGACACACAAGAACTCTCTGGGGTGACCGTTTTTGGGATCGGCCTTGCCAGCATCTGCCGCGCGACCCGAAGCACGCAGCATCTGGTAGTAGTACAATTGCAGTTGGTTGCGCAGTTGCCCGTGCAAATCCTCCTTGGCAAGCAAGGCGGCCAACGTCGACAGTTGCGCAGCCGGATGCTGCACGAAGTTGCGCTCGCGCAGCAAGCGACTCACCAACCAACCTGTCAGCACCGAGTCGCGATGGCCATCGACAAATGCCAGACACGTCTTGGCGGTTTGGTCGGGCGCGTCGGCAATCGGAACCCGCATGCCAACATACTGCCGCGCGAACCGAACCGCGTCGGCGGTCGCTGCGGACACGGTCTGCGCAGGCACGGTGTTCGCAGGCACAGTCTTCGCAGGCACGGTCTTCGAGATCTGTGTCTTCGAGATCTCTGGCTTCGAAATTTCTGGCACCGTCGCCGCTTGCGCCAACAGCGACGTCGCATGGAACGCGATCGCAGCCACATACATCGGGAAACGGATCACTACTTTGCCTCCTTCGGCTGCAGCACAAGCAAGGCGTCGTCGGCATCTTGCACCGCCGCCACGAACGTGCGGAACGCCGCGTATTCGCTCTTGGTGACGCGCGCCAGATTGATGCGCAAGTCCCGCTCGATCACCAGCTGGTCCCCTTCGCGACGCCATTCCAGTTGGTAGGCGCCAAACGCGTGACGGATCTTGGTAGCTTCGGGCAATGCCCCGGCCTTCATCGTGCCAGGCGGCTGCACCCTGAGCACATCGTGCTCGCGACGCGGCGCCCCTAGTAGCAAGGTAGCTATGCGCTCCGGCGACGCGCCCAACTGCTGTAGCCACGAACTGTCAAAGCCGGTGCGCAACACCAGGTCCTGGCCCCGGCGCCGCGCCATCTCGTCCGCTTCGAAGTACACTGCGCGCCGAACTGGAGTTGCCAGGTCATCGCCCTTGCTGGACTGCACGTCGGTGATGCGACACGGTCCGAACCGCGCCAACAGCCGGCGCTCCAGGTGCTCGCGCATCGCATCGGGCGCGCCAACCAGATCCTGACGCGTCGCAATCGCGACCGCGCCCACCGGACGCTCCGTCATCACTGCCTTGGCGCTGCCATCCACGGACAGCTCGATCGCGAACTCAGTGCTGTCCCCATTGCTCTCCGGCTTCGTCCACGGCACATCGCGCAAGGCAGCGCCCTTCGGTTCGACGACCAGCACCCGGGCTCCGACATCCATCTCGGGCAACGTGTCGGACGGGTGCAAGTCGGCCGTTCCATCGAGGAAGCGAGCGGCCAATCCGTCTTGCTCCGGCAACCAGGCAATGCAGTGGTTGAAGTGGTGCACCATCGCCAAAGTCAGATCATCTTCGCTGCGACGCGCGTCGGCGAAGATCAGCACTGGGCGCGCGACGATCGCCACCTCACGCAGCATCGCACACAACAGCAGCGCCTTGTCTTTGCAGTCGCCGTGACGGCGCTCGAAGATCACGGACGTGTTGTATGGCTTGTAGCCGTGCACGCCGAACTCCCACGCTTCGTAGCGCACGTCGTTGGTGACGAACTTGTAGATCGCATCGAGGCGCTCGCTGGGCGTTTCACAGGACGCCGTCAACTCGCGCACCTTCTTGCGCATCGGCTCGGATACGTCGATCTGCTTCTCGATCAAGTTCCACCACCAACCAGAGAAGTGATCCCAATCGCGGTAGCTGGTCATGCGCGCCAGCGGCACGCGCTCCTTGGCGGCGGGACGCGCAATCTCGGCCTCATCACGAGGCAGGTTCTTCAGTTCCCAGTCGTAACGGTGGCTGCCATCTTCAAGCTTGGTGACGACAGGTTGTGGTGCGCCGTTCTTGGACTGGCTTTGGTAGTCGCGCCCCTCGGTCGCGACAATGGTCAAACTCGAACGGCCAACGGGTGAGCCATCGCGGCTGGTGAAGTGGTGTTCCAAGCCGAAGTATTCGCCAAAGAACGTCGGTGCCAAGTCATCGATGCGGCCGCGAATCTCGACGGTATCGCCCGGTTGCAACGCGGCCATCGCGACACTGGCCCCGCGCAAGCGTGGCTGATCGACACTGCCGTCCGCGTGCCGAACCGTGCAGGACAAGACGCGCGCCCGCTGGCTGCCGCGGTAGTACGGCATGCGCCAGTTGGCGAAACGCCGCCCCCCTTCTTCGCGCAGCACCTTGGTGATCTGGTGCAGGTATTCGCTGGTCGTGCCATTGGCGAACGCCTTGACGACGCGCTGCTTCAGCACGTGGTAGACCGGATCCTGGCTCGCGTCCGCATCCTTCGGGGGCCCAGCATCTGCGGCCAGGACCTGCGCGCCATCCAGTTCGAACGGTTGGTGGAACGGCGTCTGCGAGCGCGACAGGTAATCGAGGTAGCGTTGTTCGTCGGCGCGATTCGGGTTGAGTTCGAGGGCCGCGCGCAACACTTCAATCTGTCGTTCGCGGTCCCCCAAGCGATCGTGCAAGCTCGCGACGGCGACCAGGGCACTGTCATCGTCCGGACAGATGCTGAGCCAATCGGTCCATTGCTCCAACGCGCCATCGAGCTGGTCGTAGGCGGCCAGCAAGTCCGCCAACTTGGCGCGTGGTGCGCGCGCCATCGGCCACCGCACCATGGCCTCACGCAAGAGCCGCACGCCATGCTCTTCTTTGCCCATCGAGAGCTTCAGGTTGGCGACCAACATCTGGTCCACCATGCTGCATGACTGGGCGAGCAAGCGCTCGCCAATGCGTTCTGCAAGCTGATACTCTCCGCGCTCGCGCAGGGTCTCGAACTGGTAGCGCATTGCGCCACGCGCCACTAGCGGCAGGTCCAGCATCGCCACCAACAGCCGGTCGCCGGCCGCATCGAGTCCGAGACGGCGCATCACCATTGCCAGGTTCGAATAGGCGATTCCCGACTGTGGTTGTTGCGCCAACGCTTCCTTCAAGACGGCTTCGGCCCGCACCTGCACACCACTGCCATGCAAGTCGAGGGACGCCAGCAACAGGCGCGCTTCGACGTGGTTGGGTGCGCGGCGCAAGACCTCAAGCAAGTCGCGGCGTTGCGGATTTTCGTCGCGATCGGCGGCACTGGTGCGCAGTCTTGGCCTGGTCCAGTAGCGCAAGAACGCCGCCTCAGCATTCTTCGGCAGGCCGTCGGCAGCCTGCTCGGCCAACCGCTGCGCTCGCGCGTCCCGATCGCCGTCAATGTGATTGTGCGTCAAGATGGCCGTCATCTTCAACGCCGCCCCAGCGTCGCCAGCAGCAGCCTGCTCCAAATAGAACGAACGTGCGTTGTCATCGACTGCGCTCGAAGCATCTGCGGCGCGCGCCTTCTGATCATTGGCTAGCAGCAAGTCGCGCTCGGCGTCGCTGGTGCGAACTGCCGGCAACGGCTCGCCATTGCAGGCGGCAATGCGCAACGACAACATGTTGGATCGCTCTTCTTGGCGACACGATTTCACGACCAACAGATTCGCACCCTTCTGCAGCGGCAAGACGGCGGCGTCCTGATCCTCGTGGATCTCTCGCAGCACGTCGCGCGCGAACAGCTCGACGCCATTGAGAAACACGCGCACCGCGCCGGTGCTGCCGAGCCACAACGCCGCATCCGTTCGTTCGTCGGCCATGACCGCCGTCGCGACGTAGATCATCACCTGACTGGATGGACGAATGACACTGCCGAGATCGAATCGACCCATCAGCGGCTGCACCGGCAAGTGACGCCACGAGACGGAGTGCAACTTGCCGGGATAGGTAGCATCCGGATCGAAACGTGTTTGGGTCTCGTGCTCGGTGCGGTAGCCGCTGCCACGTTCGTTGTCGAACGCACCGCAGATCCACAACGAACGGATCACGCCGAGCTCGTCATTGAGCTGTTCGAAGGCACCGCCATAGTCGCGCCGCGCCTGCAACAACAACGACCCCAGGCGAGCGCGCAACGCCGGCATCGCCAGCGAACGCGGCGCTTGGCGCGCCGCCTCGACCGCAGCCATGGACCGTTCGTCGCGACCTTCGGACATCATGCGCAACAGCATGGTCGCGTAGTATTCGGCGTCCGCCGCTGCCGCGCGATCGACGTCGCCCGACGCCGTATATTCGCCGAGCAGCCGAGCGAACTCGGCGCGCATCGTGACGTAGTCCGCCTGCCCCTTTGCCTTGAAGGCTGCATCCTCGGGCATTTGCGCAACCACCGGAAAGGCGGCTGCGATCATTACCAAGGTCAGCGAACGGAGATTCTTCCAGGTCCGTGGTCGGTGCACCCCCATGGCTTACCGGGTACCGACCTCCTGGGCTACGGGTAGGTCGGCCCTATTCTTCGGGGGCCGCGTTGCGGGTGTACCACCCCACGCCGTGCAGCAGGGTTGCCTTGGCAGATGCCGCGAGCACCCCGTCGCACCGAATCTCATAGACGCGGCACAATTCGAGATCCGCAACCTCGAGGTCGACATGCATGCCGCCTGCCGACACCCCGGCACCCGTCACCGCGTGCTTGCGCGTATCGCGCGGCGGGCAGCCGTATGGTTCGTGGTGGTCGTAGGTCCAGCTCGTGACTTCGATGCTTGGGCCAACCACGCTGCCGGCGAAGATGGGCTGGGTGAACGCGAGTCGGAACCCGTTCTTGGTGGCAGTGATCTCTTGCAACTCGAACGGAGTCACGCCGCGCCAGACCAGCCGTTGCAGCCCTTGGGTGCTGCCACCGAGCGAACCCCAACCGCGATTGGTCAGGCCACACCACATGGTGCCCTGGTCGCCCCACATCACGCGCGTGATGCCACTCTTCAGGCCGCGGCGAAATGGATAGCACGCGCCTTGCCAACGACCGCCGACCTTCTCAAGCGACATCCGGAAGACCTCGGATGAGTATTGGTCCCCACAAAACACCTGCCCCTTGAACGGCGGGAAGTTGCCTTCGGTATCCCAGACGAAGTCACCGGGCGAACGGCCGCACTTGTCGTACGGAATCCACACGGCCGGCAACCGGAAGTTCGGGATCGTCTTCGCCGCTTCGGCCATGCGCAGCCCGCTCGGCACCTCACCGGGATACTCGACTTGCGACTCCGGCAACTTGCACGACTCGATGCCCCAAGGGTGGCCGTGAAAGTCACCGACCTCCAGCGGAGTGAACTTGCTGTTGGCACACCACTCGCCTTGGTTGTCGGTGTACCAAACGACGCCGTCGGGCGCAGTGCCAACGCCGCAAGGCGAACGCAGGCCTGCGCACACCGGCTCGAAGCTGCCGCCTTCGGCTGGAATGCGGATCGCCCAGCCACGCCACGGCGCCCGCCCAAAGGGCTCGCCGCCGAACGGCTTGTTGAGCGTCAGCCAGAACGAGCCATCGCCGGCAACGGCTGGCCCAAAGCAATACTCGTGGTAGTTGCCTGAGATCGGCCAACCATCGGCGACGGTCTCGAGCTCGTCCATGCGGCCATCGTCGTTGGTATCGCGCATGCGCGACAGCTCGCCACGTTGAGCGCAGTAGAGCCAGCCATCGCGTTCGATCAGGCCCAGCGGCTCCATCAAGCCTTCGGCCCACAGCGTTGGTTTGGGCTTGTCGCCAGCCGCGTCTTCGATGCGCCAGACTTCACCGCGCCGCGTCGCCACGAACATCGACGTGCCAAACTGCACCATGCCGCCGACTTCGAGCACGACGTGCTCAGGCAGTGGCACATCGACGATCTCGACGTAGGTCGACTCGTCGGGCAACGGCTGCTTCGGCACGGGCGCCGGCGAAGCTGGTTCTTGCGGCGTGATCAACAGAGTCAGAGCGAGCAGCATTACCATTGGTAGATGACCTCCAGCGATTGGCCGGCGGTCAGCGTGTGCTGAGCGGCGGGCTTGTCTTGCACCAACGTCCGGTAGGACGAGGCAGTCGGAAAACGGAGCACGAGCGTGCCAGCTTCACACCGGATGGTTCGCACCAACTCACTGCCATTGGCGGCCAAGCGGGCCGTCAACTGATCCTCGTAGCGAACGTCGCCGCAGGCCACGCGCACGACCGGATAGCCCTCGTCGGTGCGACGTTGCCCCAACAAGCGGCGCTTGGGTTCGCCTTCGATCGTAAAATCATCGATTACCTGCCAGTCCTTGCCGAGCGGCTCCACCAACTTGCCGGCGCGGCCGTGCCAGGTGCCAGTGGCATCGAGGAAGTCCCCGCGCCAGATCCACGCCAGGCGCGGTTTGACGAGGTCGAACGCAAAGTGCGTGCGCGCTGGCGTGCCAACTGCGAGACAGCGCGCCGACACGCCCTTCAAGAACGCGCCGTGCAGAATCGGACGGTCGACCGGCACGAGCACCATCGATTTTGCATCGACGACGACTCCCTTGGGCAACGGCGCCGCTTCGCCAAGCGAAAGCCAGGTGCGGATGGCATCCGCGTCCTTCGCATCCTGCTCACCACCACCCAGCCACAACGACGGCATGCGCGTGTTCGGGCGCAAGGAGCTGGGCTTGAGCAACCAATCACGAAACCATCCGGGCCGCAATCGCTGGTGCTGCAACGCGAGGTCCATGCCCTGGGGGCCGAGCGAATCGCGACCGGACATTGTATGACACGATATGCAGTTGCGGCCGCCGATGCCGGCCAGCGTTCGCCCGTGCGCCGCAGCCTCAGCGGAAAACGGCGGTTCGTTGTCGACGACGTCCGCGGCATCGACGGCGCCAAACAACTCGGCATACTGCTTCGCCTTCGCGTCACCATACGGCGGCATGCGCATGACGACGTAGTCGCGCGACTTGTGGCCTTCGCGAACGACGCGCTCCAGCCATTCCGGTCGCAACCGGCGGCCGACCATGCTCAGGTCCGGCGGCACGAGGCCTTCTTCGCCCAGGTCTTCGACTTCGCGCAGATGCTTGCGAACGGCCGGCGGCAGCCCGCCTTCGCCATCGCGAACGTGACACGACAGGCAGCCATCGGCCTTCAGTGCGATCTTCAACCTGGTTGCCAGCGCGAGCTGCGGCGGCAACGCGCCGACTTCTTCAAACACGGTCGGTCCAGCCGGAACAGCGCACTTGCCATCGCCGAGCTTCAGCTCGTTCCACGCCTTGGCAGCAAGCGGAGCAGGCAGTTGCTCGAACTCGTCTTCGCGGACTTGGTGGCACGCATCGCAACGAGCGGCCCGCGCAACCGCGCGGCCACGCGCAACCGCGCCTTCGGTAGGCGCCGACGCCACCACGGATTTCGGCACCAAGCGGACCACCGAAGTACTGGCACTCGTGCCCGGCAACTCTTGTTCTGCCAAGCTAGGGCCAGCCCACAGCACCTTCAATTCGGCACCGCCACCGCCCTGCGTGTAGGCCACGCGGAGCTGATGTGGCCCCTTGCTCAAGCTGACGCGACCATCCTTGCGTGCGGCCGGCTTCATACCGGCGTTGTCGACGACCAGGTCGCCATCGATCCACAACCAGGAGCCATCGTCACTGCGGGTCGCGAAGCGCCACTCGCCATCGGCGGGGACTTCGAGCGTCGCGTCAAACTGCAACGCGTAGTTCGCCTTGCGGGTCGCCACCGCCGTGCCGATTTTGTCGGTGACGCCGCGCGCCTTCGGCTTGAGGCCCGTCACATCTGGCCAGTCCCCGTTCGGAATCTTGAGTTCGTAGTATTCGTAGCCGAAGCCACCAGCGCGGGCGCCTTCCTGCAACTGTTCGCGCAACAGCCATGCCGCGACGGCACTGGCTTCGCTGCCAGTCAGCGGCACATGAGGAACCGCTACCGAAGCTCGCTCCGGCTTGGCCAGGAACGCGGTCAGCTGGGCATGGTCGGTGACCGCCGACAATTCGAGTTCGGCCGGCGCGTGGCAGGCGCCGCAGGCAAGTTCGCGCACGAGCTGTTCGCCGCGCGGGATCGCCCCACCAGAGATTTCGGCGGCGTTGCGCGAAGGGCGTTCGCCACCCAACGATGCCAGCCACATCCGCAGATCGCTGGCATCCTCTGTAGACATGCCAAAGCCCGAGAAGTGGCTGCTCAGGTCCGGGAGGCCAGCGGCCGCATCGACCTTGGTGGCGAACGATGCGAGTGGCGCGGCAGCGTCGCCGCGCAGCTCCGCATCGAGCCCGCCGCCGAGAGCATGGCACGAAGCACAGTGGGCCTGATGCACAGTCAACAAGCCGACATCGGCAGCAACATGCGGCGTCGTGGCGACCTGCTTGGGATCACCACACGCCGCCAGCGCCAACAGCAGCAGGCAAAGGGATACGCGCATCGCCTGAGCTTGCTGCCAACGCGCCAGCAAAGCAACGGAGCGGACTTACTTGCTACGTTCGGTGAACTCCACCTGGACCAGTTCTTGCCCGGGCTTCACTGCCACGACCTGCTCCGGCACGTCGCTATCGGGCAACTGCACCGTGTATTGGCCCGCACTTCGATTGGCGAACCACGCCTTACCGGAATCGTCGAGCACGGTGCTGCCAAGCAGGTTGCCGGCACGGCGCAGATACACCAGCCCGTCCTCTGAGATGAGCGAGCGGGCGACGGAAACCTCGATCGTGGTGCCGCGCTCCATCGTGATCTGCAGCGGCTTGGCCGCCAACACATCGCGCGGCAACTGCAACGCAACCGTATTCGCTGCGAACCCTGGACTGCGCACGACCAACTGCTTCGAACGACTGGTCACGCCCTGAATCGCAAAGGCACCGTCTTGCTCGCTGCGAACCGTCGGCAGGAACAAGGCGAAGTCAGTCTCATCGCCCAGAAGGATCAGCGCGTCACGAACGGGATTGCCTTCGGCGTCGCGAACGACCCCGCGCAACCTGGCGCCCTGTGCCAAAAGCACTTCGCCAAGCTCGTGATCTTCCCCTGCCTTCAACGACCATTCTTGTTGGTATGGCGCGTAGCCCTCGGCCCAAACCTCCACCAACACCCTGCCGCTTGGCACATGGGTGTGGCGCAGTTCGCCGCCCAACGTTTCGACCCAGCGCGACTTGGCTTGCGCACCTGGCTGATCCAACTCCGTCAACCGCAGCAACAAGCCGCCAAGCGGACGTCGCCCTGGCAAGCCGACGACCCGGCCCACCAAGGTGCACGTGTCACTCGATGCCAACGACACCCTCAGCTCGGTCTGGACCGACGAGATCGGCACGATCTTCTGGTTGGAACGATCGCCGAAGGAGACGACGAGTTCGCACTCGGCGGCCACATCGCGCGCCGACAACTCGACCTCGAACTTGCCAGTAGCCTTGGTCGTGATCACCTCTCCCGTGCGACCGCGCACGCTGATCAAAGCGCCACGAAGAGGCCGGTTGTTCTCATCGGTCACGATACCTTCAACGATCCGTCCCGCCCTCAATGGAATGTCGAACCCAGTGACCGGTTCGCCCAGGGTCGCCGACACGCGGAGCGGATTGCTCTTGCCAGTTGGCAGGCCGGAGATGCGCGCTTCCACCTGATAGGTGCCCGGCATCAAGTCGGAGACGGAGTATTCACCCAACTGATTGGTCTTCGCCAACGAGACCGAAAGCTTCGATGACAGAATCACCGTGGCGCCGACAAACGGCTGGCCCCCGCGCAGCACGCGACCGGAAACCGAGCAACTCGGTTCCAACACGACTTCGCCGACGTCCTCGACTCCACCTGGCTGTGGCACCCACATGCGAACCTCACGGTTGCCGTAGCCAACACAGCTGACCTTCGCCTGCAACCGACCGCCCCGACGACCGCGAATCTCGAAGTTGCCGTCTTCATCGGAGATCGCTAGCAGCTGATCGCGCCCGTCAATCAAGTTCCAGAAGCCGGCTTTCGCCTTGGCCAAGTCGAGCTGGTAGGCAGCCGCACCAAGCTGCTGGAGACTCTCAGAGACCCACTCGATGCGCGCCCCCACCACTGGATCGCCGGCAGCATTGACCAAGCGCCCGTGAACCATCGATGTCTCAACGACGTCGAGGTAGATCTTCGGCGGCACCCCGTCATCCTCTGGTTCTTCCAACAACGTGTGCGCTGACACACCCTTGAGGTTTTGGAACAAGAACGCGCCGCCCAGCACGCGGAAGTCGACGAACCCCGGCGACAGTTTGCGCGCAAACTCAAACGAGCCATCGGGCTGCACCTTCGCATAGGCCAACTCGCGGCCACTGTCTTCCACTTCGAGAATCTCGCCGCCGGTGAACGCGCCTTCGAGTTCTCCCGCAACGATCGCGCGGTCCGGTAACTCAACCGTCACGTCCTTTGCCACGGAGCGAATCGACACGATCTCGAGGCTGGTGCCATAGTCGGCGTGACGCACTAATAGACGCACACTGCCACGCGGCAAACCCGACAGCAGGAACGTGCCGTCGGCCGCAGTGATCGTACCGACTGGATCGACCAGGCCGAGTTGGTGGCGGATCGGCACAAGCTCGACAGACGCGCCCTCGATTGGTTCCTGGGTCGCGGCGCGCAAGACACGTCCACGCAGTGGACTCATGCTCGGCCGCGAAAAACGGAAGTCGGTACGCTCGCGCACCCCGATGACAACCGCGGTCGCTCGGGCTGGTTGCCAGAACGCATGCCTGGCGACCAATTCGGCGGCACCGGCAGCCAAGTTCGAGAAGCTGTAGGTGCCATCGGCGGCCGTGTAAGTGAACCGGGCACGACGCGTATCGCCGAGCACGGACTCCACCGAGACGCGCGCTTTCGGAACCGGCGCGCCAACATCATTGAGCACGGTGCCGCGAATGCTGAAGCCCGGCCGCAGCTGCAACTTCATCGGCTCCCCAAACAAGGAGACCGCGACTTCGCCACCGGCGTAGCCGGGATGCTCGAAGCCCAACAAGTAGCCGTGCAAGTGCGGACACCGAAACTGGAAGGCTCCGTCGGCGCGGGTAATCGCTTGCACGACACGTTCTTTGCGCCACTCCGGCGCAGCAGTCCGCAACCGATACAGCGTGACTGTCGCGCTCGGCGCGGGCTGCCCAGTCGGCAACAACACCGAGCCACGCACGACGACGTTCGACGCCAATTCCACGGGCTGAACATCCATCATCAGCCTCGGCATGGCCGATGGTTTGGCCGCATCACTACCTTGCAGCGGGAGGTTTGGGAGGTTCGGCACCTCACGGTCCTTGCGGCCGCCCTCGTAGAGCATCCACGTCACCGCGATACCGAGTGCGATCAGGACGCCGACCCCCATCAGCCAAGACGATGCTCCGTGACGTTTTGAATAGGGGGTAGTCATCGGCCTTGGGTGCTCGAAATACCTTCTTGGATCAACTTCTGAAACTGACCACCGATCAACTTCAAACCTTCAGCGGTCGCCGGGTTCGCGTCGTTGATCGCCTCCTGGATGACTTGCACGATCCGCAACATCGCGGCAGCGTCATCGAGCGAGTTCTGCGTGATCACGAGGGCGTCGTCCATCACGCCCTGGAGGTTGCCGAGCCGCAAATGAACCTGCAGGCGGCACATCAGCGCCGCGGGATCTCCATCTGCCTGAGCAACCCAGCGATTGGCCCATTCGAGCGATTCCTCCGACTGCGCCAGAGAATGCATGCGCGCCGCAACTTCGACGATGCCGGCCACCCCTGGATGCAGCTTGTGGAACTCTTTGAAACGGCCAAGCCATAAGTTGGTCAACGTGCTGTCTGGCTGCAAGGAAACGAGTGACCGCCAAGCAGACAGTTGATGAACGGGCGGCAACGGCCGCTGCTGATGGTCGAGTAGCGGACCGCGCTGGCTCGATGGCGTGATCAACTGCAACAGGTGCCGCCAACCTTGCAACGAGGACTCCGGATGCGCCGCCAGCTCGATCGCTTGGCTTGCCTGCTGCACATGCGCATCGAACAAGGCAGGATCGCCCAATAGACTCATCGCCCTGCGGCCATGCTTGGCAAACTTCGCGGCCAATCCCGACGATTCTCCGCGCAACAAGCACCCGTCGAGATCGCCGCCGAGCAACTCCGCTCCGGTCACGTGAAGAACGCGGCGGTGCGCGTAATCGAGCGCGAATGGCATCATGTTGCTAAACGTGTGCGGGCGGTACCTGGCGGCAGCCCACAGCAACAGACCAAGCGCGCGAGTGCGTTCGGGCGGCGCCTTCTCGGTGATCAGCCTCGTTCGGAACGCGGCGGCATCGGCAATGACATCCTGACTTTGCACCAGGTCGAGCACATCGATGAGCGCCAGCGGGAAGGCAGCCTGTGGCCGCAAGTAGGACGCCAACGCCAAGTCAATGCGTGCGTCGTAGGCCCGACCAACGGAAGCAGTCAAGTTCGCAACCCCGCGCGCCAGATACAATCGATACAAGCGCAACTCAACCGCGAGCTTGCCAGCGGTCTGTTCGAGAGTCGCCCTGCGGATGGCTCCGTCATAGAGTTGCAAGGCCTCGAAGCCGCGTCCTTCGCGCAAGTACTGGGCAGCATGCGCGAGCGGATCTTCGATGTAGGCGTTGCGCATCTCCCGAGCACGCGGGTCATCCGGCATGGCCTCGGAGGCGGCGTCCAGCTTGGCAAGAATCGCACGACTCGGATCACGCGGCGGAACATCGACACCGGTCAGCGACCGCAACAGCGGCAACGGACCAAACTCGGGCCCGCGCTCACGGCCGACATCCTTGGCAATGCTGACCAGGCTCTCCTGGTGACGGGACACGCGACCCTTGCCCCGCTCCTTGTTCAACACGCCGGCCAACGTGCCGGTCGACAAGATCAAGATGAACACCGCAACCAACGCACTAGCCAGCACTGGGTTCTTGCGCGCGCGACGCCAGAGGCGAACGTGCAGCGGCAGGCGCCGAATGCGCACGGGATCGCCATCGGCGATCCTCACCAAGTCTCGCGACAACGCTTCGCCGTCTTGGTAGCGATCGTCGGCATCGCGCGCGAGCAACTTGTCGATCACTGCTTCGAAGTCGCGTGGCGGCTTGTGCAGGTGGTCGCGCAAGCGCGAAGGAGTGCCGTGCAGAATCGACTGCAACAGCGCCTCCGTGGTCTTGCCGGCTAGCGGCAACTTGCCGGTAACCGCCTCAAACATCGTGACGCCGAGCGAGTAGAGGTCACTGGCCGGCGTCAATTCGCCACCGAGCGCTTGCTCCGGCGACGCGTAGTGCAACGTGCCGAGGAAGCCACCCCCCTTCGACGTCAACTGCATCGACACGTGATCGAGCGCTTTAGCCAAACCGAAGTCGGTCAGCGCCAACGTGCCATCTTCGCCGACCAGGATGTTGCCCGGTTTGACGTCGCGGTGCAGCAAGCGACGACGATGCGCCAGCCCCAAGGCATCGGCAACCCCGGCAAACCGGCGCGCAGCGTCGAGTATCTCAAGCGGCTTCTTGTCGACGCGCTGGGCCGAGGAGATGTGCTTGTCGAGGCTCAAGCCATTGACGCGCTCCATCGCGAAGAACAACATGCCTTGCGCTTCGCCATAGTCATAAATCGGCACGATATGGCGGTGGTGCAACGCAGCCGTCGCGCGAGCTTCCGCGCGGAAGCGCTTGCGCATCGTCGGATCGGCGGTGTAGTTTTGCGACAAGACCTTGAGCGCGACTTCTCGCTCCAGATCATCTTGCCAGCCGAGGTAGACGATGCCCATGCCGCCGCGACCAAGCAGGCCCTTGATCTCGTAGCCGCCGATGCGATCGGGCAACTCGCTGTGGCCGCCGACAACTTGCTGCACGAAGTCGAGCGCGTTCAAACGTGAGAGCAGATCGTTGGCTTCTTCGGTCTCTTCGGTCTGCAGCTTGCGGCGCAAATCGGCGTTGCTGCTGGAACCGCTCAGCACCTTCGCGAGGCGTTCGTCAGCACTGTCGGAATCAAGCTCCGAATCGCGCGCCGGCGAAGGTGTTTCTGCTGCGTTCTTGTCTGCTGCGTTCTTGTCTGCGGCGTTCTTGTCCGCGGCGTTCTTGTCCGCGGCGTTCTTCGTGTGTGGCTGCGCGCCATCGGATGCGAAGATGCTGTCGCCGTCATCCGAATTACTGGCAGCTACCTCGTCGGAGTCAGCCTGCTCTGCGGGTACCTCTTGGGCCTTCTTCTTCGGGCTACCGGGCTTCTGGCTACCGGGAACCTCTGGCTTCTGGCTATCAGGAACCTCTGGACCACCGGACTCAAGTCCGGCGCCCACGGCATCCTTGTTCGGATCACGCTTCGGTTCGCTCACAGCTTCAGTTCTTCGGCGAGCCGTTTGAGGGCACGGCTCAGCAACAGGTGCACCGCATTCTCACTGCGGTTCATTTGCTCGCCAACCTCGCGCGCCGACATTCCCTCAATCTTCATCATCATGATGACATTGCGATGGTTGTCCGAGAGTCGCTCCATCGCTTGCTCTAGCAGTTCGAGGCGGTCCTTGCGATCCGCGTGGGTAACTGGCCCCGAACGCCGATCGGCAAGCGGCAGGTCGGTCTTGATCGAGTGCTCGCGGCGTGGGTCGCGCGCGGCGACGCCGAGCTGGTCGCGCAGGATGCGGGCAACTTTGCGGCGCGCCAACGTCACCAGCCAGGCACCGGCGTTCTCCTCAGCCGAAAGTGTCCGCCAGGAATTGACGGCTTCGATAGCAACTTCCTGAAGCACGTCTTCCGGATCCATTCGGACCCGAAGGTTGGGCCCCATACGCAGATAGATCACCGAAAGCAGGCGCTCGCGATTCTGCTCGAAGGCAACTTCGGGGGTCAGGGTCATGGACGAGCGGCTACGGACGAGATGGGAGAGGATTCCCGACTGCAAGGAATGCCAACTTACGGGATGGAAAGCGTTCCTGCGAGAGTCGGGCAGCACGGTGTGGCTTTTGAGCCGGCAAGTTGCCGAGCCGAACCTCAACACCAAGACCCATGAAGCACCTCCCCGTCACGCTCGTTTCCATCGCATTGCTGGCCACGTCCGCTCTGGCTCAAGGCCGGGACGCTGTCTTCACCATGCCAGCAGGCGATCACCAATTGCACGAACTGGCCGGGCTGTCCGCCCAAATCCGTCGCCGGCCGCTGCAATGCGATGTCGCCGGACTATCAAAGGAGGTCGGTCTCACCGTAACCCTGCAAACCGAGCTGCAACTTGACGCAAAGGCACACCAGGAAGTGGTCGCGGCGCTGCTGCGCGACCGCCGCTTGCTGCTGGTGGCAGGCGAGCGCTTTGACCGAGTGGTCACCGTTCGCAGCCAGTGCGACGCCCAGGCCAGCATCGCGCGCACGCCCGAGCAGGTCCTCGCGAACCCAACGCAACTCGAATGGGTCACGACTTCGATTCCGGCGACTGCCGACAGCCTCACGCACATCCATGCGCTGCGGCCGTACTTCAGGAACGAACCCCCGGGATTATCGGTGCACAATATCAACGGACGGGTGGAGTTCACCGGGATGAGTGATCAGGTCGGGTTCGCCCTGCGCATGATGCAGATGTTCGCTGGCTCGACACCGGCGGACGTCGCGCAACCAGTATGGCATGGCGAAGGCCAGGTCACTTGGCCCGGCGGACGCATGACGCTCAGAACGTTCGTCGGGGTGTTCACCTCGACACTCGATGCCAACGTGCTCCATGCCAACGCAGCCGGCGCCGTCGACCACAAGACGATCGACCTCGGCGACGCCGCGAGCATGACGCGCAGCGAATGGTTTGCCGAGGCGACCAGAGTGCTCGCCAAGCACGACTGCGCGATGGTTTGCCGTCACCCCGGCGCGCGGTTGTTTGCGCTGCGATCGATTCAGGACCCGAGCTATCGCGACGCCAACGTTCGCGCCAACTACGTGCCTTCGCACGAAGTCGAACAATATGCGAGCGCCGGCGTGATCATGACGACGGTGGACCTGCAGCAGCTACGAAGCTTCGATGGGTTCATGGTGCTTCGCGGTGCCATCGCCGAGAATCGCGCCACGACGATCTGCAGCCTCGACCACAACACCCTGGTGCTGTGCGGTCCGAGCCATCAGGTAGCGCACCATGTCGACCTGCTGCTGCAGGCGGACTCGCACTAAACGTGTGGCCGGCAAGCAGCGTGCATCGCGTGTGGATGGAATCACTGTTCGTGGTGGCGCGCGAGAA
>CAXBFC010000009.1:0-37768 GCA_963974725.1 uncultured bacterium | reverse complement strand
CCGATGGTGACGGTGAGCAGCGACGTCGCCGACACGCTGGATCGCACCGTCTCGTCGCACAAGCGCCTGACCAAGAACGACCCGTTCTTCGACCCGTTCTGGGACGCAGCAGTGCAACTGGCAGCCAAGTTCAGCACTGGCGGCGCCAACAAGCTCGCTCGCAAATCGGGCTTTGCACACTTCAACAACAAGGAGTTCGCGGAAGCCGCAGCCGAGCTGGCCAAGGTCACCAAGGACTACGTCTACTACGAGCAGGCCCGCGTTCGCATGGCGCGCGCGCAAATGTCGATGGGCGACTTCGCCGCGGCCCGCAAGACGATCGCCGAATACCGGAAGTACGTTTCGGACACGGTGCTCGGTGCGCGCGACAGCAACAAGCTGACGGTCCGCAAGGCCGCTTTGGCTGCCGCCGCCTACAACGACGTGCAGATGGCCTACTTCGAGGCTCGCGGCCACTCGGAGTTCAAGCTCGAACGCAACCTCAAGAACTACGATGCCGCGATCAACGCCGTGCAGACGTTCCTGAGCAACTACGCCACTGACGGCGCCCTCTACGTGCCGCAAGTGCTCGCGTATCTCGGTCGCCTGCAGGTCGACACCGGCGCGCTGGCGCAGGCCGAGCAGGCCTACAACCAACTCAAGGCCAAGGACCAGGCCCGCGCTTCACGCCTCGCCAGTGAGATCTTCCAAGAGTACCAAAACCTGGTGAAGAGCCAGGTCGCGGAAGTCGACAAGGCCATCGCGGCCGGCAAGGCAGACTCCGAGCTACTGGAGGCTCAAAGCGAAGTGGCTCAAGCGCGCAAGCAACTGACGGCGCTGGGCATGGACTACATCAACGGTTCGCCCAAGCCACAGCTCGCCATCCTCGTCGCCACCATGACGAACTGGGCCGAGCTGAAGGAATGGGCACGAGTCGATGAGGTCGCCAAGAAGACGTTGGCGCTCTACGGAGATGTCACTGCCGCTGCCGAGAAGCGCGTCGTCGACCAACTGGTTCGCCCGATGGTCGGCGAAGCCTTGCTGCAACAACGCCGCTTCCAAGAGGCCTACGACATGCTGGTCGCCGCCGAGAAGGCCAACCCGACGCAGTG
Organism: uncultured bacterium; assembly: GCA_963974725.1. Taxonomy (GTDB): domain Bacteria; phylum Planctomycetota; class UBA1135; order UBA1135; family UBA2386. Next base: position 36,677 of record CAXBFC010000009.1, on the reverse strand, counting down.
GGATCTGAAGCGTCAGATCGCACGAGCACTCGGCGGTTGGTTCGAGTTCTCCGAGACCGGCCAGTCCGTGCGCGTGCCGGGCCTGGATCGTCCGATTGAGGCCCACATGAAGTACTACGGCGACCCGGAAGGGGCCTACCGCATGTGGGCCACGCGTCCGGAGGTGAAGAAGTACAGCCTTGAGTGGTACGAGTTCATGTGGGAGGCGTACTGGTTTGCCAAGCAGGCCGGCACCAAGGACTCCAAGTTCAAGGACACCGCCGCGTCCTTCTACCGTCTCGCCCAGAGCACGAACAACTTCGAGTCCCTCAAGCAACACGGCATGAAGGGTGCTTTGCTGCACCGCTACTTCCGGTCCAACCGGTAGTCCCCACCCGCAACCAACACCAATCGATTCGACTACGATGCGCATCCTCACCCTGTTGTTGCCGGTGGCTCTCCTGCTGCCGGCTGCCTCCGCCCAAAAGATCAACGACGTCGTCCTCAAGAAGGATGGCTCCCGCGTTCGCGGCCTTGAGATCACTGAGTTCCTGCTCAGTGGTGTTCGCGGTACACGCGGCTCCGACCCGTTTGAACTGCCCGCCCACCAGGTCATGGACATCGAGTGGAGCGACGTTCCCGAAGAGTTCCTCTCCGGCAAGGCGGCCATGCGACGCGGCGACTTCCAAGCCGCAGCCCAGCTGTTTGGTGCGGTCACCAGCGGCCGTCCGCTGGTCAAAGCCGACGCCGAGTTCTTCAAGATCAAGTCGGCCGTCGCTTCGATCGGCGCCGACAAGTCGGCCGCGGCAACCGCTGCCGAACATGCCAAGAGCTGGTTGAGCAGCAACGCCAACCACTGGCGCACGCCGGAAGCCTTGCTACTGGCTGGCCGCGCCGAACGCCTCGCCGGTACCGCTGGCACCGCGACGGCAACCCTCAAGGATCTCGAAGAACGCTCGATCACCGGCGGCTTCGGCGGCGTCTGGACCGCGCGTGCCAAGTACGAATTGGCCCTGACGCTGATCGCGGACGGCAAGGGCGCGCAGGCTCGCTCCCAGTTCAAGTCCGCCGGCAACGCAGCCAGCGACGCCCTCGCCACCGCGTCGACGACGGACAAGAGCAACCTGCAATCGATCGCGACGCTGTCGCGCGTCGGCGAAGGCGAGACCTACCTGCTCGACAAGGACTACAAGAAGGCTGAGTCCTTCTTCCGTCAGCTCGCGGGTTCGAGCGAACCAGCTCTCGAGGCCGCTGGCCGTGCCGGCGAAGGTGAAGCCATCTTCCTCTCCGCCGCAGCGAGCAAATCGGCCAACGACCTGCGTCGTGCCCAACTTGCTCTGGCAAAGGCCAGCGTGCTCGATTCGAGCAACGGCGAAGCCTCCGCCAAGGCCAACTATTACCTGGGTCGCTGCCTGCTGCTGCTCGGCCCGGAAAAGGAAGGCGACACGTTCAAGCAACGTGCCCAGGCCTACTTCGAGATCGTCTATTCGTCCTACCCGACAACCCGATGGGCCGGTCTGGCGAAGGCCGAGTCCCAGAAGTAGTCTCATTCCGAACCAACTCGACGTCGGCCAAGAACCCTTTTGGCAACCGTCGGCCAATCTGCTCTTCTAGACCGAAGAGCAGATTGTTTGCGCCGGGGGCTTCCCAGACCCGGCGCTGTCGCGCAAACTCCCCCACCCCTCTTTTTCGAACCCCATTCGAAACCGCCCCTCTCCCACCCTGTCCTCAGGGTTGCAGTTCCCATGATCTTCAAGCACGTGCCATTCGTTCGCGTCCTCGCTGTTTCCGCACCACTGGTCCTGGCGACCTCGCTGTTCGCCCAAGCCGTCCCGGAAGAGGACCAACCCAGTTTCCTCGCCGAAGTCTTCGACTATGAAAAGGCTGGCCCCATCGGCTACCTGATCATGTTGATGTCGGTCGTCGCCGTGGCACTGATCATCGAGAACTTCATGACGATCAAGCGCGAGAAGCTCGCGCCGCCAGATCTGCTCGACGAGTTGGAAGCGCTGTTCGACGGCGAGAACTTCCAAGACGCCGTCGAACTTTGCGAGCAAGAGAAGAACTACCTGACGAACGTCGTCGGCGCGGGCCTCTCCAAGCTCGGCCACTCGTTCGAGACGATGCAAACGTCGATCCGCGAGATGCAGACCGAGGAGTCGGTCAAGCTCTTCCAGAAGATCGGTTGGTTGTCGCTGATCTCGGCTATCGCGCCGATGATGGGTCTGTTCGGCACGGTGACGGGCATGTTCGTCACCTTCGGCAAGATCGCGTCATCCGGCGGTAACGTCTCCCCGGCCCAGCTGGCAGGCGGTATCAAGATGGCACTGATCACGACGATGCTCGGCCTGTCGGTCGCCATCCCAGTCGGTATCGCCTTCTTCACGTTGCGCAACCGCGTCATCAAGACGTCGACGGAGATCAACGCGATCACCGAAGACCTCTTCGAGCGCTTCCGCGCCAAGTAGTGCCCCGCGTTTTTTGGATTCGGGGCTGATCCGAACGGCGAGAACCACGTTCTCGCTACTTCGGACCCCCTCCCGCTAGGGTCGCGGCAACGCGGCACGCAACCGGAGACATTGCCACGTGAACATTGAAAGGATAGTTCAGGAAGAGATCGAGATGGACATGACGCCCATGATCGATTGCGTCTTCCTGTTAATGATCTTCTTCGTTCTGGTCATCGACCTGAGCCAGAAGAACCTCGAGGACTTGATCCTGCCGCGCGCAGAGTTCATGGAGCCTGACGAGTCGCCACCCGAAGGCCGACCGATCATCAACGTGCTGCAAAACGGCACGGTGATCTACGGCGGAGATGTCTACTTCGACCCGACCGTCGACGGCAAGAACTACAAGAAGATCGCTGAGCTGCTGCTCAACATCCGACGGGACGGTCTTGCCAAGGAAACGCTCCACCTGGTCGAGAAGGACGGCCTGGCCGCCAAGGTCATCGACGACCCGATCCTGATTCGTGCAGACAAGTGGACCGAATGGCACTTTGTCGGCGAAGTCATGAAGCAGTGCAGCCAGCCGCAAATTGCGTTCTGGAAGGTGCAACTCGCGCTTTCTGACCAGGACAAAGAAACCAACGAAAAGAACGAGAGTATCAAGTGACAGCTCTAGACGACGCACAAGAGGAGGCCAAGGCCGACATGACGCCGATGATCGACGTCGTGTTCTTGATGATCATCTTCTTCATCTGCATCGAGTTTAAGGTTCTCGAATCCAAGCTCGACGCATTCCTGCCGACCGACAAGGGTAGTCAAAGCACCGTTGTCGAGCCGGAAGAGCAGCTTTCGATCAAGATCCACGTCGAGAGCAAGGGTGTCCCCGGCTACAAGGCCCCCGGCCGCGCTGGGGTTCTCAACCCGGAAACCGAGCGCCCGTACCGCTTCGTGCTGAAGGGCCACCGCGTGCGCTACGAAGTTGGGCCGAAGCCGCTCAGCACGCTCCAACAGGTCAAGGCGGAGTTGGACCGGATCGCTGCGGACCCCATCAGCCAGATCCCGGACAAAAAGACCGGTGGCAAGAAGCTGATGTCCTGTGTCATCGAGGCCTACCCTGGCACCTACTACGAAGACGTCGCGAAGACCAACGACGCGGCCAACGCGGCTGGCTTCACCGAAGTCAACTTCGGTGGTGGTCTCGGCGAGGCTAAGTAGTAGCTAGCTCAGGCAGTCGCTGCTTCGGCAGCAGCTGCCCGCAAACGACCCGGCCCGCTCCTCAGGGAGCAGGCCGCAACGACAGGCTCGCTCCCCACGGAGCGGGCCTGTTGTGGTTTTGAGGCACGTTGTGGCTTACGGCATGGGCCAAAGCTCGCGGCTGGAGATTCGGTTCGCCACTGCGAGAACAGCCAGTTTCCGGGGGATGGTCGCTGCGCGACGTGGCGGCCAAACACGCTCGATCCGGCCAGCGATCCAGCGCCATGCGAGATCAGCTCCCAAGCGATGCGCAAGCCCCCCCAAGTGGCGGTTTGCAGCAAAAACACCCCCAGCCGAAAGACTCGGGAAAACGAATGATCTTGCCGCCGGCACATCCCGAAAAACCGCTGGCACGACCTCGCACAGCCAGCTACCTTTTCGCCCCTTGCGACCGGTTCTCCCCCGTGTTGGTCAGTCGCAAGGAACGTCCGTATCGTCGACTCAAGTCCCTCTCGACCGGTCGCATGTGAAATGTCCCCTCCACATGCGGCGATGCCTCCACATCGTGTTTGTGCACCGATCGCTTGTCCCGACACCGCTAATGGACCCCACGGCCGTGGGATCCAATCGCATTCTGCTTACGCATCGAGCGTGAAACGATGGCATTCGAACATCCGCGCCTTCTCGCTGCTTCGCTGACTGTTGCCCTAGTCGGCACGTCATGCTCCACCCCGACCGATCCCTCCCCGGATGGATCGAACGGCAATCCACCAGTTGGTATCGAATCGCCGTCTGGCGGAACGTCCATGACCGGCGGAGCACCTTCCCAATCCCCCAACAACTCCCCCAACAACCAGGCCCAGGGTGGCCAAGGCACCGTCGCTGATCAGCGCCGCGACGCTTTGGTCAAGCACTGGCTCGAGAACGCTCGCAAGCTTCGCACTCGTGGCGAACTTGAAGCAGCGCAACTCGAACTACTCAAGGCCAAGGAGCTGGCACCGCGCAACGAAACCGTTCGCGCGCAGCTCGCCGCCGTACAAGCCGAACTAGGCCTGCCCACCGGCGTCGCCAAGGACTATGGCGACCAGGTCATGATCCTCCAGCGGATCTCCGAGGAACGCGCCCGCGCGACCGTGCAGAACCAACTGCAAACGGCTCAGCAGCGCATTGCCGACAAGGACTACGCTGGCGCCATCGACGAGCTTCGTCGTGCCGCGCTCGGTATCGAGATCAAGAACGATATCGACTGGATGGGCTTGCCCGCCAAAGTCCAGAGCGCCAAGGATGAAGCCGAGCGTCAATACGACGCCCAGCAGCGTGAAAGCCAGGCGTCGCAAAACGCGCAACTGGCCGACCAGCTGCGGCGCGAATACGAGCGCAACCAAGCCCAGAAGCGCGCCCGCGTCGACGGCTTGATCAAGCGTTCGCAAGTCGCCTTCGGCGCGCAACAGTTCGAACGCTCGCAAGACCACGCGCAACGCGCGCTGGACCTCGACCCGTCGAACCAACTGGCCTACGACATGCTCAACGCCGCCACCAAGGCAGCGCGCGACTCGGCCAACGACTCCTACTGGCGCGCCCGCGCCCTTGAGATCCGCAAGGTTCTCGAGGCCCACGAAGAGCTCAAGACGCCGCAAACCGAGATCCTGGTCATGGACCAAGAGATCTGGGCCAAGGCCAGTGGTCGTCGCAGCCGCCGCAGCGGCCCGAAGATGATGAGCCCGCAGGACGCGGCGCTGACGCAACAAGTCGAGACCGTCGGTGTTGGTCGCTTGACCTACACCGAGGAGACCGGTTCTTACCTGGACGTCGTCAAGAACCTCAGCCTGCTGACGGGTGTGCAAATCATCACGACGCCGGAAGCACGCACGGTCATCGAAGATGAGAGCCTCACGGTGGTCATCGAGCTGGCCGCGTCGATGACGCTGAAGGACTTCCTTAACCACATGGTCAAGCGCAGCGAGAACCTCGCGTGGACGATCAGGGATGGTGTTGTGGTCCTCGGCGACAAGTCGCAAGCCGCCGGCACGCTGCTGACCGAGATCTACTCCGTCAAGGACCTGATCTTCAAGCAGACGCAGTTCTTGCCGCCGACCATTCGCGACATCCCGAGCGAAGACGAAGGTGACGTCCCGCGTACTGGTGGCGAAGGCGACGACCCGATTGCCGGCATCGAGCTGGCCGACCTGGTCACGACCCTGCAAGACGCCACTGGTCCCGACTACTGGACGACCGACGGCGTCGAGATGAACCAAGAGGACTCGGGCCTGCTGTCCATCAAGGCCAGCCCCGAGATGCACGAGAAGCTCGCCAAGGTCCTCAACGACATGCGTCGCTTCCAGACGCCGATCGTGACGATCGACTCGAAGTTCTTGACCATCTCCCGCAACTTCCTGCAGGAGATCGGCATCGACATCCGCGGCCTCGGTGGCTCGGGCAACAAGGGCGACACCGTCTCCCTCGACGACGTCACCAACGGCCTGGTCAACAACGCTTCGCGCGGCCAGGACAACGGCGGCACCGGCGACCCGGCGGCCAACCCGTTGGCGGGTGCGTTCTTCAACGACGGTAGCGATGGTGACATCCGCGCCCGTTCGGAGAACTACTTCCTCAACGACCTGGGCAAGGTGCTCAGCCCCACCGGTGGTTTGACCGCTGGCTGGACGCTGATCGACGACACCCAACTGAACCTGATCCTGCGCGCCGTCGAAAAGCGTCAGGACGGCGAAGTCGTCAACAGCCAGATCCTGTCGGTTGTCAACCGCGGTCGTGGCCACGTTGCGGTCATCAACCAGACGGCCTACGTCCGTGACTTCGACGTCGAAGTTGCCCAGGCGGCGTTCATCGCCGACCCGAAAGTCGACGTCATCCAGGACGGCATCGTGCTCGACGTGCAACCGGTCATCATGAACGACCGGAAGTACATCGTGCTCAACCTCAACCCGACGGTTGCCGAACTGCAGCGCCCGATCCCGACGTTCACGACGTCGCTCGCTGGCTCGACCCTGCCGGTCACGGTGCAGCTGCCGAACCTGACGGTCACGAACTTCTCGACGACCGTGCGCGTTCCAGATGGCGGCACGGTGCTGCTTGGCGGCCTGCGCCAGGTCCTGACGCGTGAGCGTCGCGCCGAGATCCCCCTGCTGTCGCGCTTGCCGCTGATCTCCTTCCTGTTCAAGCAGGAAGGCTCGGCCGACGAGAACCGCAGCCTGATGGTCATGGTTCGCGCCCAGATCACCGACGTGATCGACCAAGCCGGCAACTAAGCCGGCGAAACCGACAACCGAGCGGCTACCCGCCGCCCCGAGTCCAACCAGACGAGCCGCCCAGTGCGGCTCGTTTCGGTTTTGCAGCGCGCCCGCCAATCGGCGCCCGAACCGCGACATCCTCCAGCCGCTACCGCAACGGACCACGCCCTGCCCTGTGCACAGTCTCCAGCGCCTCGACTGAGCCACCCCCAATCGCGCGGCACAAGCCGGACAGCACAAGCCAGCATGGCACAGGCCCCACAGCACAAGCGCCTCGGCACCGGCGCCACGGCACAAGGCACAAGCCTCACGGCACAAGCTCCACCGCACAGGCGCCACCGCACAGGCCCGCCACACCGCACAGGCCCGCCCCACCGCACAGACCCGCGCGCCTAGCCAACGCCGCCAATCGTCGGCCCGTCGAAGCTTCCCGAGCAACCCTGCAGCTCGTCCGACAACCGGCGCCGCCACTGGCTCGCCCACGCGCCGGTATCACGAACGCGCCAGCTCCCTGGTTGCATCGGATTCCCACGGGAACCAAGCGTCCCACTCTTGCCGGCAACCTCCTGATACCGGACAACTAGTACTGACCACATCCGCACCGCGCCCGTTCCACCATCTGGGCGCACGATCATGAGCAGTTCCCTCGACGCCATCTTCTTCGACATCGACGACACGCTGTTCTCGACAACGGTGTTTGCCGACAAGGCGCGCCGCAACGCTGTCGATGCAATGATCCGAGCGGGCCTACGCGCCGAGCGCCGGGACGCGATGCGTGAGCTCGAGGACGTCATCGCCGAGTTCTCCAGCAACTACAGCGGCCACTTCGACAAGGTCCTCGACCGGCTCGGCCCCGAATCCCACGCAGGCAACAACCGCGCCGTCATCGTCGCCGCCGGCGTCGTCGGCTACCACGGCACCAAGGAGAGTGATCTCAAGGTCTACGACGACGTCTACAGCACCCTTCGCTGGCTCTCCAGCAAGCCTCTGATTCGCGGCATCATCTCGGCCGGCATCACCATCAAGCAAGCCGAGAAGCTGATCCGCCTCGACGTCCTAGAGTTCGTCACCCCCAGCGCCATCTTCTTCACCGACCAGGTCGGCTTCAGCAAGCCCAACCCCAAGCTCTACCGTCGAGTCCTGCAAACCCTCGACCTGAAGCCCGAGCGCTGCCTCTACGTAGGCGACAACCCAACCCACGACATCGATCCCACCAACAACGACGGCTGGACCACCGCCCGCATCCGCCGCAGCGGCCGCTACGCCCACATCGACGGCGAAACCGAAGCCAACTACGAAATCCGCGACTTCATAGAACTCCGCCGCATCCTAGAATCCGACTGCGGCCTCTAACTGCCCGCGCACATACCCACTGCACGCGCATACCGCCGTGCACACGCCGCCGCGCGTACACCCGGCAGCGCACATTCCACCGCGCCCAAACAGACTGAACACGTAACTGTTGGCGGCGCAGCACTCCGAGCCGGGACTGATCACTTGGCTGTTGGTGGACCTAATCAGGCCACCAACTGCGGTGCTGAGCCCCGCGCCACGCCAAACTGTTCACGCTCCTCGCCACTGAGTGCGTCACCAACACTCAGGGAATCAGTTGGCACCGAGCCCACCCCACCCAGCAATTTCCTGGTGTCACGCAGCGGCGAAACCCCAACCCCAAGTTCGAAGCCCAGCCTCCCCCAAACGCAACGAGGGCTCGCCAGACGTGTGCTGGCAAGGCGTCACAAGCGAGGGGGCGCGGAGGCCGTCACCTCGAGCTCAAACAAAGCACCTGTGCCCCGCTAAGCACCACCGAGCCCCGTGCAACGCACAGCCGGCACCGCGAAAAACACAGCCGGACCACCCAACTGTTGACACCCCAACAAACCGGCCCACCCAGCAATTTCCTGGTGCCGCGCAGCGGCGAAACCCCAACCCCAAGTCGAAGCCAAGCCTCCCCCAAACGCAACGAGGGCTCGCCAGACGTGTGCTGGCAAGGCGTCACAAGCGAGGGGGCGCGGAGGCGGGGCGTCGCCCCGCTGAGCACCACCGAGCGCCGTGCAACGCAGTCCAGCGCGCGTCTGGCGAGCCCTCGCCGGTTACTTCAGCTGCTCCCAGAAGTCCTCAGGCATATCATGCGCAATCTTCAGGGCACCGTTGCTACCACCGTAGATCGGCTCTTCGATGCGGATGACCTTGCCACTGCCGAGACGCTCGTGCATGGCCTTCTCGACGGCGGTGTCGAGGCCGCGGACCATCGAACCGCCGCCGGCTAGCAGCACGCGATCCTTTAGCTTGGCTTGGAACTCAGGGTCGAACGTCGAGACGAGCCGCTTGATCCCCTCGAGGATCGGCTCAATCAGGATCGAACAGGCGGCCCGGAGCTGATCGGTCAGGTCGAAGGGCGTTGGCTTGCCATCGACTGGCAGGTCGACCACGACGCGATCGGCGGTGTCGCCGACGTAGCCGTGACGTTCCTTGATGTCCTTGATCATCTGCACGGTGAACTGGGCGCCCGGGCAGGTTTCTTCGATCTGCTTGGCGAGCGCCGCATCGACGGCATCACCAGCAATGTCGAACATCACCTGGTCGGTCTCTTCCGGCATCGTGCCGTGCATCCGGCAGAGGTCGGTGGTGCCGGCGCCGATGTCGATGACCAGCACGTCTTCGAGCCAGTCCAAGCCATAGGCCACGGCAAACGGCTCACTGCAAAGCATGACCGAATCGACGTGTTCGCGCGCGGCATCGATGATGGCCTCACGGTTGTGCATCGACGCTTCGGCAGGCGCGCCAATGACGCAGTAGACCAACTCATCTGCGCGCGGCTTGGCGAGGCGAATGGCTTCCCCGATCAGGTCGCGGGCCGCCTTGAGATTGGCCTTGGCTTCGGCGTCCGCATCATCACCGGTCTTGATGACCCCCTTCTCGAGCGGCTTGTACATCTTCAGCGACAAGCGCTTCTCGATGGCTTCCTTGCCGTAGAGCACTTCCTTCTTCAGCAGCTTCAAACTGACGACGTCCTTGGGGTAGCCGACGATCGAATAGACCGTCTCCCGCACGCCGTTGCTGGCCGACACCGAAGTGCGCGACGTGCCAAGGTCCATGCCGATATAAAGCACGCCGTGGTCCTTCTTGACCTCGGCGTCGTCGCCACCCGTTTCGTTGCTATCCGTCATCGTTTCTTATTCCTAGCACCAGAGGCTACATCCGAATGGATGAGTCCTGACGCACCTAACCGCGCTTTTGTAGCTTGAGGTTTGCCTTGAAGAGGTCCGCCATCAATTCCTTCTTCTTGCCGGCGTGCGAATCGGACTCATCGAGCCCTTGCACGTCACGGTAGATCGACGAAATGCCATCATCAACGGTCTTCATCGCCGACACCTTGGTCAGGCGCTGCTCCGTTGAGACCAGAGTTTCATTGAGCTTCTTGATGCGCCGTTGCAGGTTGCCAACTTCGCGGTCCTGAAGCGCCTTGCGGGCGGTTTCGGCTTCTTCGCGCTCCCCGGAGACCACGTCCATGACGAGCTCCATCAAGCGGTCCTTGACCGACTCGATCGAATCGTCATCGGAGTCTGCCAGCGAACTCACCACCGCCGCTACCTTCTTGGCAATCTCGGCATTCTCACCGTCGTAGCGGGTCGCAAGTTCGACCGAGTCCTGCTGGAGCTTGACCTTCAGCGCGGTGCGCTTCTCGCCGAGTTCTCGACGCATCAGGTCGATCTCCTCTTCGGCGCGCTCGCGAGCCTGCTCAACTTGCGACTTCTCGCGTTGCAGATCCTCGTTGCTGCGCAGCAAGCGCAAGAACTCAGCCTTGGTCGACTCCGCAACGGCTTCGCGGTCGACGCCAACCAGACGGCTCTTCAAGCTGCGGTGCACCGCTGCTTCGATCAACGAGATGATGCGGTCGATGCCCAGAACGTTGACGTTCTGCACCCCCTTCTTCTTGAGCTTGTCGATCGACGTCTTGAACGACATCTGTCGCACGGCGTCTTTGAGAGTCTCTTTGAAGCCTGTCACTGACTAGTTTTCCTCGTCCTCTGGCACCTGCTCGTAGGCGAGGCGGCTATCACTTTCGGGATCCTGGCCGCGCACTTCGGTCACGAACGAGCCGAGCACGTTGCCGCCCATGTCACTCAATGTGCGCAACGCATCGCGTGACTGCTTCTTGAGTGAGTGTTCGAGGCGCACAACCATCAACGTGCCATCCGCCGCAGCCGACAGCACACCGGCATCGGTCGACGGCAACACGGGCGGGGAATCGATGACCACGTATTGGAAGTTCTCTTTGAGACGCTGTAGCAGTTGGTCAAGTCGCGACGAACTCAACACCTCGGCAGGGTTTTCGATTCGCGAACCAGCGCCCAGCAGCTTCAGGTTGCGATAGCCGGCTGGTCGCAACAACTTGTCGACCGACGCGCGGCCAAGCAGCACATCCGTCAGCCCAGCTTCACTGTTGAGGTTGAGGTAGCGCTCGCAACTCGGGCGACGCAGGTCCGCATCCACCAGCACGACGCTCTGACGTTCCAACTCAGCGAACGCCATCGCCAGGTTCAGCGCCGTCACCGTCTTGCCTTCGCCGCGCACCGCGGACGTAACCACCAGCGTCTTCGGCTCGCCATCGGGGTTCATCGCGGCCAGACGATTGCGCAACCCACGAACTTGCTCAGCGCGAAAACCGGCCGGTTCGTGGAACAGCACCAGGTACGGATTGATCGACTGGTCGACGACGACAACCATGTCCTCGGCGAACTCGTTGGCGATCTTCTCGTTGGCTTCTTTCTTTCGGCGGAACATGCTGTGGCGAAGCGGGCTAGCCGCCTCAACAGTTTTCGGATCTGTCACGGAGCTCACTTGCCCCAGACTTTTGCGGATGGCAGAAACTAGACGTGGCAGCAAGAACCGATCGAGCTGCTGGCACGGGAATCACCCGTATCACGGGCGAATTCCACCCGGTGTCCACCAACAGCTTTGCAATGTATAGCGATTTGGAATCGCGGGGACTACGGGCAAAGCCGCCCAGAAAAACCTCTTCCGGCAAATGAGCCGTCCGCCAGCAACCAGAAGTTGAGCAGGCCGAGGCGAATCTGGTAGCGACAGATCTGCCCGTCCCGGCCCAATTCGGCGGTCACTTCCCCGGCTCCGAGGGCCGGCTGCAGCAACACTTCCAGCTGGCCATCGCCACCGACGCGCTCGCCGATAACTCGACTGGCGGTCACCGGCGCCGCCAACTCGGCCAGCATGGCGGCCAACACCAACGCCAGGTGCGGCTCCGCTTGCTGCAATGGCTCGATCGCGCGGTAGCTCTTGCCTGGCATCGTCGCCGAGATGGCGCCCGGCGCGACGGTCAGGTCCAACACCTTGCCACCAACATCGGGGAACAACTGCGCACGCATCGTCTGCTGTTCGAGCACCAACAACACGTCGAACACACCCGCCAGATATGGAGACTCGATCTCGAGCACGAACTGGTCCGTTGGAATGCGTTCGCTAAGTGCCATCGCGCGCACCAACCCACGGGTTTCCATCGACGCTGGACCAAAGTTCCGACAAGCCGAGAACATCAAGCACGCCACCAACATCCAGATGCAAGCCCGGCCTGGCCAGCCTTCACGCCGTGTCCGGGTTGCGGCAACAGCTTGAGCATCCCGACGCATCACGTGTCCCTGCGGCCGTTGGGTTCGGTTCGTGCTAGCAGCGGTGCCAACACGAACAGGCAGCTGAGCATGCATGCGATCGAGCCAAAGGCGACGATGCCGCCCAGCAACTGCAGGCCAGGGCTCTCCGCGAGCAACAACGAAGAGAATCCGAGCACGGTGCCGATGCTCGTGCGCACGATGCCAACACCAGTCGCACCAGTCGAGTTGCCGCGATGACCGGCGCTCGATCCCGCGACGTGTCGGTAGTGACCGACCAGATGCACGCCCTCGTCGACTCCTATTCCGAGCACGAACGGCACCGCGACGAAACTGATCATCGACAGCGGTATCGCGAGTAGTTGCAACAACACGAGCGTGATGACCAGCCCAATCGCGCTTGGCACAAGCGCTAGCAATCCGTAGCGCAGCGAACGCAACCACAACGTCACCATCACGACCGCCAGCAACGCCGCAAGCCAACACGCCCGCAACAAGTCGCGCGACAGCAAGTCCTCAAGAGCACGCAACATGCTCGGCCCCCCATGCAGCACGACTGGCTGTTCGCAACGTTGTTGCAGCCGCTGCTCGAAGGCCTCGAACGGGGCCAGACCGAGACGATGCTGCGGCCAGAGTGTGACCGCGCGGTGCTTCGCGCCCAGGTAGTCAACGACGACCGCATCGGACTCTGGCAAATCGGCCGCAAATCGAGTCGACAGATCGTGCAACGCGGGCCGGAACACTGCCGCATCCAACCCGACACGTTCCAGTTGCTGCGCCGCCCGAGCGGCAAACCCAACGATACGCTGGCGGCAGTTGGCCACGGCTCGCCGACCGTCGGCCGTCGCGGAACGATCCAAGCCGGTCCAGAACCGCACATCGCCGGCAGCTTGCGAGCGCTGCAAGCCACGCAATAGCGGCGACGCATCCTGGTCGCTTGGCCACAACACCAACACCGGCACCGTCGAGAAGCCGATTTGTGTTTCGATCGAAGTGCGCGCTGCGGCGACCGCGTCGTTAGCCGGACGAATCGACTCGGTTTCCGCCGACAACGAAATGCCCGAGACCGCGAGGGAAGCTACGCCGGTGATCGCGATCGCGATCATGGCCCAGGCGGCCGGCCGCGACATGCGGTGTGACAACCAACGATCACTGCACGACGACAACCAACTTCGTTCGGGATCGTGACGGTCACCCGACCATCGCAACAGGATCGGCAACGCGAAGATCGTCAACAACACGCTGCCGACCAGCCCGATCGCCAGCAACAAACCAAACGCCCGCAGGCCACCGTCGCTGCCGGCGCCAATCGCCAAGAACGTGACCGCGGTCGTAGCCATGTCGATCAACAGTTCGGGCACGGTCGTGCGTTGCACTTCCTGCACGGCTTCGCGATGCGGCATGGTCAACCGGGCGCGGCGATAGCGAGCGGCATAGTGAATTGCGAAGTCGACGCCGAGCCCGCACAGCACCGCCACCGCGGCCACTGCGACGGTCGGCAACGAACCAAAGCAGAAGCTGCCGAACGGGATCGCCCACGCGATCGACAACATCGCGGGCAACTGCACGATCATCGGCAGACGCAACCCGCGCATGACCCACACCAGATACAGCGCGATCAACAACACCGACCACGTGCTGGCGCGCTGGAAGTCCCCGCGCAACCGCGCCTGGTCGGCTCGGGCCACGGCATAGCCACCAAAGATCTCCGCGGTAACCCCGAGCGCCGCCAACTGTTCGTCGACGAACGCGCAGATACCGGTCGAGAAATCCGCGTCGTAGGCATCGGTGCTGCCTCGCAACTGGATCACCGCGCGTTGCTCTCCCTGCAACAGCAGCAGGTCGGTTCCGGTCGCGAAGCCTAGTTCGCGGAAGCGATCCTCGGATGACAACACCCACCGCAACCCCAACGGATCCCGCAACGCCAACTCGCGCGCAGTCACCGGATCGTCCGCCAGATCTTCGGCGAGGTTCTGCACGGCTTGCTCCACGCCATCTTGCGACAGGGCCTGCGCCAACGCGTCGAGCTGCCCCTGGTCAAGCAACCACAACGGCGCCTGCTCGAACCGTTCGGCCCAATGCGCAAACAGCTGCGCCCGCGTCGTCAAGACGTCGACGATGTCCGGCGAGTTCGCCAAGCGCTCGGCCAATTCTGGCACGACGTCCGTAAGCGCCCGATCTGCTGGCAGCCCATCGCCGTGCAACAGCAACCACATCGTCCGCGACGGGCGCGAACGATCATCGAGCAACTGCGCAATGCGAACATGGGGATGCTCCGACGGCAGCAACCGGGAAACGTCGGGCTCAAAGCGAACGTGAGGCCACGCGAACAACGACAACGCGGTGATCAACAGGACAGCCGCAATCGTCGCAACCGGACGCCGCAGCGGCACCGTCACGATGCGGTCGAACCAGCCACGCGAACTCACGTGCCACGCCCCGAATCCATCTCTTCCGCGTTGATCTCCGGCCCCGCGTCGATCGCCTGATCCGAATCGGCGACTCGCTCCAAATTCGCGCTGGCCTCCGACTTGCCCCCGTTGGCGAGCAACTCTTGCAGCGTCTTGCGCAACAGCTTGCCGCGGCTGGTTCGCGGCAACTCCGCGACCAGAAGAACACGACGTGGCACTTTGGCCGGCGGCAGAACGCGAGCGCAATGGCGACGCACATCGTCTTCGTCGAGGCCGTGGCCGGCAACGATCGCCGCGCAAATGGCGCGCCCGTGTTCATCGCAGAACGGCACCACGCCAACGTCCACGACCTGTGGCAAGCGCGCGATCAGTTCTTCCACTTCGCGCGGATCCACTTTGTGGCCGCCAACATCGAACACCGATCCCGTTCGCCCTCGCAGCACCAGTTCTCCCGCGCGGAACGAACCGAAATCCGGCGCCAGGAAGCAACCATCTTGGGGGTTGCGGGCTTGGGGGTTACGGGCTTGCGAGCTGCGAATCTCCTCGGCATGTGCGACCGCAGCCGAAATCAGCCGACCGACAGCCTTGGACTGCACCCGGACGCGATCATCATCGACCATCGTCACCGACACCCCGATGACGGGCTTGCCTACTGAGCCGCGCTCGGCCGCCTCACCGGTCGAGTCGTAGCAGACCCCGCCGCTCTCGGTCGAGCCGTAGAACGCATGCACCGGCAAGCCAAACCGCTCGCGGAATTGCTTGGCTACCTGCGGCGGCAACATCGCACCCGCCGAAATCACCAACCGGATGCTCGTCGGCAACGCAAACGAACCCTGCAGCAAGGCGCGCAACAGCGCCGGCACAGCCGGCAATACGGTTGGCTCGCCAACCCGCATGGCCCGCAACAACCCGAGCGGCCCCGTTCCGGGCAACACCAAGTGCCGGCCTCGCGCCAACGCCGGCACCAATAGATTGCCAACGCCATAGCTAAACGACATCGGCACAGCGGCGAACACGCGGTCGCCATCGCCGATGCCCATGGTCTGTTCGAGCGCCGACGCGTCGGCCAACAACTCGGCATCGCCAACGGCAATCGCCGCCGGTTCGCCGGTCGATCCCGAGGTCAGCTTGATCGCACGGTCTTGATCGGCCAACGCGCAACCGCCACACGGCAGCAACGACCATTCGGGTTCGTCGACCAGCACTGCGGTCGCGCCGAGCTGCGTCGCGAGGTCGATGCGCGGCGCGCGCGGATCTGCCGCGTCCAACAAGATCGCCGCGTCAGTGCGCCGGTTCAGTGCCAAGAACGCCGCCAGGAAGGTCGCGCCATCGCGAACCGAGAGCCCGATGCGCCGCCCCTTTGGAATACCCTGCAGCAACTCCCCGATCGACCGTGCTTGCTGATCGACGCAGGCGCGCGACACGGTACCTGTAGCCGTCCAGGCCACCGGGGCAGCTGGATTGGCTCGAAGGAGCTCACCAAAGGCGACGGCGACCGACAGAAGCATGGGCTACCCCCAGCCTACGGGCATCCCTTGGCGCCGCAACGCCTGAATCGCTCGATGCCCCGAGACAGCAGATCCTGCCTGCCAAAGGGCTGGGCAATCGCCAGCTGTGCAATCGCCAAGCGCGTCGTTTCGATGCCGGCATCCTGCGGCTAGACTCTTCGCCGCCATGACCAACCAGGTATCCGTCGAACAGCTCAAAGTCATGTTGGTCGACAAGCTCAACTTGAAGTCGGTGACCGCCGACCAGATCGCCGACGACAATGCCCTGTTCGGCCCGGATGGACTCGGCCTCGATTCCGTCGATGCCCTCGAACTGGTCTTAGCGATCGAGAGCGAATACGGCATCCAGATCCAGGATGAAGAAGTCGGCCGCGAGGCGTTCGCCTCGGTGCAAGTGCTGTGTGCGTTTATCAACGAGCGACTGGCTGCTGGTGACGCGAACCCCGCCGGAGCGTGAGCAGTTCACTTGGACATGACCCAGTCGTCGTCACTGGGATCGGCGCGGTCTCCAGCCTCGGCCCGACCGCCGACGCGCTCTGGCAGGGCGTCATCGCAGCACGTCGCGGCCTCGGCGAACTCGATCTGTTCGCAACGACGTCGCATCGCACCAAGCTCGCGGGCCAAGTAGACACCGACGCGTTGCCAAGGCAGTTTGCCCACATGTCGCGCGCCGATCGTTTCGGCTGCACGGCGACGCAAGCGGCCGTGCAGGATGTGCCGACTTTCCTGCTGCAGTCGGGACGCGCCGGCGTGTTCTTTGGCAGCAGCACGGGCGCCCTGTTCGAAGGCGAACGGTTCTTGGCGGCGTTGCTCGACGGCCGCGAAGGTGACCTGCACTCGATCGTCGGCCTGCAGAATGATGGCCCCGGCAACGCCGTCGCCAAGCAGTTCGGCTGCGGCGGCCCGGTCATCACCTATTCGACCGCGTGCACATCGGCCAACGTCGCGATCGCTGCCGCACTCGATGCGTTGCACAGCGGCGAAGTCGATCTCGCAATCGCCGGCGGTGCCGATGAGTTGTGCGAGATCACCTACGCCGGGTTCAACAGCCTGCGCGCCATCGACTCCGAACCCACGCGTCCGTTCCGCGCCGACCGCAAGGGCCTGCTGATGGGCGAAGGAGCCGGCGTGTTGCTCCTCGAACGCCGCAGTCACGCCGAAGCACGCGGCGCGACCGTGCTGGCCGAGCTCGTCTCCGCCGGCCGTTCGTGTGATGCCAACCACGTGTCCGCCCCCGACCCGGAAGGGCGCGGCGCCGCGACCGCGATTCGGCAGGCTCTGCAAGAAGGTGGCCTGGTGCCAGCAGACATCACGTTCGTCAATGCGCATGGCACCGGCACGCCGCACAACGATGTTTCGGAGAGCAAGGCGATGCACGCGGTCTTTGGCGAGCGAGCGCGCAGCCTGCCGATCACCTCGACCAAGAGCATGGTCGGCCACCTGCTCGGAGCAGCTGGCGGGATCGAAGCGGTGCTGACCGTGTTGTCGATCCAGCATGGTCTGCTGCCGCCAACCGCTGGCGATGCGCCGGCGGATCCAGAACTCGGCCTCGACGTCGTCGTGCACGAAGCACGCACGCTGCCCGCGACCAACGTGGGCCTCTCCACCAATCTCGCCTTCGGCGGCAACAACGCCGTGATCGTGCTGCGCAGCCCGCAAGCGGCCCCAGGGCCTAAGAAGCAAGCGGAGCCACGATGAGCAAAGACACCAACAACGAAGTGGTCGTCACCGGCATCGGCTGCATCGGCTCCTTCGGCCTCGGCGTCGCAGCACTTCGACAAGCACTCGCCACCGGGGTTGCCAACACGAGCGAGATCAACCGTTCCGCCGGCTACCACCGCAAGGTCTCCGCGACGCAAGCAGCGACCACCGACGAACAGGACTTGACCCCGTGGCTGTCGGACGACGACGGCCGCCGCATGAGTCAGTTCTCGCAACACGGTGTTACCTGTGCGCGCATGGCGCTGGCCAGCGCGAACCTGCACGAGCTGCCCAGCGAACGCACCGCCGTGACCATTGCCACCGCGTTTGGGCCCGGCGGGTTTACTGAGCGCCTCGCACTGCAGGTGCTACAGAAGGGCGGCAAGTTCGCGTCGCCGTTCTTGTTCACGGATTGCGTCGCCAACGCAGCCGCCGGCCAGATCGCGATTGCGACCGGCGCGCGCGGCGCCAACCTGACCATCTGCCAACGCGAGGCTGGACCACTGCTCGCCGTCGCGCAAGCGGCCAACGACTTGCGCCTCGGACGGGCCGATGTCTGCCTCGCTGGAGCCATCGACGAACTGCACCCGCTGTCGCACGCGATCCTCGATCGCTTCCGCGCGCTGGCACGCCCGTCGACCCGCGACGGTGTTCAGGAAGACGATGTTCTCGAAGAACGGCCCCGGCCATTCGATCAATACCGCAACGGCTACCTGGCCGGCGACGGCGGCACGATCTTGGTGCTCGAACGCGAGCAGCACGCAGTCGCACGCGGCGCCCGCATCCAGGCGCGCGTCGGCGGCGGTGCCCGAGCCTTTGATGCAACGGCCCCCCGAACCGGCCACGGCACAGGTAGCGCAGCGCTCGCCGCCCGCCTGCGAGAGCGCCTCGGTGCGCACTTGCATGAGATCGATGCGGTCATCAGTGCCGCATCCGGAGCCCGTCGCGGCGACGCCCTCGAAGCCGAGATCCTGCGCCTGGCCGTGCCCCATATGCCACGCGTGCTTACCCCCAAAGCGGTGACTGGCGAATTCGGTGGTGGCACGATCGCCAGCGCCATGCTGGCACTCGCAGGCGCAGACTTTGGCAAGCCGGCAGGCTGCAAACACGAAGACGCCAGCCTCGGCATCGAAATCAGCGCCGGTCCGGTGACGGCGCGACACATCCTCTGCTCCGCTCACGCGGCCGGCGGCGTAAGCTCCTGGCTGACCTTTGAGAAGCCATGACGCAACCTGACTACGATCTCGTGATTCTTGGCGGCGGCCTAGGGGGCGGCCTGTTGGCGCGCCAGATGCGCCTGACTCGCCCCGAACTGCGCGTGCTGTGCCTCGAGCGCGCCAGCGACACGGCCTACAAGGTCGGCGAAGCGACCGTCGAGCTGTTCTCCAACTACCTGGTTCGCAAGCTCGGCCTGACGACCTATCTCTACGAGAACCACCTACCGAAGAATGGGCTCAGGTTCTTCTTCGACAACGAGCAGAAAAACGCGCCGATCGAGAAGATGAGCGAGATTGGCAGCTACGGCCTGCCATTCCATCCGAGCTTCCAGCTGGACCGTTCGAAGCTCGAGCGCGAACTGCGCGATGGCAGTTCCAAACTGGGCGCGGACATACTCGAGGGCTGCAAAGTCCAAGATGTCGAGTTTGGTGACCCCCACCACAAGGTCACGTTCCAAGAGCACAACACCTCGCGCAGCGTCACGACCAAGTGGGTGGTCGATGCGACCGGTCGCAGCAGCCTGCTGGCCAAGAAGCTCGACTTGCGGGTTCCCGAGACGCAGCATCGCTGCCTGGGATCGTGGGCGCGGCTCGGCAACGTCGTCGACCTCGATGGCCACGACATCGACCCGGCGTGGCGGGCGCGCACCCGACATACTTCACGTCGCCTATCGACGGTGCACTTCATGCATCGCGGCTATTGGATCTGGCTGATCCCGCTGCGTGGTGGCGTCACCAGTGTCGGCATCGTTGGCGACACCCGCCGCGTCTCGCGCGAGTTGCTGACCCAAGATGGCTTGCGCGAGTTCTTGCTCAGCCAACGTGCCTGCCGAGATCTGATCGGCGATGCCGAGTGGCTCGACTTTGGCGCCTACGGGCAACTGGCCTACGGCACCAAACAGTGGTTTGGCGATCGCTGGGCCGTGATCGGAGAAGCCGCGGCGTTCTCCGATCCGTTCTACAGCCCGGGCAGTGACTTCATCACGCTGGCCAACGACTACGTCACCGACTTGATCGGACGCCAGCACGACGGCGAGGACATCCAAGAGCGACAGAAGCTCTACAACAACTACCTGCAGTTCCGCTACCAGGCGAACCTGCCGCTGTATCGCGAGCAATACGATCTGTTCGGCAGCTACGAGTTGATGTCGATCAAATGGAACTTCGACATCGCCGCCTACTACGCGCTGTGGGTCAATTCGTACTTGATGGACAAGCACCTCGAAATCGACGATCTGCGGCACGAATTGCGGCAGTCAAACTTCGTCGTCAAGGCACTCGACCGGTTCCGCGAATTGTTCATGGACTGCGAGCGCAAGGTCACCGCAGATGGCGGCTACCACCGCCACAACCTTGGGCGCATGGCCGAAGGACTCGGCGATTTGTCGTTTGCGCACGACGTCGGCAAGCTCGACAAGAAGCAATCCGAGCGCCACTCGCTCGAAGCGTTTGCCAAAACGCGGGCCCGCTGCTTCGAGCTACTGGGTCGAACCGCAAGCAAGGCCGACAAGCTTGGCTTCGTCGACTACGTCAACGGCCACGCGCTCGCCACGACCGAGAGCTAGCAACGAGTGGCGACGCCAGCGAGAGCCAGCAGCCGAACGAACGTCAGCAAGCCAGCAGCGTCAACAGGCTAAGCGGGCACTGCCAATCGCTAGCGGTTGCGACGGCGGCGACCCTGCCAGTCCGACTTCTTCGAGACCGTCTCAAAGGTCTTGTCGCCACGCTTGAGAGTCAGCTTCAGGTCGTCGCCCGTAGCCTCGCGAGCGAACTGGAACAGCTCACGGATGGTTTCCATCTGACGGCCATCCACCTTGAACAGGATGTCGCCGTTCTGCACGCCGAGCTTGTGGGCGCGCCCACCCGGCTTGACTGACAGGAACTTCAACCCATCGATCTCGGCACCAAACCAGTTGCTGGCGAAACCCGCAGCCTGACCGCGACCACGCCGCCGCGTCGTGATGCCATCTCGCGCCAACAACTCATCGAGGTTGGCGGTGCCCAAGGCAGCCATCGCGATAACCGTCGCCGTGTGGCGCTGGTACTCTTCGATCGCGTTGTCAAACGTGTCCCATTGCGTGTGCCAGGTGTGGTTGAAGTAGTTGGCGCGCCCCTTAAGCCCCCATCCCAAGCCGGGCACACTGACGGCCAAGAACGAAGCGTGGTCGCTGCCACCACGACCACCGCCGATCTCTGCACGCGCAACCAGGTTGAACACGACGTCATCAAAGTCGGCATCGGGCGGCGTCATCAAACGCGTGACTTGTGCGAACACCGGATCGAGCTGCGCGTGCATCTGGTTGGTGACCACCAGCGACTGGGCCCAGTTGGTACCCGTGTCGTGGTTGAACACGGCGGACACCTTGTCCATGTCCGAGCGATGGCGCTGCACGTAGCCGCGACTGCCGAGCAGGCCTTGCTCCTCGCCACCCCACAAGCAGAACTTGATCGTGCGTTTTGGTTTGGCGCCAACCGCCATCAAAATTCGCGCCGCTTCCATCGTCGTCGCACTGCCAGTGCCGTTGTCGGTCGTGCCTTGCGCCTGGTGCCAGCTATCGAGGTGCGACGAGATGATGACCACCTCGTCCGGCTTCTCCGTGCCGACCAGCGTCGCGATCACGTTGTGCAACTTGATCGGGCCTGGCTTGAACTCGTTTTGGATATCGAACTCCGCAACCGGCGCCTTGCCGCTGTCGAACAGCTC
Organism: uncultured bacterium; assembly: GCA_963974725.1. Classification (GTDB taxonomy): domain Bacteria; phylum Planctomycetota; class UBA1135; order UBA1135; family UBA2386. The sequence continues at coordinate 14,641 of CAXBFC010000009.1, read as the reverse complement.
CATCAGGCGATCAAAGTCGTCGGATCGCACCGCGATCTCAGGCAATTTGGGCGCCTGCTCGATAGGCAGGCGCGCGACCGTTGCATCGCCAAAAACACGCACCCGGGTCGGGAATTGTTCGTTCGGACCGCTAGCACGGTAGACGACACCGAGCGCACCGGCCTCGAGCACTGCCGCCCTCACACTGCTGCTTGGCAAGCGCGTCGATAACACCCAGCGTCCTTCAACTACCGCAAGGTCCTCGTCGGCTTCCGACCGCGGCACCGCGACAAAGCCACCCACTTGCAGGCCCTTGGTCGGCGCAGTCCACGCTTCGGTGGCGACATACATGTCGAGTTGGATCGGCTCGACGATGCGCCCGACCCACTTGCCGCGGTTCCAAACCGTCTGCCACTCGGCCCACTCTTCGAGTTCGACTTGCAGGCCCATTTCTTCGAACTCACACTTCGCCCATTCACAGGCTTTGGTGAAGTTGTCGGAGCCGGTCAGGCGCTGACCAATGTCGCCAGTCATCTCCCGCAGAATGCTGTGCACCTTGCTGTTCTCAAGTCCTTCCTGCTTGATCGCCGCCGCCATAGCGTCGGACAGCGGCTTCGTTTGTTGCGCCGTAGCAAGGGGCGTGAACAGCCCGGCGACCAGGCCAACGGCAACGAGCCCGGTCAATCGCCCGGCCAATCGCCCGGCCAATCGCCCGACAGGGGTCGGACGAGCGCGAAGAGGAAGGGTGAGCGACGACGAGGAGCGCGGAGAATGCATGCTTGATCAGTTGGGTGCGAGTTGTCGAATGTGGCGCCCCACGACCGGGATTGCGAGGCGACCGCGGTCCCGAATGCGTCCCGATCCGTAAAGGTCCCAACGCTGTCTGTGGCGCGCGGCACGCACAATGCAGCGCTGACACATCCGGCCCTGGTCGGGCGTATGTCACAGCCATCCGCAGAACCTCCCTCGAAGCCGCACCCAGCACCATCGAAACGCGTTTGCGAGCGGCGTTCTGGGTAACCTGTGACGTCTGTGCTCGAGCGATTCCATGCAACCGTTGGCGACTGGTTCCGCAACCGGTTCGGCGATCCGTCGCCACCGCAGCAACACGGCTGGCCCCATATCCAAGCCGGCGAACACACGCTGATTGCGGCCCCCACTGGATCGGGGAAAACCCTGACGGCGTTTCTGCACGCGCTCGACGACTTGTTGCGCAAAGGCCACGCGCTCGGCGACGAGTTGCAAGTGGTCTACGTTTCGCCGCTGCGAGCGCTCGCCAACGACGTGCAGAAGAACCTGCAGCAACCGCTGGCAGAGTTGCGTGGACTGGACCCGACACTGCCTGATGTGCGCGTCGCCGTACGCAGCGGCGACACCCCGGCAAAGGAACGCGCGGCGATGATGAAGAAGGCGCCGCACATCCTCGTGACGACGCCCGAATCGCTCTACATCCTGACGACGACGGTGCGCGGTCGTGCCATGCTGAAGTCGACCAAGACGCTGATCGTCGACGAGATCCACGCCTTGGCGGCGAGCAAACGCGGCAGCCACTTCTCGCTGACGTGCGAACGGCTCGACGACCTCGTGCGCAAGAACGGCGGCGACCTACAGCGTATCGGCTTGTCCGCAACCCAGCGACCGATCGAGCACACTGCCGGGCTACTCGCCGGTGCCGGCCGCGATTGCAAGATCGTCAACATCGGTCACCGCCGCGAACTCGACCTGGGCGTCGTGGTACCTGGCACGCCACTCGACACAATCTGCAGCGGGGAAACCTGGACCGATGTGTTCGCCAAGATGCAGGACTTGATCCAAGCGCATCGCACGACCTTGGTGTTCACCAATACGCGCAAGATGGCGGAGCGAGTCGCTGCCCGTCTCGCCGACGTGCTCGGCAAGGACAAGGTCACCAGCCACCACGGCTCGCTCGCCAAGGAGCGTCGCCTCGACGCCGAACAGCGCCTCAAACGCGGCGACCTGCAAGCGCTGGTTGCAACCAGTTCGCTTGAATTGGGCATCGATGTCGGCGACGTCGACCTCGTCATCCAGTTGGGTCCGACGCCGTCGATCGCCGCGTTCTTGCAACGCGTTGGCCGCGCCGGCCACGCCCTCGGCAAGACTCCGAAGGGTCGCCTGTTTCCGTTGACTCGCGACGAGTTGGTGACGTCAGCAGCGCTGATGCACGCCGTGCGCACCGGCGACCTGGACCGCACCACCCAACCGGACAGCCCGCTCGACATCCTCGCGCAACAAATCGTCGCAACCTGCTGCGACTCGACCTGGAGCGAACAAGAACTGTTCGAGATGCTGACGACGGCCTATCCGTATCGGCACCTCGAGCGCGAACGGTTTGACCGCGTCTTGGCGATGCACAGCGATGGCCGCACGGCGCTGCTACATCGCGACTCCGTGCACAAAACGGTGCGCGGCACCCGGCGCGCGCGACTGACCGCCATCACCTGCGGTGGCGCCATCCCCGACGTCGCCGACTGGCAGGTCGTGATCGACGACGACGACACCTTGGTCGGCACCGTGCACGAGGACTTCGCAATCGAGTCTTCGGTCGGCGATGTGTTCCAACTCGGCTCGACCAGTTGGCAAGTGCGGCGCGTTGGCTCTGGCAAACTCCGCGTCGCCGATGCCAACGGCGCGCCACCGAGCCTGCCGTTCTGGGTTGCCGAAGGCCCTTCGCGCTCCGAAGAACTGGCGCGGTGCGTGTCTACGGTGCGCCAACACGGCATCGACCCAGCCTGGCTGCGCAGCGAATGCCACCTCGAAGACGACGCCGCCGAACAGATCGCCGACTACCTGCAAGATGGGCTCGCCGCGCTCGGCGCAATGCCGAGCCACGACACGCTGGTGCTCGAACGGTTCTTCGATGAAACCGGCGGCCAGCAACTGATTCTGCATGGCCCGTTCGGCAGCCGCATCAACCGCGCCTTTGGCCTGGCGCTGCGCAAACGCTTCTGCGTCGGCTTCGGTTTCGAACTGCAGGCAGCCGCCAACGAAGAGGCTCTGCTCATTTCTCTCGGTCCGATGCACAGCTTCCCACTGACCGACGTGTGGGCATTCTTGCATCCCAACACCGTGCGCGACGTCTTGGTTCAGGCGATGCTGCCGGCGCCGCTGTTTCAGGCACGCTGGCGCTGGAACGTCTCGCGAGCGCTGCTCGTCGAGCGCTTCCGCGGTGGCAAGCGAGTGCCCGCGCCCCTGCTGCGGTTCCGCGCCGACGATGCGCTAGCCAGCGCCTTCCCCGCGGCGCAGGCGTGCCCCGAAACGCTACCTGGTGGCCCGATCGAGGTGCCGACCGATCATCCGATGGTCGCGCAAACCGTGCACGACAGTTTGCACGAAGCGATGGACTTCGACGGCTTGCACACGTTGCTGACGCGCATGCAGGCGGGCGACATCAAGCTGGTCGAATGCGAACGCAGTGAGCCTTCGCCATTCGCGGCCAGCATCCTGCATGCGATGCCGTACGCCTTCCTCGACGACGCGCCGCTCGAAGAGCGTCGCACCCAAGCCGTCGTGCAGGCGCAACGTGGAGCCCGCAGCAGGACCCAACACGAGTCGGATTCGGAACTCGATCCGCAGGCGCTCGAACTGGTGCGCAAGGAATGCTGGCCCGAGCCGCGCAATGCCGCCGAACTTCACGAAGCGCTCGGCTGGATGGGCTGGCTCGAACCGGCCGAGGTCAATGAATCGTGGCAACCGTGGCTCCAGGAACTGAGCGCCGACGGCCGCGCGCAACAGCACGACGCACGCTGGTTCGCCGCCGAAGCCGATCGCGACCCGCGCAACGCCTGGCGTGGCCGCCTCGACGCAGTGATTCCGATCTGGCGGGACGAACTACAAGCAGAGGACGAGACACATTTGCTGGCCTTGCAAGCGGAAGGCATCGCAATGCTTGCCCGTTGCCAAGGCCGCGAACTGTGGGGCCACCGACGCCTGCTGGCGCGCACGCGCCGCGCCATGGTCGAGCGACTGCGACAAGCGGTTCGCCCGGTCAGCAAAGCCGATTTTGAACGGTTCTTGTTGAGCTGGCAGCGCACTGGCGAGCTGCTGCGTCGCACCGGGCCGGCCGGCCTGTCGGACACCCTCGGCCAACTCGCAGGCAAGGCATGCACTGCCGAACACTGGGAAGAGCACGTGCTGCCGCGCCACCTGGATCGCCCTCACCGCGAATGGTTGGACCAGATCACGCTCTCCGGCGAATTCGTTTGGCTGCGACTTTGGGGACCGTGGCGCGGGCCGCTAAGCAAGTTGCCGCTGTCGTTCGTGCCACGGAAGGACCTGCACCTGTGGCTGCAGCTGCCGCTGCACCGCGCGCAACCCGAGGATCTCGGTGGCAACGCGCGGGCACTCTACGAAGCGCTGCAAGAGCACGGCGCGCTGTTTCCAACCGACCTGCAAGCCCACGGTTCGCTGTTGCCGAGCCACTTCGAAGAAGCCCTGGCCGAACTCGTCGGCCTCGGCCTGATCAGCTGCGATTCCTTCGCGGCGATGAGGCAGCTCGCGATCGCGCCGAGCAAGCGACGCTTCCCACTGTTCGCCGTCGGTCGCTGGAGTTTGTTGCCGCTACCGGAAGCTGGCACGCGCGCCGGTGACGATGCGATTGAGATGGTTGCAAACACGCTGCTGAGTCGGTTCGGCGTGATCAGCACCGCCCTGTTGCAAGATCGCAAAGTTCCCGTGCCATGGCGCCTGCTGCTGCGAACGCTGCGCGCGATGGAGTTGCGCGGCGAAGTCCGCGGCGGCCGCTTCGTCAACGGCTGGGCCGGCGAGCAATATGCGTTGCCCAACGCCGTCGCCGAGCTACGGCGCGTCGCCAGCGCCGAAGCGCTCAGCAAGACGCCGTGATCGCAGGTAGAGCGCTGCTCGGATGCTTGCCGAAATCAGTTGAGCTGGATGGGCGTGAAAAACGCTCGCGGTTATCACGCTCGGGTGCGTTCGTTGATCAGTTCAGCTGGATGGGCGTGAAAACCGCTTCGGCGTTGCTCGCGCCATAGCCCCAAAACCGCAGCGACGTCCAGCCCTTTGGCATCTGCGCCGTGATCGTCTTGCCGCCGGCTGCCGCGGTCACTTCGTGCTTGTCGAAGTCTACTCGGATCTGCAACTCAATCGGGGTCTTGCCATCCCACTCGAGTGGCGCCTTGGCGGTGATCTTGCGCCACTGCGGGCCCATGATGATCAGGCGCTTGGCAGCGACTTCGTAGCCGACCCGCATCATCTGGCCGCGCGGCTGGCCACCGCTGAACACCACGAAGGCATTCTGGTTCTGCTTGCCGGCGAGCGGCAACATCTTGGTCGACAGCGTCACGTTGCCGACGCGGTCTTCGCTCTTCAGCATGTAGCCGCCGGAAGCATTGGCCCACATGCGATAGGCATCGCCCTCGCGCTCGACGCGGGTAATGCCCGCGGTGATCGGAAACTCTCCGCCACCCACCGTGCCAGTGTCGTCGTTGTATTGCTTGCGGAGGGCAACCAAGCGCTCTTCGAGTTGCTTGCGAATCCCGGCGTAGGCAGCGTCTTCGGCGACGCTGTTCATCTCGTCCGGATCCTTCTCGAGATCGAACATCTCCCACGTGTCCCACTGCGGCTCGTAGTAGCGCACCAGCTTGTAGCGATCGGTGCGCACGCCATACATCGCCGGCACCATGTGCACCGACTGCGACTCGTAGTAGTGGTAGTAGATCGCGTCGCGGAACGGCTCGTCGCCGGTCTGCTTGCTCATCACCGGAACGAGACTACGCCCGTGCGCGGCCGGCAGCGGCGGCGCGCCCGCAAGGTCGAGGAAGGTCGGACCGAAGTCGATGTTCTGCGTCAACTGCTTCACTTCGCGGCCCGCTTGCAAATGCCCGGGCCAGCTCATGACCAATGGCATGCGCAGGCTTTCCTCATACATCCAGCGCTTGTCATACCAACCGTGGTCACCGAGGTAGAAGCCTTGGTCCGAGCTGTAGATGATGAGGGTGTTCTTCTTGACCTCGGGTCGCGCATCGAGCCACGCCAATAGCTCGCCGACGCTGCGATCGACGCCATGCACGCAGCGCAGGTAGTTCTTCATGTAGCGTTGGTAGGCCCACCGCACGCGCTCCTTGCCTTGCGGATCCTCGCGCAGGAACGCCGCGTTCTCCACTTCGAACGCCTTGTCCCAGCCGGCCAGCTGCTCTGGCGTCATGCGCTTGCGCTGCGCCAACCAAGCCCGATCCGTGCCCTTCAGAGCACTCGGGTCCTTGGGCGGCACAATCAGGTCGTAGTGCAAGAACATGTGGTTGGCGATGCTCATCTCCTGCACCTTCGCCATCGGACCGCGTCCCTTGTAATCATCAAACAAGGTCGGCGGCTCCGGGATCTGCACATCGTGGAACAGCGCGAGATCTTCGGGCGCCGGTTGCCAGTTGCGATGCGGCGCCTTGTGTTGGCACATCAACAAGAACGGGCGATCTTCGTCGCGCTGGTTCAACCACTCGATCGACAGCTTGGTGGTCAGATTGGTTGCATGGCCTTCGACCCGCACGCGGCCATCCTTGGTGCGGAAGTCCGGGTTGTAGTAGTTGCCTTGACCGGGAAAAACCATCCACTTGTCGAAGCCTTGCGGATCGGACGACAGGTGCCATTTGCCAATCAAGGCCGTCTGGTAGCCGACCTTCTTCAGCAGCTTCGGAAACGTCACCTGGTTGCCGTCGAAGACGTTGCCGTTGCGCATGAAGCCATTCGCATGGCTATGCAGGCCAGTCAGGATCGTCGCGCGCGATGGCCCGCAGAGAGCGTTGCCGCAGAAGTTGTTGCGGAACAGTAACCCCTCCTTCGCCAAGCGATCGATGTGCGGCGTCTTGTTGACGCGCGAGCCGTAGGCACTGATCGCATGCGGCGCGTGATCATCACTGAAGATGAAGATGATGTTCGGGCGGCTAGCGGACAACGAGTCCTGCGCGACCGCATCGCCCGCGAAAGCAGCGCACAGCAGAACGAACAGAATGGGAACAATGGCATGACGACACATGCCGGGATCGTCGCGCCTCAAGGCGCAAAGGTCGAGTCCATACACCACGAGGCTGCACCTGCCGGGGATACCAAATCTGTGTACGGCACCCGGTTCACACCACCGACCGCGCGCGCGCGGTCGGTGGTGTGAACCGGGTACCGTACGCAGATTCCGCGCGCAGCTACCTGTGCCTTCGCAGCGCTCTGTCCCTAGACGACGCCGTATGCGTGCATCGCGTCGGCGATCTTGACGAAGCCGCCGATGTTGGCGCCATTGACGTAGTTGACGACATCGCCATCGGAACCGTGCTCGACGCACGTCGCATGGATCTTCTGCATGATGCGATGCAGGCGGTTCTCGACGTCTTCGGCGTCCCATGAGATCCGCGTGGCGTTCTGCGACTGCTCTAGGCCTGACACGGCGACACCGCCGGCGTTGGCCGCCTTGGCCGGTCCATACATGATCTTGGCCTTCATGAATTGATGTGCGGCCTCGAGCGTGCTCGGCATGTTGGCACCTTCGGCGACGACTGTGCAGCCATTCTTGAGGAGCGCAGCAGCATCGTCGACTTCAAGTTCGTTTTGCGTTGCGCACGGCAGCGCGACATCACATGGGATCGACCAGGGCCGCGCACCATCCGAGTATTCGCAACCGAACTTCTCGGCGTATTCGGAGATGCGGCCACGGCGCACTTCCTTCAGATCCTTGACGAACTCGAGCTTCTCATCATGGATGCCCTTGGGATCGTGGACGGTGCCGCCGGAATCTGAAAGGGCCACGACCGTCGCGCCCAACTGGTGCGCCTTTTGCGCCGCGTAGATCGCAACGTTGCCCGAACCGGAGATGACGACCTTCTTGCCCTTGATGCTGTCGCCGCGGTGTTGAAGCATCTCCTCGGCGAAGAACACCGTGCCATAACCGGTCGCTTCTTGGCGGATGAGACTGCCGCCGTAGGACAGGCCCTTGCCGGTCAGCGTGCCGTCGAAGCGATTCTCCAGACGCTTGTACATGCCGAACATGTAGCTGATCTCGCGACCCCCGACCCCAATGTCGCCAGCAGGCACATCCGTGTCTGGGCCGATGTGTCGATGCAATTCGATCATCAGCGACTGACAGAAGCGCATCACTTCCCGATCCGACTTACCCTTCGGGTTGAAGTTTGAACCGCCTTTACCCCCGCCCATCGGCAAGGTCGTCAACGCGTTCTTGAAGCACTGCTCGAAGCCGAGGAACTTCAACACCGACTGCGTCACTGTTGGATGGAAGCGCAAGCCACCTTTGTAGGGACCGATCGAGTTGTTGAACTGCACGCGCCATGCCCGGTTGGCGCGGATCGTTCCGGAGTCATCTTCCCAGCTCACGCGGAACGAGATGATCCGGTCCGGCTCCGTCATGCGCTCGAGAATCTGCGCCGAACGATACTTCTCGTGATCCAAGTAGTAGGGCATCACGCTCTCGACGAACTCACGCACCGCTTGGTGGAACTCTGGTTCCCCTTCGTTGCGCTTGATGAGTCCTGCCATGAATTGCTCGACCTCAGAACTTGCTGCTGACATGGGATGCGTGTCCTTGCTATCTAGAGTTGGGAAACGGGCCTGGAGACTACCCTGCGCAGCGCTACTTCACGACACGGATCCGTGCCGCGGTGACGTGGAATGGCAATGCCGCGTCGCCGGTCAGCGTAAGCTGCCGGTTGATGGCCCGAAGATGATGGTCGACGCCTATTTCGGAGTGGGGCACGAAGCCTGGTACCGAGATCACCTGCACCAAGGCCCCACCGAGGCCGCGATGCATGGTGCCGCGCGGCAAATAGACGAGATCGCCGACGTGAAGGTCACGAGACTGCAATAGCGTCTTCGCCTGCTCGCGATCCACGTCGCGCGCTTCGATCGCGCCGACCTCACGCGACGTCAGCAGCCGCGCCCCCGGCGGCGCCTGCTGCACGAGATAGAACTCATCAAAGCCACCGACCACCGGATGGTAGTGCGAAAACGAGTTCTTGATGCGCACGCGATGCGCGTTCAACGAGTGCAGAATGTAGGGCCCGACCTCGGGCTTCCACGTCAGCAAGATGCGACGGTAGGCATCCCCCTCAGTCGCACAACCGCCGGGTGTGTCGGTGATCTTGGGATCCCAATCGGGACGCACGATGCCGGGCAAGGCAGCCGGCAAAGGTCGCGGCAGCGTAAACGCCAGCAGCGACAGCGCGCCATCGCCCTCGAGGTCCCAACGTTCGCCCTTGCGCAGCAACAGCACATCGCCAACCCCCGGCTCCACCGTTCGCCCCTCGGGCCCCTGCACGAACACGACCCGATCCACAGCAGCCGGAGCGAGGCCTCGAACCGAGTCAAAGTAGTGCAGGTCGTAACCTGGATTGTTGCGCACAAACTCCGTCCGCAACCGCTCGAACGACTCCGAGTCCCCGAGGCGAGCCTGCCGGATCTCGGTCGAACGCGTCGCACCACAGCCGGCAGCAAGAAGGAGAACCAGGAGAGAAGCGATCGGAGCGAGGCGCATGACAGTTGGCACGGGAAGAGTTGGCGATACCCTAACCGGATACCCGCCTACCCGGAGCAACCATGCCAATCCTGACGCGTCGCCATTTTCTTCAAGGCACCGGCACGACCGCCCTTTCGCTCGGCATCGCGCAGCAAGCGATCCCGTTGTGGCAGCCCAACAACGAACTGCGGGTCGCCTGCGTCGGTATCCGTGGCCGCGGCGGCAACCACATCAACGGCTTCAACCGGCTCAAGGGAGTGCGGGTCGTCGCCCTCGTCGACGTCGATCGCGATGTGCTCGCGCGCGAGAAGAAGAAGCTGGCCGACGGCAAGTACGGCGGAAAAACGGAGGTCGACACCTACACCGACCTGCGCCGCGTGCTCGACCGCGACGACATCGATGCAATCAGCGTGGCGACGCCCAACCACTGGCATGCCTTGCAAGCCATCTGGGCATGCCAGGCCGGCAAAGACGTCTATCTCGAGAAGCCTGTCTCCCACAACGTTTGGGAAGGTGGTCAGATCGTCAAGGCAGCGCGCAAGTACAAGCGCGTCGTGCAGACCGGCACACAATGCCGTTCGAGCCACGGCATCAAGCAGGGCATCGAATACATCCAAGCGGGCAAACTCGGCGAGATCGAGTTGGCGCGCGGCCTTTGCTACAAGCCACGCAAGAGCATTGGCAAGGTCGACGGCCCGCAGAAGGTGCCCGAAAGCATCGACTACGACATGTGGCTCGGCCCGGCACCGCGCACCGAGTTGCTGCGCCGCCAACTTCACTATGACTGGCACTGGGATTTCGCCACCGGCAACGGCGACGTTGGCAACCAGGGCATCCACCAGATGGACATCGCACGTTGGGCACTCGGCCGCAACGAACTGCCGACGCACACCCTGAGCATCGGCGGCCGCGTCGGCTACGACGACGACGGCAACACGCCCAACACGCAGATCGTCTTCCACGAGTTTGCCGAAGGCCCGCCTTTGTTGTTCGAAGTCCGCGGCCTGCCGCGCAACACGGCGGCTCAGAAGAAGGGCTGGAACCAGAACATGGACAACTACCAGGGCGCGCGCATCGGGGTGATCGTGCACTGCAAGAACGGCTACCTGCGCATTCCTGACTACAACCGCGCGATCGCGTTCGGCACCGACGGCAAGGAAATCACGCGCTTCGAAGGCAGCACGAACCACTACGAGAACTTCATCGACTCCGTGCGCAGCCGCAACATCTACGACCTGCACGCGGACATTCGCGAAGGCCACCTGTCGAGTGCCATGTGCCACATGGGCAACGTCTCGCACTTACTGGGTAAGGCCCACAGCAAGCAAGAACTCGACACGATGGCCGGCCGAAACCCGCACACCGAAGAAGCGTGGGGCCGCATGCACGGCCACCTGGTCGCAAACGGCGTCGATGTCGACACGGAGGCTGGCGGCGTTCGCATGGGGCCGCGTTTGACGATGGATCCGAAGACCGAACGTTTCGCCGACGACGCTAGCAACGCACTGCTCGCGCGCAACTACCGCGAAGGCTTCGTCGTGCCCAAGGAAGTCTAGTGCGCAGCCTTTGCATCGCAGCAGTGCTGCTCGCTTCGGCTTGTGGCTCGGTGAACTCGCCAACCGAAGGCAAGGCAGTCGAGGACACGGCAACCGAGGGCAGGGCTGCCGGGGATAGGGCTGCCGGGGATAGGGCTGCCGGAGATAGGGCTGCCGGAGATCGCACAGTCGCGGGCAAGGCACCCCATTGGCCGATCGTCTACCAACAGAACTTCCTCGGCCCCCGTGCCCTCTCGGAGTTCGCATTCACCGACGCCGCGCGCTGGGAATGGCACCAACAGGGTGAGGAGCACGGCCTCAAGTTGCTCGGCGGCAGCAAGTACAAGCCACCCCACCGCTCACCGACCAGCATCGCGCTGCTCAAGAACTTCGAAGTCCGCGACTTCGACCTCGACGTCGACCTGCAGCAGACTGGCCGCAACTACGGCCACCGCGACATGTGCCTGTTCTTCGGCTTTCAATCGCCGAGCAAGTTCTACTACACGCACATGGCGACGTCGCCGGACCCGAACGCACACAACATCTTCCGTGTGCAAGATGCCCCGCGCACCAACATCGCGCCGGTCGCGAAGCAGGGCATCGATTGGGGCGATGAAGTCTGGCACCACGTGCACGTCGAACGGCGCGTCAAGGACGGGGTCATCCGGGTTTACTGGGACGACCAACCCGAACCCATCCTGTCGGCGATCGACACGAACTTCGATTGGGGCCGGATTGGCTTCGGTTCGTTCGACGACTCGGGCATCGTAGCCAACATCGTCGTGCGGGCACCGATGACCCGCAGTGCCAGCGGCCAACACGATCCGTTCGGCAAGTAGTTACCTACCGCGCACAACCCGCAGACCGCACGCTCCGGCTTGCACACCGCTCATCACGATGGTCTTGGACGCGTCCCGGCCAACCGCGAGATCGACTTCGGCCCCCGGTGGCAGCCGCAATACGAAGGCGCCGTCGGCGTCGGCATAGTCGTAGGTCAGCAGGGTTCCAGCGGCCGGCGCGTTCGAGCGACGCAAAGCCAACGCGCGTCGCAAGCAGGCGATAGGCGAGTTCCGGGTTCAGGCAAGCACCTCACGGGCATCGCAAGGCGCACTCTCCAGAGACCGTCAATCCTCCCGTGTGACCAAAAATCGCGCCACCGGGACATTCCCCAGCCCCCTACGCCCTAACACCCAGTCGCGGATGCGGCTTCCGTACCCATCACCGATGGACGACTGGCCAGCCACAACGGAGTTGTCCGCCCCACATGGCATCTTGCAACCCGTCCGCCTACGCCGCCGGAAGTAGCCGTCGCCGGAAGTAGCCGTCGTTGCAAGTAGCCGGGAGGGTTCTGCTGCGACTCGCGTCGCCGACGCCCGCAGACGCGCTAACTCCGCGCCTTGGCCGAGCGGCGCACGACCTTGCGTTTCAGGGCAGCTGCCGACGCCTGGCCTGAAGAACTACGCGACGATTTCGCCCGCGGAGTCACCTTGGCTTTCTTGACCTTCTTGACCTTCTTGGCCTTCAGGACCTTTTTGACCTTCTTCGCCTTCTTGACCTTCTTGGCCTTCTTCGCCTTCTTGATCTTGTGGCCAGAAGCTTGTCGGTAGCGTCCGTTGACGTCGACTAGGACATCGGTGAGCGACGTGCGGCCGAGCAGCAGACGATGGATCAACGAGGCGCGATCCACGAGGCTGAGTTCGATGCGGCGGCGGATGCCCGCGAAGATGATCTCGGTCTCAACGAAGATCCGGGTGGCATAGTGACCGTTACTGGAACGCACCCGACCTCGACGTCGAATCCGGGTCTCGATGTGCTTGATGCGGCTCGACTCGCGGTGTCGCACGATATCGAAGCGAACCATGCCGTGCCCCAGCTCGACGACGTTCTCGACGTGAAGTGCGCTGGACTTGGCCCCCGTGTCCATTTTGGCGCGCAAACGGCGAACGCCCCACAAAGGTAGTCCAACATACTCGACCCATCCGACGATGGGCTTGGCCTCATTGCTGCTAGAATCTGGCGACATGGTTAAGCAACGTCTCGACGGTAAAAAGGATGGCAAGAAGGCTGTGGCGCGCGCTCCATTCGAACTCGGCGGGGTCGAGGTGCAGCCCGGCGAGCGTCGCCGCGTTGATATTCCAACTCCGAGTTCGTTTGGACAAGCGGAGAGTTCCTTTTCGGTGATCGTGCATCATGCCAAGGCACCGGGCCCGTGCCTGTTCGTGTCCGCCGCGATTCACGGCGACGAGATCAACGGTGTGGAGATCATTCGCCGAGTGCTAGCGATGCGAGCCCTGCGACAACTGCGCGGCACGTTGCTCGCCGTGCCGGTCGTCAACATGTATGGCTTCGTCGCCCAAAGCCGCTACCTGCCGGATCGCCGCGACCTCAACCGCGCCTTTCCGGGGTCTCAAAAGGGCTCCATTGCCTCGCGCCTGGCGAACATATTCATGACGGAGATCGTCGCCAAGTGCACCCACGGCATCGACCTTCACACTGGCGCAATCCACCGGTCGAACCTGCCGCAACTGCGCGCTTGCCTGGACCACGGCCAGACCGCGGAGCTCGCGGATGCGTTTGGAGTGCCAGTCGTGCTGCACGCCAATGTGCGCGACGGCTCGCTGCGCCAGGCCGTCGTCGAACGCGACGCCCCCATGCTGCTCTACGAAGCGGGTGAAGCCCTGCGCTTCGACGAAGTCTGCATCCGTGCTGGCGTTCAGGGTGTGATCAACGTCATGCGCCACATCGGTATGCTGCCCCAGAAGAAGGCTCGGCAACCCGCGAAGCCCGTCGTCTGCACAAAGAGCAAATGGGAACGCGCTCCAGCAGGTGGCATCCTGCGCCCGCAAGTAGCGCTGGGAGATCGTGTGCATGTCGACCAGACGCTGGCGATGTTGGCGGACGCGGCCGGTGAGAACGAACTCACCGTCACCGCGTCGGTGGAAGGAATTGTCATTGGCCGCACCAACCTTCCGCTGGTCAACGAAGGCGATGCTATTTTCCACCTTGCCGTCGTGGAAGAGTCCCAGAACGTGGCCGACAACGTCGCGGCGTTCCACGCCGATCTCGACCCGGACAATCCTTCGATCTCGAACGAGCCTGCGATCACATCGTGACGCCGAGCAGAGCCCTCGCGGGGCCCGCAATCGCGCGCCCGCGGAGTGATCAACGGCTCGAGCTCACGACTTCTTGGCCTTCTTCTTCTTTTTGGCGCTCGGCGCGGTCTTGATCAGCGCCCGCAGTTCTCGCAGTTCGCCGTAGCACAGCAGCTTGTCGCCAGGCTCGACCACTACCTCGCCGCGCGGGTTCGGAATCACCGTCTGGTGGCGAGTGATGCTGATGACCTGGATGTTGCGCTCGCTCAGCTTCGTCTCGCGCAGAGTCTTGTTCTCGATTTCCGGCAGGTTGTGCACCAGCAAGTCGGAGATGCCGTAACCAGCAGACAGCGACAACCGCTGGTGCAGGTCCACTTCGGGGAACAGCACTTGCTGCTGCAATTCATCGATGATCGCTCCGGCGACGTCGATCTTGCTCGCGCCTTCGATGCCTTCCAACCCGGGCGAAGAGTTCACCTCCATGATCTGCGGACCGTCCTTGCCTTCGAGCATGTCGACGCCGGCCATGTCCAGGCCCATGATCTGCG
>CAXBFC010000008.1:0-38994 GCA_963974725.1 uncultured bacterium | reverse complement strand
GTAGCGCGGTTGCCCGACGTTGCCAGTCGGCGCGAACAATTCGGTGACGACCGCCGTCGCGACGTCGCAGGCGAACAGTTTGCTCGCGTCGGGGCTGTAGCGGCGCACGAACACGATGGTCGTGCCGTCGGGTGAGAACGCCGGTTCGTGGTCGCCGCTGTCGGGCCCAGCAGTCAGGCCGCCGTCGGTCAACGGGATCTCGCCGAAGCCACTGCCGTTGACCAGCCACAACGCATGCCGGCCGGTGTTGTCGCGACGGCTGAACACGATCTTGTCGGTGGCTGCGTGCCAGTCTGGCTGGCTGTCTTCGAAGCCGGCCGGCGTCGGCAGGAACGGTTCGCCATCGCCGCCGGTGTCGCTGCAAGTCCACAATCCCGAAGGGCCGGCCTGTTCACTCGCATACAGCACCCGACTGCCGTCGGGGGACCACACCGGGTCGTCGTCTCGCTCGGAGTTGACGGTCAATCGCAGTTCGGCCGCCGAGCCATCAATCGTCGACAGGTAGAGCTCGCGGCTGCCGGCGTCGTCGTTGAGGCGTTCGCGCGAGAACACAACGCGAACGCCGTCGGAGTGCAGCCGCGCGTGCCGTTCGGTGCCGGTGCGATCGCCGACGCGACCAGTGCCCAAGTTGCGGGTCGTGCGCAACGCCACTTCGGCGTAGCGGTGAGGGTCGTCGACCCGGGCGCGGCAAACCAGCATCTCAGGCGGCAGGTTGCTGGCCAGGGGGTTGTTGTCGCCGCCGCCACCGCACGAAGCCGCAAGGCACGCGATGGCCAGGTAGGCGTAGGGACTCAAGGTCGACGGGCGAACGCGTAGCGGCATGCCGACCATGGTGGCTGGCCGGCCGCGATCCAGCAAGCCGCAAGCGCATTGCGTCGGTTCTGCGACGGGCGTGGCATAGCGGCGTGCGACCGGCTATGACGCGGGCCGATGCGCGTCTCAGAGTTCGACTTTGCCTTGCCACCGGAGCTGATCGCCAGCTGCTCGGTCGAGCCGCGCGACCAGGCAAAGATGTTCGTTCATCGGCGTGCCGATCGCACCAGCCAGCACCGCGTGGTCGCCGACTTGCCTGAGTTCCTCGAGCCTGGTGATTTGCTGGTGCTCAACGATACACGAGTCCGGCCGTGGCGGCTGCGAGGCCGGCGCGCGACCGGCGGGGGAGTGGAATGCCTGCTGTTGAGCCTGGTCGGCGACGTCGGCGAAGCCTTCGTCAAACCTTCGAAGAAGCTGCGGGTCGGCGATCGCCTGCCCATGGAAGACGGCTCGGTGACGATCGAATTGCTGGCGGCGCTCGGCGGCGGGCGTTGGCAACTGCGGGTAGCTGCCGCAACCGGCGATGTGGTCGAAGCGTTGGAGCGATGCGGTCGAGCCCCGCTGCCGCCGTACATCGATCGTCCCGCCGAAGAAGACGTCGCCCACGATCGTGCTCGCTACCAGACGGTCTTTGCGCGCGAAGCCGGCGCGGTCGCGGCGCCAACGGCGGGTTTGCATTTCACGCCGGAGCTGTTGCAGCGGTTGGCGGATCGCGGCGTCGAGACGGCCTACGTCACCTTGCACGTTGGCGAGGGAACGTTCGCCCCGATGCGGGCCGAGATCGTCACCGACCATCGCATGCACGCGGAGGTCTATCGCTTGCCGGAAGCGACCGCCGTCGCGGTGCGGCAGGCACGCGCTCGTGGTTCTCGTGTCGTGGCCGTCGGCACGACGAGCTGCCGCACGCTCGAGACGTGTGCCACCGACGAACGCACGGTTACGGCCGCGAGTGGCTCCTCCGAACTGTTCATGTATCCCGGGCGCGAGTTTCGCGTCGTCGATGCGCTGCTGACCAACTTCCACCTGCCGCAATCGACTCTGCTGATGCTGGTGGCGGCGTTTGCCGGCCACCAGGAAACGCTTGCGCTGTACCGCGAAGCGATCGCCGAGCGCTACCGGTTCTACTCGTTCGGCGACGCGATGTTGCTGCTGTGAGCGTGCTACGACAGCGCCACGCGTAGTTCGCGAACCGCATCGCCGGGGCTCTCGTGCTGCAAGACGTAGCTGCTGACCGCGACCCGGCGCACGCCCTGTGCATACAGTTCGGGCAGGTTGACCGGCGTGATGCCGCCAATCGCGAACATCGGCAGGTTGAGTTCATGGCACTTCTCGACTGCCGCGGCCACGGCTTCCATGGTCAGTCCTTCGTCGTAGCCCTTGGTGGTCGACGGGTAGCATGGGCCGAAGCCGACGTAGTTGGCGTGCGACTTGACGGCGGCCTGAATCTGATCGAGGTCGTGCGTGCTGACGCCGAAAATGCGGCCGAACATCAGCTTGCGCGCCGCATCCAGTGGCATGTCGCTCTGGCCGACGTGGGCTCCCGCGACCTCGCTACGCAGCGCCAACATGACGTCGTCGTTGACGAGTAGCGGCACCTTGTGATTCCGGCACATCGCGCGCGTCTTTTCGAAGCCATCGCGATCCGGCTTCTTGCTGCGCCACTGCACCAGGTCGACACCAGCTTCCAGCGCCGCGTCTAGCGTGGCGAACGGATCCTGCCGGCACAGCTCCGGCGTGAACAACAAATAGAGGCGACCTGACAATGGCATCGAGGCGAAGCACGGTAGCCCCCGGTGCCCGTTCTGCGTAGTCTTTGGCTCGTGTTCGTCGACGCCGTGATGGCCAACGTGCTGGTGTTTGCAGTCGGTCAGGTGTTCGCCTGGCTGTTTTTGCGCACCGGCAGGTTCTGGTTGGGTGCCGGGGCGACTGTCGCCCTGTGGACTTTCATCGACTGGTGGCTGGTTTCGCGCTACTTGCTCGGAACCCCTGCCGCTGGCCAGCAATTGCCGCTTTTGAGCCTGCAGTTGACGGCCGTGCTGACCACCGTGACCTACCTGTGGGCGGTGCTGCGCCGACATCTTGCGGCGCCGCAACGTGCCGATCGCTTTCGCGAAGGCATCCAGCAGTTGCTGTCCGGCAAGCTCACTGAGGCGGACACAACATTTCGGCAGCTGGCGTGGGTGGATCCATGGGATCCATCGGCGTGGATTGCTCGCGGCGATGCATGTCGCCGACTCGGGGTCGTCGGCCGAGCACGCCGCTGCTACCGGCGCGCCGGCGGAGTCGATGTGAAGGGGCGGTTTGCCGATCTGTTGGCGCACAGGTTGAAACTTCTCCACAGTGCAAGGAGCACCGTGAAGGAGGCCGCGACCACCGCTGCCATCGCGCCACCGTCTGGCGCCATCGCGGGCAAAGCCGCTCGGTCGGCCAAAAAACGCGTTCGTAAGGCGGCATCAGGCAGCTGATTCGGGCTAGAGCGCTCGGGGGTGTGACGCACGGCGGGGTTGTCACGGGCACTGAAAAAATGCATCCAGCAGTGTGTCATCGCTGTGTCATGCCGTTGTTGGGACACCCCTGAGACAGCAGTGTTTCCAGGCGGATACACTCCTCTGTCCCCGATCCCAATATGCGCAACCTAGCTATTCTCGCTCCGCATCAATGGTGGCTCAAGCCCCGTTGCCCCCGCAGCCGGTGCCCGCTCAAAACCAGATCACGCCGCAGAAGGCGGTGCTCGGCAAGTTGCTCTTCTGGGAAGAACAGATGTCGACCGACAACCGCGTTGCGTGTGGCACCTGCCACACGTTTGCGGCCGGCGGTGCGGATACCCGTCGCGCTCGCGGCACCGGTGCCGATGGCGTGTTGAACACGCCGGATGATGTGTTCGCTTCGCCCGGCATCATTCGCAGCGACGCGGCCAACGACTACACGCCCGACCCCGCGTTTGGCTTCGGCCTGCAGGTCACGGACCGTGCGACCCCGTCGTCGTTGACCGGCGGCTGGTTCACCGACCTGTTCTGGGACGGCCGCGCTCGCAGCACATTCATCGATCCGGACACCGGCGTCACGCTGATCCCGGCTGGCGGTGCTCTTGAGAGCCAAGCCTTGGAACCCATCCTGTCGGCAGCCGAGATGGCGCACGATTCGCGCACGTTCGCGCAAGCCGTCAGCAAGCTGATCAACGTCAAGCCAATGGCTCTGGCGACCAATCTGCCCGCCGACATGGCGCTCGCAGTGGCTGGCAACACGACCTACCCAGACCTGTTCCAAGCTGCCTTTGGCACGCCAGACGTCACCGCGGCTCGCATCGCCATGGCGATCGCGACCTACGAGCGCACGTTGGTGCCAGATCAGACGCCCTACGATGCGTTCGTCGGCGGCAACACGACCGCGCTTACTCCGCAACAGATCCAGGGACTCAACGTCTTCATGGGCCCGGCCCGTTGTGGCCTGTGTCACACGACTGGTCTGTTCGCTGACAACCAGTACCACAACCTCGGGCTGCGTCCGATCGCTGAGGACAATGGCCGTCAGGGTGTCACGGGCAACCCGGCGGACGCTGGTCGCTTCAAGACCCCGAGTCTGCGCAACATCGGCTTGCGGAACACCTTCATGCACAACGGCCAATTCACCAACATTGCCGACGTGTTCACGTTCTACCGCTTGGGTGGTGGACCGAACCAGCAGAACAAGGACCCGCTGCTGATCCCGTTGAACGTGCCGCCACCGGCTGCCAACGATCTGATCAACTTCTTGACCAACGCTCTGACCGATCCGCGCGTGGCCAACGGCACGGCGCCGTTCGATCGCCCGACGTTGCGCAGCCAGATCCTGCCGCAGCTGGGCAACCAGAACGGCATTCCAACGGTTGGCTCCGGTGGTCGCTTCCCCGTGCTGCTCAACAACGTTCCGGCCAACCTCGGCAACATCGACTTCAAGATGGGGATCTACAACGCCGTTGGTGGCGCTGCGTCGACGCTGGTGCTGAGCACTGGAACTGGCTTGAGTCAGCTCAGTGGCATCTGGATCAACGTGGGCCTCAACGGCTCCGAACTGCTGATTCCTTGGGTGCTCAACGGCACGCCTGGTGCTGCAGGTGATGGCTATGGCACGCTGAGTGTCGGCCTGCCGAACGCTCCGGCTCTGTCGGGCCTCTCGCTCTACACGCAGTGGTTCGTTTGGGATGGTGGGGCTCCGGCTGGTGCTGCCGCAACGCGTGGTGGCCGCTTCGATCTGTTCTAGATCGTCGGTTCGCCCGTAACGCAAGGAAGGCCTGTCGCGGACGCGGCAGGTCTTCTTGCATTTGTGGCGTTCGGATTCGGTCGGCTAAGATGGCCCGTGTGCCCGCAACCACGGACCCGAGAATTGATGCCTACATTGCCAAGGCCGCGGCCTACGCACAGCCGATTCTGATCGAGCTACGCGCGCGCGTGCACAGCGCCTGCCCGGAGGTGGTCGAGACGATCAAGTGGCGTGCACCAAGCTTTGAACATCACGGCTTCTTGGGTGGTTTCGCTGCGTTCAAGAACTACTGCTCGTTCATGTTCTGGCAGGAGCAGCCGCTGACGGCCGAGGGGCCGGAGATCCAGGCAGTGATCGAACAGTGCGCCAAGATCACGACCGTGCAAGACCTGCCCGGCAAGGTCGCCTTCCGCAAGGTGATCAAGTTGGCGATGAAGCGCAACGAAGCAGGCCAGCAGCAGAAGCGTGTGCCGAAGATGAAGCCCGCCAAGCTGCACATGCCGGAAGCGTTTGCGGCGGCGTTGGCCAAGAACCGGCTCGCGCGCCAGCATTACGAAGGGTTCGCCGCCGGCTACCAGCGCGACTATCTCGAGTGGATCGTCGACGCCAAGCGCGACAGCACGCGCGACCGGCGGATCCTGCAGGCGATCGAGTGGTTGCGCGACGGCAAGCATCGCAACTGGAAATACGAGCGCTGCTAGCCGCGACGCCGGCTACTGGATCGTGATCGTGACGGGTGAGTCGTTGGGCACGATCTGGAAGTCTGGCGACTTCTTCCGGTTGTGGCTGACGCGCGCCTCGTAGCCCATGCCCGGTAGATCCAGGAAGGCGCAGGCGAACATTCCGTCCTTGTCCGTCACGGTACCACTGATCCAGTTCCAGTTCATGTTCTGGGCGATCGCCTCGAGGATCAGGTCGCGGTTGCCGCCGCTGTGCCACGTCGAACTGTGGCAATCGAGGCGCACGTTGGCGATCGGCTTGCCATCGCCGTCGACGACGCGGCCGTGCATGGTCGTCATCTTTTTGAGGCTGACGTTGAGCTCTTGGCTCTCGCCGTCGGCAAGCTTCAACTTGACATGTGCCATGCCCGTCTTGGTGCGCACAAACACGGACCACCGACCTGGCTGCACCAGCAACGCGACGCGGCCGGCGCTGTCGGTGCTCGCCATCGTGTTCCATCCGTTGCAGGTGTAGTTGTTCCTGTTGGCGCGGCTGATCAACATCAGCTCGGCGTCGGTAACGGGGCCGCCGTGTTCGCCAAGTAGTTGCAGTTTGACCTTGGCGGCCTTGTGCAGGTCGATGCGCTGTTCCTTGTCCGGCGTTGCCTTGATCTCGTGCAGGGTGATGGCGCGATACGGACTCATGCGACGCAACGGTTCGGGGATCAGCCCGGTGACACTGGCGCCGCCAAGCAGCAATTCGAAGCCACCGGTTTGCTCGGTCAGCGCAGGAATGCGCAGAAGCCCGTCTTGGTCGGTTGTCAGCTGCAGCACGATGCTCTCGTGACTGTAGCCGTTCTTCTCGAACCGCTTGACCCGAACGCCGCTCTTGACCGTGACGGCCTGGTTGGCCAGTCCGCGTTCTGGCGACTGCATCAACCGCAGGATCGTCGGCTTGGCTTCCCGCAGGGTGAACTTCAGCGCCGTGACGCCTTCTCCCTTGACCTGCTGGCCGTCAAAGAACGGCATCTCGCTGATGCCGGAGTGGGTGGTGTTGAGCCCTTCCTTGGTCGCGGTGAAGAACAGTCCCTGCCAGTGACTCGACGTAAACAGCTTGCCCCTGTTCGCCACGTGGGCGACCAACTTGCCGTCGGCATCGGTCTTGCCGATGTCGCGCCACCAGACTCGGTTTGGCAGCGACGGAACCAGATCATTGCTAAGCAGTCCGTTGGCACGAACGCGTTGCCGGATCGTGGCGCCGGCGATCGCCTTGCCTTCTGGGTCGACGACGACCATGGGCAGCTCTTGCAACGGGTGCATGGCTCGCGTGATCTTTCGCTCGTGCTTCGAGATGCTGACGGTCGTCAGTGGCTGCCCGTCCTTGTCGTGGATGGAAACGGAGGTGAGTCCGCCGGGCAATGGCGGCAACGTGCAAGAACCGGTTTCGTCTAGGACCGCCGTCATGCCTTCAATGGGGATGCCTCCGGGCGCCATCTGCACGTGGAGCGGCGCGTAGTCGGCCCAAGGTTCGATGCCACGGATCGTCAGTTTGCATTCTGGGTGCTCTTGGTCGGCAACCAGCTCGAACGGTCGCCCCGGCGAGATCCATTGCAGGGTCGTGGCCAACCGAACGCCATCGACACGTGCTGCACCGATGGCCCAGATCAGGTGCTTCGTGCACGGTTGCGCCTGGAAGCGGAATCGGCCGCGCTGGTCGGTGGTCGTGACCTTGTGCTCAGTTGCCGCGATCTCCGGGTTGCCGATAGGCGAGAACGACAGATGCACTTCGGCACCCGCGACGCCTTGGCCTTCGTGGTCGACGATCTTGCCGAGCAGTGGTCGCAGGACTCGCGTCGGTGGTTCTTGGGCAATGGCAACGCAGGCGTTCGCAAGCGTCGCAATGAGAACGGCCACCTGTTGGCGAGCAGTCAGCATGCTTGGATCTTGCGGTCATTCGACGTCGCTAGCAAGGCGAAGGGCACCATGCCCGGGCTTGCAAGACGCAACCATGGCCCATAACGCAAAGCGACCCGCCGGGAGGTGACCGGCGGGTCGTCTACGGGGATCAGGTTGTCGGGCGCCCGAGGGCGTAGGAGTCTATCTCGTGATTGCGTTGCGTGCGGCGGGGAAGCCGGGGGAAGTCGTTAGCTGGCCTGCCACTTGTGGCGTTGCACCGTGTCTTGGAAGTTGGCGGAGTCGTTGCGGTTGAAAAGACGAACACGACCGCCGCATTCGATGCAGTAGGAGTGGTTGACGCTCATCATGAAGCGCACGTAGCCGTCGCAGTCGTCGCACCACTTCTTCTCGGTGTAAAACTCGCTGGTGCTGGTCGGGAGGTCGTTGCGGCTGTTGTTGGTCACGAACGTTGCAGAGCAACGGGCTTGCCAAGTTTGCGCACAGCAGCAAGAAACCCCGTCGATCGTCGATGGCATGGACGACAATTCCTTGGCGACGCCGCGTGCTGCGTGCGTTCGTGTGCCATGCAACCGTCGCGTGAATGCGACGCCGTTGCCGTGCCCATGGTTCGGAGTTCGCGGAGCACACGATGGCATCGGCGCATCGGGGCGATGTCGCGGCAATGCGATCGTCGCGTTTGTCCGACGCGGCCGGGGGATCGCCGCGATACCGAAGAGTACTACGTGGTCACGGGCGAGCGGCAGCTAGGTCCGGTTTCGCCGCGAACCGTCTCAGAAATGGCTTCGCGCGAATGGTCCTGCGGCTTGCTCAAGGGGGTTGGTCCCGCGGTCGCGTGCGGCGTTGTGTTCCCGACGTGCGTTCCCGAAGTGCATTTCCGACGTGCCTGCCCGACGTGCGTTCCCGAAGTGCGTTCCCGAAGTGCATTCCCGAAGTGCATTCCCGACGTGCCTGCCGGACGTGCGCACTCCGACGTGCCTTCCGTGGAGCGGTCCTCGCGACCTCGCGCGTCCATTGGCGACTGGTGGCCGTTGCGGATGACGCGCCGCGATGCCGCACGAAGTTCGCCCCGTAACGCAAACGACCCGCCGGAAGGTGACCGGCGGGTCGTTTGCGGGACTCAGGTTGTCGGGTGCTCGCGGGTTGAGCGAATGGACGATGATTCCGTGGTGCGGCGGGGAAAGCCGCGTGGCTGTTGTGTGATGGTGGCGTGGTGGGTGTGGGGCCTAGCTGGCTTGCCACTTGTGGCGCTGCACGGTCTCTTGGAAGTTGGCGGAGTCGTTGCGGTTGAAAAGACGAACCCGGCCGCCGCAGTCGACGCAGTAGGAGTGGTTGACGCTCATCATGAAGCGCACGTAGCCGTTGCATTCGTCACACCACTTCTGCTCGGTGTAAAACTCGCTGGTGCTGTTCGGGAGGTCGTTGCGGCTGTTGTTCGTCACGAACGCTGTAGAGCACCCGGCTTGCCAGGTTTCGTGTTTGTGGGCCAGAAACCTGCCGACTTGCGATGGCATGGACGACAACGCATCGGCGTCGCGTTGGTGCAGCAACTCGATCCGCGTGGTTCGACCGTCGCATCGATGCGACGTCGCGCGGGATCGCGAGCCGTGCGGCGCGAGGATTGCTCGGTGCCATGGCGCTAGGAGGGGCGATGTCGCGAAAACGCGATCGTCGCCTGGTCAGGACGCGTGCTTGCAACGCGCATTGCTTGGCGAAGAATACTCCCTGCGAATGCTTGTGGCGTGGCGCGAGAGGGCTTTTGGCGTTGGCCTTCCCTGCCGTGGTCAAGACTGCTCGATTGCCCGCCGCAGCTCTTCGCGGACGCGGTCGTCGTCTTCCTTGTGCAACGCACCTTGCAGCGATGGGTGTCGTGCATTGATGCGGCCGATGGCCCACGCAGAGTGCCCGCGCACAACGGGATCCTCATCGGCAAGCGCGGCGATCAATGCAGGCAGCGCCGATTCCTCGCGGCGGTTGCCGAGCACGGTCGCGGCGTTGCGCCGCATGCCCGATCGCTTCGCGCGCCGCATGGCCGTGCCAACAAACTCCTGGTCGTAGCGTGCTTCATCCATTTCCAACACGTCGACCAGGGTCCAGGTCTCGACGACCTTGTGCGCCTGTAAGTCCTTCGGTCGATCGATGCCGAGCACGTCTTTGCGTTGGCTCTTGCTGGTGAACGGGCAGACCTCCAGGCAAATGTCGCAGCCGAACAGCCATTCGCCTTGTGCTTCGCGCATGTCGTGGTCGACGAAGCCACGCTGCTCGATCGTGGTGTACGAAAGGCAGCGGCGGGAATCGACCTGGAACGGTGCGACGATTGCATTGGTCGGGCACGCGTCGAGGCAGGCCGTGCACGAACCACAGGTGCCGGTTGCCGGGTTGTCGTGCGGCAGTTCTTCCGGCACGAGCAGCTCGGCCAGTTGCAGGTAGGGGCCGTGGGTCGGCGAGATGACCATCGAGCTCTTCGCTAGAAAACCAATGCCTGATCGCACGGCGAGCGCGCGTTCCAACACGGGCACCGCGTCGGTGCCGCCGGTCATCGAGCCGTGCGGGAGCCCGGCTTGTTCGAGCTGGTTGCGCAACTTGGTGATGCGCTTGCCGAGCCAGCGATGGTAGTCGCGACCAACGGCGTATCGGGCAATGCGGCCACCGCCGTGGAGCTCGCCGGGTGGACCGCTGTAGTCGACTGCGACCGAGATCGACGAACGCACTCCCGACCGCCACTGTTGCGGATCGATGATGCGGTCCTTGTTCTTGACGAGGTAGTCCATCTCGCCGTGGCGACCGGCATCGAGCCATTCGCTGAAGCGATCCGCGTGCTCGCCAGGACTGGCGGGTCCGAACCGCACGAGGTCAAAGCCGATCTCGTGGGCAATCGATCGCATGGAGTCTGCTGATAGCTTGGAGCTGCTCACATCATCACGCCAATCGGCGTGTCGACCAATCCAGCTGGTTTGCCGTCGATCAGGATCTCGCGCACGAAGATCTCACTTCCGAGTGCCGGGTAGACGCTGACGGTTCCGGCGAGATGGCTGTTGACGGTCCACATGTGTTGGTTGTCGATGCAGACGTGGGCGTTGGCGCCATCGGAGAAGATCGCAATCGTATGCTCTTCGCCTTCGGTCAGCGCCGGCGGTTCGGTGCGATGGCAGGCGCCGTGGATCCATAGGTGGTTTTGCGGTTCGACTTCCCAATTCAGCAGCAAGTTGACGTCGCCGGCCTTGCAGCGAAAGTTCAAGCCACCCTCGGATTGGATGCCGCCGCGAATCACGATGCAGTTGGCCAGTGAGAAGCTGACCCGATGGGTGGCGAAGTTGTTGGCGCCGACGGCCGTGCCAATCAAGCGCCCCTCGTCGGTCGACCACTTGCCGTTTGCATAAGCCATCTGCCCAAGCTTCTTGTCGTCTTGAAACCTGAGTCGCGCGAGTCCGTCGGCGGTGCACAGCTGTCCGGTCAGCTTGACGATCTGTTGGCACGATTGTTGGCGCGTCTTCTCGTTGGCACCGAGGTAGTCGCGCACCAGCCGCTGCTGCGCGCACCGCAGCATGCCGGTCTTGATCAGCGGGTGGATGGCATGCTGGCTGAGTGCGATCAGTTCTTTGGCGGTGAGCGTGTTGGTCGCGCGCGTTGCATTGATGTCGCCGAAGCTGTGGAACAGCGTCTGGAAGTCGCGCATTTCGAACGGTTCGAACATGCGAATCTCGCCCTGCAACAAGCCACTGGCGACCGTCGCGGCTGGCCACGGCGAATCGTGCAGGCTCTTCGCCAGCACCTTGCCGATGGCGCGTGGTGCGCGCAATTCCGCGAGACGGTCACGCACGTGGCTGTAGAGCGGCGCATGGTTGGTGCGCAACGCGGCGCGCAATGCCACGTCATAGTACGAAAGCATCACGGTGTCTTTCGGATCCAGGGCGTGGTTGTCGGCTGCATACATCGCCGCCAGGCTGACGTTGGCGATCTGCTTCACGTCCTCCGTGGTCGCGGCCATGCGCTTCAACAGGTGGATTCCGGTTCGGTGCGGATCGAGGCCGAAGTCTTTGGCGAAGGTCCGGTCGTGCTGCAGCGCAATCCAGGCGTCGCCCGTCTTGACGGCCATGTCGATCGATTGTCGCCACAACAGGTAGCGCGTCGCACGATCCTGCGTGTCAAACGCCGCGGCGAGCACTTCCGACGAGGCCAGGCGGATGTCGCCGCCGCGCGAGCGCAGGATGCGCTCGGCCATCAGGCGCACGACTTCGGGCTGGGCGTTGTCTAGTTCTTCGGCAGTCGGCACCCGATTGCCTTGGGCGGGCACCGCGGCGGCCAATGCCACCACGAGCGGGAAGGCCAGCACGGACGGAAGGAATCGATGCATGGCGCACCATGCTACTGCCAAGCGGTTACGTCGTCTTCCCGGCGGGAACGGCGAACTGTGGATTCGGGTGCTCGGGTCCCTCAAGGCAGCGCCGCTGGCTGGTCGATGCCATCGCAGGCTTTGTGCCCAAGGACCGAACGCATGACCACTGATCGCAATCCTGTCTTAGACCCTGCCGACCCCAGCTACGTGCTGCCTGCGCCTCCGCGTGGCCACGACTTGCTGATCACGGATAGTGGCGAGTCGCCGCCGTTGCAGCGATCGGGGGCCACGACGCGGGCTCTCGGGCAGCGGTTTCACGCGCAGGCGCAGAGCCTCGATCTGCTGCTGACCGAAGTGCGCGACCGCTTGGAGCAACTGGATGGTGCGATCGCCGAAGACTCACGCGCGCAACTCAAGGGCGCTGTGCGTGATCTCGCGCGCGTCGTGGATTGGTGCGACGCCTTGCGTGAAGAGTTTGAAGTCGAGAGCGCAAGGGCCTCGGAAGGCCTCGAACCGATCGATTTGGTCGAATTGTGCGAACAGCAAGCGAACGCTTTGCAGGGCTTGACGGACCCGATCGCGGTGTTGTCGGGCAAGCACATCGTCTACTGGGGGGATCGTGGCAGGTTGATGCATGTGATCCAGAAGGCGCTCGAGTTGGTCTGGGCGCGAACTGGTAGCCAGGGCCTGCGATGCATCGAAGTCGACTCGCACGACGGCGCGCCAAGCATCCGCGTTTGCAGTCGCGGTGAGCCTGCGCGCGACATCGACTCCGATGTCGTCGATGCGTTCCGGGCGGCGGTAGATGGTTTCGAGGCCACGGTCGTGCCGGATGAGCTTGGTCCAGGCGGTGCCGGACTCGTGCTGCGTCTGCCGATCTGAGCGGTTCTGACGGCCGGAAACGCCCCTGACACCGGGGCATATGCGCTCTACCGCTAATTGCGCTTCACCGTTTGTCAGCGGTTACTTTCCAGGGACAACTGACTATGGCATGATATCGGGTGGCCACGGCTTCGATCGTGGCTCCGACAGCCCCCGTCATGTTGCACGTCAACCACACCTCGGTCGATCGCGTCGCTCTTTGTGAGCGGCTCTTCGAGTTGTGGGAGCAGACCGGCAGCCCTGCCCTGGAAGCGTTGGCTCACGGACGTCCACCCCACCCGGGTGCATCCGTGGACACCGCGCAACAATTCATCGACTGGGTCAGCACCAGTCTGATGGATTGCTACAAGGACAGCGGTAGCAGCGCCGCGTTCGCGCTCCTCTTCGAATTGAACCGCGCGTCGTTTTTGTACGCGATCCAGTGCAACCTCCGGCGATCGTACCATCACGTAGATCCACAGGATGTGCTGCAGGAAGTGTTCTTGAACATCTTCCGCTACCCGCACCGATTCCTTGCCGACAAGGCGGATGCGTTCCGAGGTTGGGGGCATCGCATTGCCCGCAATACGCTGTTGAAGTTCCTCAAGGGGCAAACGCGCTTGGCGCGCTTCCAAGCGATCGACGAAGAAACGATGCAGCCCGAAGACGTGCGCGTGCGCCGTCCCGACCGCGCTGCTAGCGAGGCCGAGAGTGCATCCGTAGTCAACCGCGCCTACCTGATGTATCTGCAGCTCTACATGCTGCACTTCGCGCGTCTTTCGACCAAAGAGCGTCGCGCGTTGACGATGGTGGAAGTGGATGGTCGGTCGTACCGCGATGCCGCAGAAGATCTCGGCATCCGCTTGGAGAACTTGAAGATGGTCATCTTCCGTGGGCGCCGCAAGATCTTCCGCGGGATGGAACGTTCGCTCGCCGAATTGGCTGCGAAGGCCGAGGTCGCCAGTCCGACCGCGCCAACGGGCGCCATCCCGAAGCAGGCAACGAGCCATGGCGAATCGGTGCGGCGTTCTGCCAGCGACCGACGAGTTTTGGCGCGAACGTGTAACGCGACGAAACGAATGCGTGACCATTCAGCCCAGGGCATCTAGACACGCCCTGAGTCCTATGCACTCTGCACAACCTCATCGTGAACCCCAGCCGGGCAAGGCTGACGCGCGGAATCCTTCGCTGTATTCCGTTCCTGGGAATCGCGGGCAAGATCTCTGCCTGCCGATCCAGGCAGACCTGTCGGCGATGCTCGATGGTGAGTTGGATCCGGCCGGTGTCCGTCGGGTCACGATGCACTCGGATGCATGCCCGACGTGTCGGTCGTTCTTTGACGGCATTCGCAAGCAAGTCGGATTGCACCGCAGGTTCGCTGCTGCCATGGCGGCGCCAGACGTATTGGCGCCAGCTAGTCCGGGCATCGGTAATCCGGGCGTAGGTAATCCAGGAGTAGGGGACCCAGCAGCGGATTCCGGTATCGCAGCGGCGTCAGGTGGCGCAGGTGAGCTCGGCAGCGAAAGCGAGCTCGAGAACCAGACGCTTCGCCGGCAGCTGACTGGCAACCAACGCAAGCTGTCCAGGATCCTGTACGAGCTTGGTCGCAACTTCACCCTGATGGGCTTGTCGCCGGAGTTCTCGCGCGAAGTGGCCAGGGAGCCAATGCCGGTTCCGGACATGGCCATGCGCGGTCGCTCGCTGCTTGATGAGGTCGCTCGCGCGAACTCTGCGGAAAGCGCTCCCGAGTGGGTTGCAGCCGAGGACCTGTTCGACGGTCAGTTGCGCACGCCGGAGGAAAACCTGGCGCGCGGTCAGCGCTTGCTGGCCGAATGCATGTCGCTCGATCCCGCGGCCGACGATGCGCGCATCTACCTCGGCCTCGTGCACTATGCGCGCGGCCAGCGTGCCTTGGCCCGCAAACAGTTCCAAGTGGTGTTGCAGCGCTCCGGGGACACCGTAATGCGCGGCTTTGCCCTCTCCAATCTAAGCAACATCCACCTCGACGAAGGGGACTGTGATGGCGCGGTTGCCCTGCTCTTGGAAGTGGTCGAGTCCGGTGTTGTCGCCCGGCAACCGAGATTGGTTGCGGCGCTCTTCAATCTGGCCCTCGCCTACGGTCTCAAGGGTAGTTTTGACGAGAGCTTACGTTGGTTTGACCGTTTGCGTTCCGACGCCCCACACCGCTGTCGCTGGGTCGCCCAGGAACTCTCGCGGCGCAGTCACTTTCTGCACCTGATTCACACCCATCCGCGCGCGTGTTCCCTGGCGGATCGCCTTCGTGAGTGGTTCCCATCGGAGGCTGGTATCCAGCCCAGGCAGGAAGAATCGACTTCGTAGGGTTACTTGCCTCAGTAAGAAGGCTATGGGCTAACTGGTCTCAGCTTCCGCTCATGCCAGTTCGCGGGTAGACTTCTGCTAAGGTTGCCTTCGAGATTCTACCGATTCGCGTTCCTCACCTTCCTCCAGCGCTCACCATGACTTCCATGTTCCGCAACGTCCTGGTCTTGCTGATCGCCGCGCTGTTGGCGGTTCCGACGGTGTGTGACCCGGGCGGCGAGAACGGTGGCGGCGGCGGCGTCTGGATCTTGCCGTTCTGCGCCAACGTTGGCGGCGTCAACATGGAATCGACGGCCCCGCGTGGTACTTGGATCGCGCCGAACACGGCGAGTGATGTCTCCATGCGCACCGCGAGCCAGATGGGTGCTGCTTCGGCGACCTTCGTCGATGACGTTCTCGGGGTGCCCGTGTCGCTGTCTGTCACTGGACGGATCGTCACGGTCTCGCATGGCTTGCTGCAAGCGCTTGCTGGCTCCTCGAAGCAGAGCGGCGTCATCATCGTCACCGATGCTTTGCAGTCGGGGTACGTGTTGCGGGTGGCGGTCCAGCCAGACGGATCGGTCAAGTTCGACGTCCTGTAGTCGGTTGGCAGCCGTGTGGGTTGGCAACCGTGTCAGTTGGCAACCAGTCCGGCCTGACGTCGCTCGCCTGTCGGCGAGCAATCCGTCTGCACCTGCGGCCAGGCGATCGAGCTCTTGGCGCAACTCGCTGCTGAGCGAGCGAGCTTTAGCTGCGCCAAACGACGTTGGCCATCTTCACCGGGTCGTTGGTGCACATGGCATCGATGCCCATGGCCCGGCCGCCCCAGAACCCCAGGTCGTCGTCGGTCGTGTAGGTGCAGACCAACAATCCGGCACGGTGGCTGCGAGCGACGTCGTCTGCGCTGAGTTCGCGTGCTCGCCAGTGGATCAATTCGGCCCCGAACGCTTGCACGGATGCGATCGCATCGTCGTCAGGTACCGCGAATACGTGGTTGGGACCGAGCGCCGCAATGGCGATCTCGGGAGCCAGATGGTGCACGTCCTTCAAGAAGTGCCAGTCGAACGATTGCAGGATCACCTGATCGGTACGCTGGCTCGCGCGCAGGAACTCGACGTAGCGGGCGGCTGAGCCAGCCTTGTGTTCGATCAGTGGCACGCACGTCGGCAACATGACGTCGAGCGCTTGGGCCAGGGTCGGAACGCGTTCGCCGGGTTTGCCGCGAGGGTGCCACGACCCGACATCCAATTGGCTCGCGGTTGCCCAGCTCATCTCGGCGACCGGCGCTCCCGGACCAAGGTGCTCGGTTGCGTTCGAAGTGCGATCGAAGGTTGCGTCGTGCACGCAGACCAGTTCGCCACACGCGAGTTCGCGCACGTCGAACTCTTGGATGGCGACCCCGAGGTCCGTGGCCGCCTGAAATGCAGCGAGCGTGTTTTCCGGGTGGTGCACGCTGTCCCCGCGATGCGATGCCACGAGCGGGCGTTGGCGCAGGTCTGCGCGGATTTTGGCCATGGCTGGGTGCGAGCTGGAAGTCGTCAAAGTGCTCTGACTCAGAAAAGGAAAGGGTGCCAGTGCGGCTTGCCCTTCATAATCGCACGCAATGAGTCCTGAGATCTATCGTGTCTTGCACGCTGTTGGTGCCTTGTTGCTATTCCTGAGTCTTGGTGGCGTGCTGCTGGCCCCAGCGAATGCCAAAGGCAAGTTGCCGATGGTGCTGCACGGCATCGCGTTGCTGATCATGGTCGTCGCCGGCGTCGGCACGGTTCACAAGGATCCGAGCGTCGACTGGGGCAACTGGCTCTACGCCAAGATCGGCTGTTGGGTGTTCTTGGCGGCATTGCCGGTGCTGGTCCGCAAGGGCATGGTGCCACGCATGCTCGGCTTGTTGCTAGCAATCGCAGCTGGCGCAGCGGCCGTCTGGCTGGCGCAGACCAAACCGTTCTAGAAGCCCGAATCGGTGCGCTCGAATCGGCACGGTCGAATCGGCACGGTCGAATTGGGCCCGTCTATGCATCTGAGTCATGTTGGAACCTCCCGAGATCCTGTTGTTGGGCCCCGGCCCTTCTCCCAGTAGTCCGCACGTTCGGCGGGCGCAGTCGAAGCCGCTGCTCGGTCACCTCGATCCC
Organism: uncultured bacterium; assembly: GCA_963974725.1. GTDB lineage: Bacteria > Planctomycetota > UBA1135 > UBA1135 > UBA2386. The sequence goes on along the minus strand of CAXBFC010000008.1, from coordinate 21,724 downwards.
GACTTCGTGCCGCTGTTGGACTATGCGCAAGCTGGTCTGCGGCGCCTGTTCGGGACCGAGAACGCGCTGACTCTACCATTGGCGGGCACGGGCTCGGCTGGCATGGAGGCGATCGTGTCCAACCTGGTCGAGCCTGGCGACCGGGTCGTCGTCGGCGTGCACGGGGTCTTCGGCATGCGCTTCGCGGATGCCGTTCGGCGAGCTGGTGGCGACCCGGTCGAGGTCGTTGTCGAGTTCGGACAGTCGTTGGATCCCGACGCGATGCAGAAGGCAATCCAAGCTGGTCCAACAAGACTGTGTGTCGTCGTGCATGCAGAGACCAGCACTGGTGTGCTGACGGACCTGCGCCCGATCGCCAAGGCGGCCCGTGACGCGGGCGCATTGTTCGCGGTCGATTGCGTGACCAGCATTGGCGGTGTGCCGCTCGATTACGACGAGATTGGGGTCGACGCCGCGTTCAGTGGCACGCAGAAGTGCTTGTCGGTGCCGCCCGGCTTGGCTCCCGTGACGTTCTCCAAGCGTGCGCTCGAACGGGTGCACGCGCGAACCCATCCGGTGCCGTTCTACTTCGACACCAAGTTGCTCAACGGCTACTTCGGAACCCAGCGCGCTTACCACTACACCGCGCCAATCAGCATGATCTATGCGCTGGTCGCTTCGCTCGAGGAGATCGAGTCCGAAGGCCTGCCGGCGCGCTACGCGCGACATCGTGAAGTGTCGGCGGCGTTCCGTCGCGGTCTCGAGCCGCTCGGGCTCAAGCCGCTCGTGCCGGTCGATCAGGCCACGCCGATGTTGACTCCGGTGTGCTACCCCGATGGCATCGACGACGCGGCCTTCCGCAAGCATCTCCGGCAGCAGCATCACATCGAAGTGGGGGGCGGCCTGGGGTCGCTCGCCGGCAAGGTCTTTCGGGTCGGCCTGATGGGCCACGGGGCGCGTTTGGAGAACGTGCTGCGGGCTTTGGCGGCCTTTGGCGATGCCTTGACCGCAGCTGGTCACAAACCAGACGTGTCTGCGGCGCTTGCAGCCGTGCACGGCGACTGATGCCGCGGTAAGGTCCGCGGGCAGAAATGCACGACAGCAAGATCCGCAGCACGATTGAAGACAGCATCGCGACCAAGCAGCGCTTCCTGGAGGAGTGCACGCCGTCACTTTCGCAGCTATGTGACTTGGCCGTCCGCACGCTTCGCGCTGGTGGCAAGATCATGTTCTGCGGCAACGGCGGCAGTTCTTGCGACGCGGCCCACGCGGCCGGCGAACTGGTTGGTTGGTTTGAGCACAAGGATCGTCCGGGCTACGCCGCGATGGCCCTCGGCCACCAGGTGCCGACCCTGACCGCGATCGGCAACGACGCCGGCTTCGAGCACGTCTTCCGTCGCGAGGTCGAAGCGGTCGGCAAGTCCGGCGACCTGCTGATTGGCATCACGACGTCCGGCGGCAGCAAGAACGTCTTGCTCGCCATGCAGCAAGCCAAGCAAATGGGAATCGCGACCGCGTTGCTGTGCGGGGAGAAGCGCGGTGCGTGTGTCGAGCACGCGGAGGTCTCGGTGCAGGTGCCTTCGAGCAATACCGCGCGCATCCAAGAGAGCCACCTCGTCTGCGTGCACATCCTTTGTGCGTCGGTCGAAGAGGCGTTCGCCAAGGGATAGCGGCGACGGCGCTCAGCCGCTGAGCCACCGCGCGGTGCCACTGCGCGCTCAGTTGCTGGACCACTGAGCCGCTGGACCACTAAGCCGCTGGACCACTGAGCCGCTGGACCACTAAGCCGCTGGACCACTGAGCAACTGGACCACTAAGCCACTGGGCCTGGTTCCCTTCGCGTCGTCTCTATTTCCCGTCGGGCGCCTTCTTGTCCTTCGGTTGCACCGCTTCCTTGACGCGCAAACTCGACGTCCACACGTTGGGCACGTCGTCGGGCGCCATCGGACCATTGACGATGGTCTCGGCGATCGTGCGGTCGGCTGCGCGCTTGAGTAGTTCGCTTGGCAACGGCGTGCGCGGCTTGCCCTTCACTTCGGTGCCTGTCGCCGGGTTGGTGATTTGCATCGACTTGCTTGGCATGGCCGAGTTCGTCCAGCGTCGCAGGTGCGGCAGTAGCGCCTCCAGTTCGGCAATCGGCTCCACGGCGGCGACCACTACGAACGTCGTCGTTGCGAGGATCTCCGCGCGGTTGGTCCAGAACAGCGGCTTGTCGTCAAACGAACCCGGCAGCACATGGTTGCCGGCAGCCACCGGGTTGGCCGGGCTGCCCTTGACGTCCGGGCTGGGGAACATCAGGATCGTGCCGTCTTCGGCGCTGTGACTGAACACGTAGACGTGGCGCGGTTCGGAGCACGTGTACGACAGCCGCAGCTTCGTCTCCGGCTCAAGCTCGGCGTAGTTGCCGACTTGCACGTAGTTGGTCTCGGCGCCAGCGCGCCAGGTGGTGGCGGGAGTTGGGCTTGGCGCCGGTTCTTTGGTCGGCAGCGTCAGCCAGAGGCCATAGGCGATTCCTGCGGCGATCAGCGGTAGAGCGATAGCGCGGACGTTCATGGTGCCAACCTATCCTGGCGCACCGAGCCCCGTCGAGAGATGCTGTAGGTTCTGCGCCATCTCTAGACCGGAGAAACCATGAACGTTCGTTGGCTATTGCCCTTGCTCGTCGTCTCGTTGTTGCCAGCTCAGCGGAAGAAGGCTCCCGCTCGTCCCGGAGCTAGCCGCCTGATCACCGAGTTCCCCGTTCCGGATGTGCCACCGCTCGACGCGGCCAAAGCGACCAAGACGGCAATCGCCGGGGTCCTGGCGCTGCAAGAAGAAGGCAACCAGTGGCCCTACGAGGGGGTCTACCGCGAAGATCGCGGCAACCTGCCGGTGGGCTACCGGGTCGGCGGCACGTCGATCACGATCATGGGCCTGGTCTCGGCACCTGGTTACCGCGACGACGAGAAGCGCAACGACGCCGTGACCCGCGGCCTTGAGTTCGTGCTCGAGGCGCTCGATCACGACCGCATGACCGAAGGCTTCATCGGTGGCTACGACGTGCGCGGTTGGGGCCACATCTACGCGCTGCAGTGCCTGCTGCACTTGCAGGACTACCGGTTGGTGCCGGCGAACTTGACGGACAAGGTTACCGAGAAGGTCGACTGGTTGGTCAAGACGCTGGTCGCGTCGGCGATCCCGAAGAGCGGTGGATGGAACTACTCGCGCCGCGCCGGCTACAAGAGCCCGAAGAACAGCGCGTCGTTGTTCATGACGGCTCCGGCGCTGCAGGCGCTGTTCCATGCCAAGGTCCGCGGCCATTCGGTTCCCGACGAGGTCGTCGAAGAAGCGCTCGGAGCCATCGAACGCGCGCGCACCAGTGCCGGTGGCTACGCCTACAGTTCCGCCAACCGCAACCTCAACGACAAGGGCGAAGAGGACCTTCGCTTCATGGATCTCGCGCCGGGCTCGGCTGCGCGTGCCGCTGTGTGTGAGACGACGATGCTGCTCGCCGGTCGCGGCGACGAAGCGCGACATCGCAAGGCGCTCGAGTTGTTCTTCGAGAGCTGGGATCACCTCGCGGTGCGCAAGAGTCAGCGGGGCACGCACATCAAGCCGTACGGCATCGCGCCCTACTACTTCATGTTTGGCCACCTCTACTGCGCCCAGGCGATCGAACAGATCAAGGATGCGAAGGCGCGCGAAGGCTTCCGCGCCCAGATGCGCCAGATCCTGGCGCGTTCGATCGACGAGAACGGAACCTGGAACGACCGTCAGTTTGGTCGTTCGGCTGGTTACGGCACCGCCATGGCGCTGATGACCATGCACATGAACCGTTTGCCCAAGCCGCATCCATGGCGTGCCGGCGATATCGAGATGAAGGGCAAGAAGTAACTTGCGGCGCTAGTGTCTTCCCCGCGAGCGCTGCGACTGCTCCTCAGAGCCAGCGGAGCTCGAATTCTGCTGCGCCAGCCGAGACCGGCCTACTCCGCTCGGTGCACCATCTGCGGGCTGGCCTGGTCGGTCGGCATCACCAGGATGGTGTCCAGGTTGACGTGCGCCGGCCGATTCGCCGCGAACAGCACGCAATCGGCGACATCGTTGGCGACCAGCGGCCGCACGCCCTTGTAGACCTGCTTGGCCTTGTCTTCATCGCCGTGGAAGCGAACGATCGAAAACTCGGTGTCGACCATGCCGGGATCGACACTGGTGACGCGGATGTTCTGGCCGAGCGTCTCCATCCGGATCGCCTCACAAATCGGCTGCAGCGCGCGCTTGCTAGCGCAGTAGACCCCGCCACCGACATAGGCCTTGTGGCCCGCGATCGAACCGATCACGACGACGTGGCCGCCGCCGTTGGCCGTCATGTTCGGTAGCACCCGGCGGGTGACTTCGAGCAGGCCGAGCACGTTGGTCTCGATCATCTCGCGCCACGCAACACCAGTGCCTTCGGCAATCTTCTCGGTGCCACGAGCGAGCCCGGCGTTGTTGACCAGCACGTCGATCGGGCCGTGCTTGGCGATCGCGGCCGCGACAAACTGCTCGACACTGGCGCGGTCGGTGACATCCAGCGCGTGGCAGAACGCCCCGTCGACGACTTCGGGTAGGCGTTCGACCCGGCGGGCGCCAAGCGATAAACGGTCCCCCTGGGCTGCGAAGGCTTGGGCGCAGGCTGCGCCGATGCCAGAACTTGCACCGGTTACGACGACATGACGGCTCATGCCCAGACGGTAGCGTCCCCGGGCCGCGAGGCGAGTTCCTTCAAGCGGTTGGTCCGGAACCGTCGATATCATGGGCATGAGCTACCGGGTCTCCTTCGATGTCACCGACCCGCAGACGGGCCTGAAGCACCCGGCCATCCTGTCGGGCGGCCTGTGGAACGGGGATGTGCTGCTCTACGACTTCTCGCTGATGCACCAGGGCTTGGCCGGCCGCATGGAGTGTGATTGGCGCAGTAATGGGCCGATCTATCACCTGGAGGAAGGTGAGGTGACGACCGCCGAGCAAACGCGTGTGCTGCAAGAGCTCTCGCAGTTGCTGCGGCCGTATTTCGAAGGTTCCTATCGCGGCATCACCGACGAGCAATTGGCACAGCTCTATCCCGGCGACTACCACGAGGGGTCGGGCTACTGCGATACAGAGAGCGAAGTCGAACGTGAGTTCAAGGGCGCCATCGCGGACATGGTCGTCAACACGTTGCAGCCAAAGAAGGTGCTCGATGCTGGTTGTGCCGGCGGCCTGTTGGTGCGTGAGATGCGACGTCGCGGAGTCGATGCGCACGGCTTTGATCACTGCCCCGATCTTGCCCGCATCGCGGTGCCCGAGGTGGCACCATGGCTGCGGCAGGGGTCGGTGACCAAGATCCCGTATGGGCCCGAAGACGGCTTCGACACGCTGCTTTGCATCGATGTGTTTGAGCATCTGCCCGAAGACCGCGTGCCGGAGATGGTGGCCGAGTTTGATCGTCTCGGCGTTCGCAATCTGGCGGTGCACATTTCGCACACCGAGTTGGAGCACTTCGGCCACATCACGTTGCGACCGTTGTCGTGGTGGGATGCGCAGCTCGGCCCGAACTTCCGACGCGCTACGTCAACGGGGGCTTTGCTGGCGTTGCCACGACCGTTCGATCCCAAGCGCGTGTTGCGCATCTACCAACGCGTCGAGAAGCCTGCGGTTGTGCCGGTGGGGGCGCCAGCGGCCAGGTCGGTCGGTGCACCGGTGGTTCTGCCGGTGGGCGTGCCTGCGGCTGGGCCTGTGGTCGCATCGGCGATTGCATCACCGTTTGCTTCGCCGGTTGCATCTTCGGCGACTTCGTCGGTTGCGCGGATCGCGACCAGCGCCACCAAGCCGACTTCGATTGCCTGACCGAGCAACGCCTGGAACTCGCTTGCGCCTGTCGGGCCAAGCGGATCGTCTGGCGGCATGAGGGCTTTACTGGTTGGATCGCTGGCGGTGGCCGCGATGTTGGCGGCGGCGTGCGGCGCGGATGTTTCGGCCAGGCCGCGAGCATCGGTCGAAGGCTTTCGCCAGGCATTGGCGACGGGCGATGCGCAGGTCGTGTGCCAGTGGCTTCGGTATCCGCTGCGACGGCCCTATCCGTTGCCGCCGGTTGCTAGCGAACAGGACTGCATCGAGTGCTTCGACGAGCTGTTTCCCAAGCATCTGATCGACGAAGTCGCGGCCAGCAACGACGACGATTGGCAGCGCGTCGGCTGGCGCGGGATCATGCTTGGCAGTGGCCGGCTGTGGTTGGACGACGAGCAGCGCTTGATCGGCCACAACGAGCATTCGCCTGCCGAGAACGCTCGTCGCCTGGGGCTGATCGAACGCGATCGCAGCCAGTTGGCGAAGTCCCTGCAGGGCCACGTCGAACCTGAGACCCGTTGGCAGACGAAGACCTACCGCGTGCGTATCGACCGCATGCCGGACGATAGCCTGCGCTACACCTCATGGCGCCGCGATGCGCCGCTCGATGCCGCACCCGATCTTGAGTTGCACAACGGGGTGTGCGAGTTTCAGGGCTCGGGCGGCAACATGCACTACGAGTGGCGCCGCGGCAAACACACCTACCGCTGCGTGCAGACGCCGCTAGGCGGGCCCGACAGCCTGCCGTTGGAACTCGAGGTCCGCCGTGGTGAGGACGTGCTGTTGACGGAAGCCGCGGTGGTGTTCTATCCGTAGCGGTTGCGACCGAAGCCGTTCGCCGAGTCGGTCTAAGGCTCGATCGCGATCAGGTAGATCTGACGCAGTTGCTCGACCAGTGCCACACTCGCAATCACGATCACCACGCGTTTTACCGCGCTGGCTCCCTTCTTGACGCTCCAATGGCTCGCCAGGTAACTGCCGATGCCGCAGCCGACTGCCAGCGCAATGGCGGGAATCCACGTGATCGCGCCATCGATGGCGAGGCTCGTCGTGCTGGCGACTGCGGTCACCGTCACGACGATGCACTTCGCCGCGTTGACCGCCAGCAGGTCGCGGTCGTAGGCCTTCGCTAGCACCAACGTCGCAACCAAGCCGGTGCCAACCTGCGCGTAGCCCATGTGCAGGCCGATCACGAAGCAACCGACCATGCCGACCCAAGCTGGGCTCTGCTGCTCGCCCGGTTTGATGCCGCGCAGTTGCTGGAACAGCAACAAGGCCATGATCAGCGCCAGGTAGCTGCGGAACACCAGGGGCGGCAGTTCGACGGCGAACTTCGCGCCGAGCAGGGCGCCGGGCAGCGCGACCAGCGCTTGCGCAAACGCCTGGCGCGGGATCTTGCGACCGGCGCGCACGAAGCCCATGCACGCGAAGACGCCGATGGCGACCGCGGCGAGGCGCGTCGACGGGTTTGCCGTTTCGATCGGCAGTCCGAACAGGTGTTCGAACACGAGCAGGCCGATGATGCCGGCGCCGCCCGCGATGTTGTTGATCGCGCCCATCGCCAGTCCGGCGACAATCGTCAGCGCGATCGCGAGGTATTCCAATGCGATGCTTAGTTGCCGAGCAGGCTTTGGACCATTTCGCGCTCGCCGACCAACTCGTTCCAGGTGATCTCGGCCTTTTGCTTGCTGAAGTCGTTCATCTCAAGGCCCTGGACGATCTTCCAGTTGCCCTTGCCATCCGTTGTGCACGGGAAGCTCGAGATGATGCCTTCGGGCGTGCCGTAGCTGCCATCGCTGATCACGCACAGCGAAGCCCAATCGTCCTTGGTGGTAACCGTGAACAGGCTCTTGGCGTGGTCGCACGCCGCTTGCGCTGCCGACATCGCCGACGACTTGCCGCGGGCGTTGATGATCGCCTTGCCGCGCTCTTGCACCGTCGAGATGAACTCACCAGCCAACCAGGCATCGTTGTTGATGGCCTTCGCGGCGGGGACGCCATCGATCGTGGCGTTGTGCCAGTCCGGGTATTGGGTGTTGCTGTGGTTGCCCCAGATCGTGACATTCTTGACCGTCGACCAGTGCTTGCCCGACTTGTTGGCGAGCTGCGCCTTGGCACGGCTCTGGTCGAGGCGCGTCATCGCGGTGAAGCGATCCTGCGGCACGCCCGAAGCGTTGTGCATCGCGATCAGGCAGTTGGTGTTGCACGGGTTGCCAACAACAACGACGCGCACGTCCGGGCCGGCGGCATCGGCGATCGCCTGGCCTTGGCCAATGAAGATCTTGCCGTTGTCCGTCAGCAGGTCCTTGCGCTCCATGCCCGGGCCACGCGGCTTTGAGCCAACCAACAGGCAGGCATCGGTGTCGTTGAACGCGACGCGCGGATCATCGGAGCACGTCACTTCGGTCAGCAGTGGGAACGCGCAGTCCTCCAGCTCCATCTTGACGCCTTCGAGGGCGCCGAGCACCGGAGTCACTTCCAGCAGTTGCAGGGCAACTTTCTGGTTGGGGCCGAAGATGCCGCCACTGGCGATCATTGGCAGGAGGGAATATCCGATCTGACCGGCGGCTCCGGTCACTGCGACGCGCTTCACATTACTCATGCAGCCATTGCATCGGCGGCGCGGCCGCTTTCAAGCACTCGATGCAATCGTCGGCCAATCAGTGGTGCATTCGCTTCGAAACTTGGGCCGAACGGCGGCTGGCGCGGGTCAGGCCATAGCAGGAGCAAGCGGCAGGCGGGGAGTCGGTGGCAGGCCGCGGCTTGACGGCGGGGTGGGGCGGGCGGGGTGATGGGTGGGGCGGGCGGGTGATGGCGGGTGATGGCGGGAGGGGTGGGGCCGGCCGACTCAGCCCTCGTCGACGCCCTGCGCGATCAGCTTCTGGTCGATGACCGGATCGAGTTCCTCGCGCATCACCCGCAGGTACTCCGGGTGGCGGAAGAAGATGTCGCACGCCTCGCGCGATTCGAAGCCCGAGAACAGCGCCAAGTTGTAGCCCTGCCGTTCGTCGGCGATGTTGTGGGTCACGGTCAGGTGGGCGACCCCAGGCATGGTCTCGATTAGCGCCTGCAGCGCCTCGCGGGCGGTGCGGACCTTGACCAGCGAGATGCCAGGTTTGAGTGCGAATAGGATCGTGCAGTGAAACATCGTGCCACCGCATCGTGTCGAAAGCCCCAAAACCAAACAAGCCCGGGGTGACCGGGCTTGTCTGGATTCGGATGCCTCGCGAGCACTGGCCAAGGCCAATACTCCAAGGCCCATGACCCGGCGAACCGGGCCGCTAACGATCAGGCGCCTTTGGCGACCCTGAGTGGCCGTCGTTGATGTTCTTCTTCACCCAGTGGGTGACCGAAGCCAACGTCGTCTTCGCCTTCCTGCCAGCAAAAGACGACCTCTTGATTTGGTGTCGCCGTCGCGCGGGCCGAGACCTTTTTCCGGCCCTTGGCTTTCGTATTGCGGCCTGGAATGTGGACGGTCAGCGGATTCGTCCGCAAGACGGTGAGGCCGAGGTCTTCGAGCTCATGCTTGCAGTTGTAGAGCGCTTCGTCGTGCTCCCAGATCCGCGCGTCGAGCTCGGACAGCTCGCTGCGCAGCCCTTCGGGCGTTTGTGCCGATTCCAGCTGATCCCGGCGACGGGCAAGCTGGCGACGGTCATTACGCCGCTCGAGCATTTCGTGGGCGATGACGCGAACCAGCTTCAAGACCTGGTTGGCTTCCTTCAGGGTATAGCGGATGTTCATCTTGGGGGCCTCCTTTCGGTGGGCAGTCTCGGAACCGAGTGCTACGAGACAACCGTATGAACGTGCGTTCGATTGTCGTCGTTGCAGTCGACTCCCACAGATCTGTAGTGTGACGGCTGCTCGCGGTTACCAAGCCGCTTGCGGACGAATCTCAATGACCGAACGTGACGTAATGGACTTCGATGTCGTGATCGTTGGCGGTGGCCCCGCCGGCCTGAGCACGGCGATCCACCTGGCCAATTTGATCGAGCGGCACAACGCCGAAATCGACAGCAAAGGTGAGGGTGAAAAACTCGAGCCCGAAATCTGTCTGATCGACAAAGCGGCCGAACTTGGCGCGCATTCGCTTTCGGGCGGTGTCATGGACCCCAAGGCGCTCAATCAGCTATTGCCTGATTGGCGCACGATGGAGCCTGCGGCGCCGGTTGAAGCCGAAGTCCACAAGGACTACGTGCTGTGGCTATCCGAGAAGGGCGGCAAGAAATTGCCGATCACGCCGCCGCCGCTGAAGAATCACGGCAACTTCGTCGTGTCCCTCAACAAGATGGTTGGCTGGCTCGGCGGCATCGCCGAGGAAAAAGGCATCCAGGTCTTTCCGGGTTTTCCTGCAGCCGCTCTACAGAGAGATGGCAACAAAGTTGGCGGCGTGCAACTCGCCGATTCTGGCGTCGACAAGCACGGCGAGAAAAAAGGCAACTATGAGCCGGGCGGCATACTCGCTGCCAAGATGACCGTGCTGACCGAAGGCACGCGCGGCTCGCTGACCAAGCAGCTCGTCAACGACCTCAACCTGCACGGCAAGAACCCGCAGGTCTACGGCATCGGCGTCAAGGAAGTCTGGGAAGTGCCGGCTGGCCAGTGTGATCCGGGCCTCGTCGTGCACACGATGGGCTACCCGCTCGATGCCAAGACCTTCGGCGGCGGCTGGGTCTACGGTATGGCCAAGACCGATGACGGCAAGAACCTCGTTTCGGTTGGCCTGGTCATGGGCCTCGACGCGGCCAACCCGACGCTCGACGGCCACCGCGAGTTGCAGCGCATGAAGCTCAACCCGAAGATCGCCGCGTTCCTGCGTGGCGGCAAGATGCTGCACTACGGCGCCAAGTCGCTGCCCGAAGGCGGCCTCTACTCGATGCCGAAGAACTACGGCGATGGCTTCCTGATTGCAGGCGACAGCGCCGGCTTCATGAACAGCATGCGCCTCAAGGGCATCCACCTGGCGATGCGCAGCGGCATGCTCGCAGCCGAGACCACGTTCGCATGCTTGAAGAGCGGCGACTTCTCGGAGGCGGCGACCAAGGCCTACGCCGATAAGATCAAGGCCGACTGGTGCCACGACGAACTGTGGAAGTGCCGCAACTTCCACCAGGGCTTCCACAAGGGCCTCATGGGTGGCCTGATCAACGCTGGCTTCGCGCAGCTATTTGGCGGCAAGGGCGCGTGGTTCTCGGACGAGCTGAAGAGCAACGCCGGCCACACCTACATGCAGAAGGTCGGCGACTACTTTGGCGGCAAGGGCAAGCCCGAGCCCGAGAAGTTGGCCGAAGACGGCGTGTTGACCTTCGACAAGCTGACCTCGGTCTACAGCTCGGGCACGATGCACGAGGAAGACCAACCGTGTCACCTCGTCGTCAGCGAGCCGGACTTGTGCGCCAACAAGTGCGTCGAAGAGTTCGGCAACCCGTGCCAACACTTCTGCCCGGCGTCGGTCTACGAGATGGAAGAGAAGGCCGGCACCAAGCACGGCATCGATCTCAAGATCAACGCAAGCAACTGCGTGCACTGCAAGACCTGCGACATCCTGGATCCCTACCAGGTGATCAACTGGGTGACGCCGGAAGGTGGCGGCGGCCCGAACTACACGAACCTGTAGGCGCTGCCTCGAAGAGCAGGGTTACGTGACACTAAGACGTGCCGACCAAGCCGCATCCAGACACGCCGCGCCGCTTCGAGTGCAGCAAGGCGAACGAGCTCTGGCTAACGGCGTCCTATCCGCAAATAGCGCCGAGCCTATTTGGGCGTGAGCGCTGCCGCCCCAAGCAATGCGCCCCAGTTGCGCTACCGAAAGCTCATCAAGCCGGCGTTGACCGACATCATGGCGCGACCCGTGTCGTCGACATCAAACGCCTTGAGCTCATACCACTCTGCCGACAGCATCAGGCTCATCTGGCTGTCCTGCGGGCGCAGGCGATTCACGATCAGAACCGGGATGCCGGTCGCCGTGCGCTCCGGGCTGAGGATCCAGAAGGTACCCCTCGTATCGGCAACGATGGAGCCTAGTTCCGGTTGGTTGACGTTGCCGCTATTGGTGAATAGCGGCGGCAGAGAACTCCATGTTCCGGAGTCGGGGTCGAAGCGATGCACCAAGTAGCTACTGCCTTCATTGCTGACTGCGCCAGCGTAGATAAAGCTCATGGTGTGGCCACTGTTGGAGGTCACGATCTTGGCAGACTGCGGTTCGCTATGAGCGTGCAGGACCGTAGCCGCCTCGACGGTTCCATCAGGATGAATGCGACGGGACGTGATCTGGTTCATTCCCGGCGACGGAGTCTCGCGCTGCACAAACAGCATGCGGCCGGCTGGGTCCCAGTTCAAAAAGAGGATATGACCTCTCTCAATTGGAGGAGAGAGTACGATCCTCGTTACTGCGGTGCCCGATCCCCAGAAGATCTCGTCGTAGTTCCCGTTCCCAGTCGTCGAATTCATGTACGGAGTCTGGCCAGCTGGGCCAATGCGCTCGGACTCGTATGGGGCGCCGCCACTACCACCGACATGCCAAGCGGTCCCCGTATCGGTATGCAACCGGGTAGCCAGCCCATAATGATGGATCCAGCCGTCAAGCCAATAGAAGTAGTTCACGACCGGATCACCAAACGAAGTCTTCGTGACCCACACCGTCGCTTGGCGGCACATCTCGTTGAGAATCTGTTCGGTCAGCCAGTCCTGTTCGGTCGACCTACGCGTGGCAGTCTCGATGATCAGGCTGAAGATTCCACCAGTTGGGGGCGGGCCATATGGCACGAGCCGATGGGAGACAACCGTCATCGTGTCGTCGGGTCCAATGACGAGATCGCCTTCGAACGGTAGGGCTTGCGGGGTCCAGTTGCCCGGGGTCCCTGACAGGTAACCGAGTCCCCCCATATTCAGCCAAGTCGTGCCCGAACGCTCCATCTGGATCCCCTGGACAACGAGGGGCTCGGGCGCCGACCAGATGCCATTGCGCACGCGGAACTGCCACTGCAGATCGCCGCCGAGTTCGGTGCCGGCCAAGTCGCGCACATTGCCGAGCAAGGTGGCTTCGTGTGAGGCCGACAGCGTCAGGCCAAACCTCGAGGTCCAACGAATGGTCTGGGTCGCCGAATCGTACGTAGCCGTACCTTCAATCGGTCCAAGGTCGTCGACGACCTGCACGCTATCGATTGTGATACTCGCAGGATCGAGCGCTTCGGCGAAGGTGACGCGCACCTCGCTTGTCGACTCGGCCACCGAACTCGGCGCTGGATACTGCGCGACAACCGTTGGGCTAACGGTCGCTGGGGCGCCGCCGCCTGAGCCGTTGGAGCACGCTGCTGCAAGCAGCAAGGCTGTCAGGGTGAAGTGTGAGCGTGGCATGCATCACAAGGTATACCAGGACCGGCGACTGCCGGCTGGGCCGCGTGGGTCGCTGGCCCGGCTACCAGGGGCTCGGGAAGCCGCGACAGCGTGCCGCAAGCACTCGTGCATCGAGTGCTCACCCTATGACAGCGGCGCTTTAGCGCTGCCCGCTGACCTGCGTGCGATGCACCAAGGCGTCGATCGGTCCATCCCCTTGACGCAACCGCACGATCGCATGGCCTAGCTCGGTGATCTCATCGTCGTCGAGGCCGAGGATGTCGGCGAAGCCGGCGGCGAGTTCGGCGGGTGCGGGCGCGTGCAGTAAGTGCGAGCCGAGCGCGGATTCGACGCTGCGCAGTCCGGCAGCGCGCATCGCTTCCGTCAGCTCGACATCGCTGACTCCTTGCAGCGGGTGTAGCCGTTCTTCGTCCCAACCGAGCTCGTGCCACGCCGAACGGATATCGGGCACCATGTTGTCGGCAGGCAAGTCGACGACGAATCTGCCGCCGGGCCGCAAGTTGTTGCGCGCGAGTTGCGCGTAGCCTTCGACCGGCAGCAGGGGGCCGGTGCGGGGGGCGATCAACAGGGAATCGTTGGTTCCGAAGGTCTCACCGCCAGAAGTTTCGTGGGCGAGCACGGTGACGATCGGCCACTGGTGTTCGGCCAATTCCTCTGCCAACTGCCGATCCTGCACGACCAGGGTCAATTCACCGGCATTGCCGATTACCGATCGCAAGGCTGCGATTTCCTCGATCGACGGGTCGATCGCGAGCAAGCGGTTGCCTCGGCGCACCTCCAATCGCTGGAGCGCGCTGTCAAACCACGGCCTGCCTAACTCGAACTGCATGCGTGAAGCGTAGCCTCAGCCTTTCCCTGTGTCCGTCAGCACGCAACAATCCATTGGCAGGTGCGAACCGATCCCCGACAACTTGATGGCCAGGCCTTTGACGTGGTCGTGATCGGCGCCGGCATCCAGGGCGCGGCTCTGGCGCGTGAGGCTGCGGTCCGTGGCATGACCACGCTGCTGCTGGAATCGCGCGATATCGCGGCGGGTACGAGTTCGCGCAGCAGTCGATTGGTGCACGGCGGTCTGCGCTACCTGCAAAACGGTCACGTCGCCCTCGTCAAGGAAGCGCTGCACGAACGCGAACGGCTGCTGCGGCTCGCTCCACACCTGGTGCGGGCGCTGCCGATGTTGATGCCGTTCTATCCCGACAGCGGCGTCTCCCGTTGGAAGATGCGACTCGGCACGTGGATGTATTCGCGCCTCGCCGGTCGCAGCACGCTGCCGCGAGCGCGCAAATTGTCCGCGAAGGCCGCCGCGCAGGCGTTTCCCGGCTTGCGGACCACGGGGCTGAAGTCGGCGCTGGAGTTCTACGATGCGCGAACCCAGGACGCCCGGCTGACCGTCGCCAATGTCGTGGCCGCCGTCGATGCTGGCTGCATCTTCGCGAACCACGCCGAAGTCGTCGCAGTGCATGCCGGCGGTCTGCAGGTCCTCGATCGGGTGTCCGGATCCGAAGTCGCGATCGACAGCAAGGTGATCCTCAATGCCGCGGGGCCGGCCGTCGATGCAGTTCGTCGCAGCTGCGGCATCGAAGCGGAGGACCTGGTTCGTTTGAGCCGTGGCAGTCACGTCGTCTTGCCGCCGCGCGCCGGCGAACTGTCGCTCGCCGCGTTCTTGCCCGATGAGCGCATCCAGTTCGTGATCCCTCACGATGGCGGCACGCTATGTGGCACGACCGATGTCGACGACGAACTGACTGGAGACGAAACTGCGCCGCCGGTTGCCGACCTCAACTACCTGCGTGAATCGCTCGGGCATGTTCTGCAGCAGAAGCCCGATCCGAGCGACGTGAAGTTCGCCTACGCCGGCTGGCGGGCGTTGCCGCGCGGTAAGGGCCCGCCCGGGAAGTTGAACCGCGAAGCATTTGTCGTGGCCGAATCGATCCCCTGCGGCGAACTGCATTCGGTGGTCGGTGGCAAGTTGACGACGCATCGTTCGTTCGCCGAGCGCACGATTGCCACGGTGTTTGGGGTGACGGGCCCTTCGCCAACGCGCACCACGGTGCTGCCTGGCGGCGATGGGCCGCGCGAAGTGGATGACCCGCTGTGGTGGCGACATGGCAGTTGTGTGCGTCAGATCCGTTCGCTGGTCTTTGCGGATGCGCAGTTGGCCGAACCGCTGTGCCCGCATCGTCCGTTTGTCCTTGGCGAACTCGTGCACGCACTGCGCAACCTGTCGGCGGTGACGTTTGCCGATGTCATGCTGCGTCGCCTCGTGCACGTGCTTGGCCCTTGCTTGGCAGGCGACTGCCTGCAACGCGCCCACGAGTGGTTTGTGCGCGAACGGCTTTGGCCGGTCGACGACGATCGCGAGGCAGCGATCGCATCCGTTCGCAAGCAAGTGGCCGAGATCCAAGGGGACTTGCCGGCATGGCGCCAGGCATGTGCTAGCGAACTATCTGTCCAAGAACCGTCATGACGGAAACCTTCACCATTCCGCCGACGTGGCGTTGGCTCGATCGACCGCCGCTCGGCCTGGATACGGGCCTGAAGGGGCACGTGCTCGTCGTGCTCTATTGGCGGCTTGGTTGCGTGCACAGTCGCGTGGCACTGCACGAATTGACGATGGCGCTCACCGAGTTTGCTGACGAACCGGTGACGGCGATCTGCGTGCATGTCGCGACGTGTGATGAGGAGCGCGACGAAGATCGGCTGCGCCGTTGGGTGCAAACTTCACCAGCTCCGGTCACGGTCGCGATCCAGCCGCAGGTATCCGGCGAACGGTTGCCGTCGATGCTGTTGGTCGATGCCGAATGCGCCGTGCGGGTTCGGGCGGTCGGGGTGCCGCGTCGCAGTTCGATGCGCGCCGCGGTGCAGGCGTTGCTGACGGAGGCGCGTCGCGCCGGGCTTGCCGCGAAGGTGCCCTTCGTGCCGGCGGCGCTGCCGGCGAGTTCGGCGTGGTTGCCGATTGCCGTTGCCTGCGATGGCGAACGCATCTGGGTTGCCAGCGCCGGGCGCCGCCAGGTTCTTGGCTTCGAGCAAGATGGCAGCGTCGCGATGGTCGTGGGCTCGGGCGAGCCCGGCGCCGAGGATGGCGAAGCGGCGCTCGCATCCTTCTCGTTGCCCTCTTCGCTTGGGATCCACGACGAGTATCTGGTTGTCGCGGATTCGCACAGTCACACCTTGCGCGCCATCGATCGCAGCACCGGTGAAGTCCGAACGTGGTGCGGCACCGGTCGCTTGGGGCATGACGAGATGGGTGGCAGCTACGGCCGCGACCAGGCCCTCAGTTCGCCGGCCGGCATGGTTAGCCGCGATGGTGGCCTGTTCGTCTGTCAGGCCGGCACCAATCAGCTGTGGCAGATTGATCCGATGACCGGGTCGGCAATGGCATGGCTCGGTGGTGAAGTCGCCGACTACGGCGGCGATAGTTTTTCCGCCGGGCAAGATGGTGCGGCGGGCGAATCGTTCTCCGAACCGATCGGGCTCGCCGATGACGAAGATACGCTCTGGGTGGTCGAGGGCCGCGGCCACACGCTGTCCGCCGTCGACTTGGCGCACGTGCAGCGCCGCACCGTCTACGCCGGCTTCCGCCGTCCGGTCGCCGTCGTGTTGCATGGCGACCGCGTCTTGGTCGCCGACGCGTTTCAAGCCACGGTGTTCGCCGTCACGGCGAGCGATGGCCAGGCGGTGCCGTTGCTCGGCCCCGACCATGGGCTGGTCGAACCGGTGTCGCTTGCGATGCACGGCGATCGCCTGCTGATTGCCGATATGGGGGCCGATGCGGTGTTTGTGTGCGACCTCGCGGCGGATCAAGTCAAGCTGTCGCGGTTGCCGGTGACCGGCATTCCGGAGCGCGTTGTCTCGGCTGCTGGGCCGGCCGCCCTGGTCGCCCAGGCTCAAGAACTGCGAGAACACAGTGACGTGAGCATTCGCATCGACACGCCGGGCCACGACGACGGGCTCGAGGCCGTGGTCGACGTGGTCGACGAGGGCACCCAGCTGCTCGCCTGTGACCGGCACGAAGCCACCTTGGTGAAGGGCTCGATGGTCACGGTGTTGTTGCCGGTCGAGGGGCCCGGCGTTGGCGCGCTGCGCATCCGGTTGCGGCTCGGCGGGGTTACGACGCACTACGTCATGCCAGCGACGGCCACCGCTTCCGGAGAGCTGGAGGCGACGCTCGTGTTACCGACCGGGTAGCAAGTTCTTGTCCTGGCGCCGACTAGTCTGTGTGTTCGGCCGCGGGCTTGCGTAATCCGCCGCCGCGGGTGAGGCCTCACCCGTCCTGGACTAGATATGATCAAGAAACTCCCCTTCGCAGCCTTCGTCGTCGCCGCGTGCACGACAGTTGCCCTGTCCGCCCAAGGTCGCGGTCGTCGCCGCATGCCGCCGCCTCCTGCGTTGCTCGCCATTGACGTCGACGAAGATGGCGAACTGTCCAACGAGGAAATCGACAACGCCGCAAGGTCGCTGCTGACGCTCGACAAGAACGGTGACGGCAACCTGACCCTCGACGAGTTGACGCCGGAGATGCCCGAACGTGGTGGTCAGGAGCGGGGCGGTCGTCCACAAGGCGGCCCACCCGGTGGTGGTGGACCTGGCGGTGGAGGCGGCATGATGGCCGCGATGATGGCCGGCCACCCAGTCATGAAGGCGCTCGACAAGGATGGCGACGGCGAGCTGTTCGAAGACGAGATCACGCAGGCCGCGCGTTCGCTCGATGTGCTCGACACCGATGATGACGACGTCGTCTCGGCAGCCGAACTTTCGAACCGCGGCGGCGGTCGCGGTGGCTTCGGCGGTCGCGGTCGCGGCTCGCGCGAGGATGGCTACGACGTGACGCCGTCACCTTCGGAGCTGCGTCCCGAAGATGGCACCGGCGTGGTCAAGGATATGGAGCACTTCCGGGAGCTGTCCTACCAAGGCGAAGAGGTGATGATCGATACGCACCTCGCCGATCATGAGTTCGTGAAGTTTCAGATCGAAAACGCGGATAGCGACAAGCCACAGCTGTACTTCATGAACACGAACAAGTTCCGCGCGCACCCGATGTTCATGCAGCACATCGGCGTCGGTGGCCGCGGTGGTGGTGGCGGCGGTCGCGGTCGCGGCAACGAAGAGCCCGGCACCCATCGCATGCGCGGCGTGATTGTCTACCGGCCGATGCTGATGTCGCCGTCGGGCAACCCGGGCATGTTCACGTTCGAGTTCGAGCCGAACGACTCCTATGCCTACAAGCTCATTCGCGTCGCCTACGACCAACTGACGGCGAACGCCGAGGTCCTGCGCGGCAACCTGTCCTACAACCTGCTGCCGCGTTCGAAGGTCGCCTGGGAGAAGGAAAAGGACGCCTACGTGAAGGGCAAGATCCCGGTCTTCCACGCCGAAGATGTCTACGGCGAAGTCGGCTTCCTGCCGCTCAACAAGGCCGAGTCGTATGGTCGCCTGCGCCTGATGGAAATCGGCGAACGACCCGGTCCCCGCGACATCGTGCTCTACCGCTCGTTGCCGAACGAGATGCCGCGCGTGGCCGGCGTGCTGACCGGTTTCCGCCAGACGCCGCTGTCGCACGTCAACCTGCGCGCGGTGCAGGACAATGTCCCGAACGCGTTCGTCATCGGTGCCGAGACCAAGCCGGAGATCACCGCGCTGATCGGCAAGTACGTCTTCTACAAGGTGCACGACGGCGGCTTTGAACTGCGCGAGGCCAAGGCTGACGAAGTAGATGGTCACTTCGCGGCGATGCGGCCCAGCAAGCAGCAGGTGCCGGTGCGTGATCTGACGGTAAAGACGATCCGCGCGTTCGCGGACATTGGCTTCGACGATGCCAGCAACGTTGGCGTCAAAGCGGCCAACCTCGCGACGCTGCGCACGTTTGGCCTACCCGGCGATTGCACCCCGGATGGCTTTGCGGTGCCGTTCGCGTTCTACGACGCGTTCATGAAGCACAACGGCTTCTACGAGATGGCGCGTGCGATGATGGCTACCGACGAGTTCCAGAGGGACGCCAACGTTCGGGAGAGCGCGCTCGAAGCCTTCCGCAAGGCCATCAAGAAGGGCAAGACGCCGAAGTGGATCAAGCAGGCGCTCGCCGACGTGCAGAAGAAGTTTGACAAGGAGCAGCCGATTCGTTGCCGCTCCAGCACCAACAACGAAGACCTGCCCGGCTTCAGTGGCGCCGGTCTCTACGATTCGTTTACGCATCACCCGAAGGAAGGTGGTCTGCACAAGTCGGTGCGTCAGGTCTACGCCAGCATGTGGAACTTCCGCGCGTTCGAAGAGCGCGAGTTCTTCCGTATCGACCACATGGCCGCGGCGATGGGCGTGGTGCTGCATGCCAACTCGGAGGGCGAGCTTGTCAACGGCGTTGCTGTGACCAAGGACGTGCTCTACCAGGCGCAGCACAAGGACATGACGCTCTACTACGTCAACGCGCAGAAGGGCGAAGACCTGGTGACCAACCCGGACGCCGCTTCGATCCCGGAAGAATTGCTGCTGTCGCCGCGTAACCCGCGCACCGACCGCTTGCTGCAGATCTCCAACCGCGCTGGTGACGGGCAATCGTTGTTGTCAGCTGAGCATCGCCAGCAACTGCGTCGCAGCATGCGCATCCTGCGCGATCGGTTTGCGCGGCTCTACGACCGCTACGACGACCCGAACTTCGCGATGGAAGTGGAGTTCAAGGTCGGCGCCGAGGGCGAACTGCTGATCAAGCAGGCTCGTCCGTGGATTGACTAGCGGTTCCTCGAGAGCGCTGGCACTGAGTCTGCTGGCGATTGAGAACGCCGGCACTTGAGCTCTCCGGCAGCTGGGCATTTTGGCAACTGGGGGCCCTCTGGCAGCTGGGCCCTCTGGCAACTGGGCACTCTGGCAACTGGGCCCTCTGGCAACTGGGGCCCTCTGGCAGCTGGGCACTCTGGCAACTGGGCACTCTGGCAATTGGGCCCGCTGGCAACAGCGCCTCAGTTTGCCGCGAGTAGCCCGCCGCTCTCGCTCAGCGCACGCAGCGAATGCTGCCGTCGTCACCGAGCAGCGTGAACGCGGCTCGCTGGCCCGGCGCGAGCGTGCCGAATCCCTTGGCGCCGATCAGGGCGGCCGGGTTGGTGCTCGCGACCCGCGCCAACGTCCACGGCCCAGCCGACGTCACGAACGCCAGGAAGTTCTTGGCGGCCAAGGCCATCGTCAGTGCCGAGCCGGCGAGGTTGCCGTGGCCGTCGCGCACGACTCCGTCTGTTGCGGTGACTTCGATTCCCGACAGCGAGTAGGTGCCGTTCGGCATGCCGGCGGCACCGACCGCATCGGTAACCAGCACCATGCGTTCTGGACCGAGGATCTTGAAGGCGTTGCGCACCATTGCCGGCGCGACGTGCACGCCGTCGACAATGATCGGGCAGGTCACCCGCGCGTCGTCCAGCGCCAGTGCAGCCGGCCCGAGCTCGCGATGGTGCAGCGGGCCCATCACGTTGAACAGGTGGGTAACGGAGGTCGCTCCGGCATCGATGCATGCCGTGAAGCCGTCGCCGCGATCACAGTGACCCAAGGAGACGGTGACGCCGGCTTCGGTCAGAATCTTGGTAGCCGCCGCTGCACCGTCGCGCGCGTTGCCGATCGTGACCAGCTTGAGCTTGCCGCGCGCAGCGGCGAGCAGTTCCGCGAGGCGTTCTGGGGTCGGGTCGACGAAGTGTTCTTTGAGGTGGGCGCCCGGAGTCGACAAGAACGGTCCTTCCAGGTGCAGCCCAAGTGGCTCGGCACCTTCGCCGTTCCAACTCTCGATCCACGCAGCGACGCGATCGATCTGCTGCAGGAGATCCTGCCACGGTGCAGTGATCAGCGTCGGCAAAAAGGCCACCGCGCCGCCGTGCCAAACGGCGCCAGCGACGACGTCGAGTGCCTCGGGAGTCGCCTCATCGACGCTGCGGCCACCGGCGCCGTTGACCTGCAGGTCGACGAAGCCCGGCAACAGCGTGCCGCGCAATGATTCCGCCTGGGGGCCTGCCGCGGCCTGGTCGACGGCGACGATGCGACCTTCCGCCGCTGTGACGCGGGCCCCCGCTTGCACACAATGGGGCAAGATGGCACGGTCGACGATCCACTCTCGAGCATTCACGCGCACACCGTAGGTTGATCGGGGAGTTGCCGCCAGCATGGCGTGGCGTTGCTCGGCCGGTTGCGTAGGATCGTTCGGGAATGCGTCGCACAACTTGGCTGTCCCTGAGCTTCTTCCTCGCGTGTGGCGCGATCGCCGGGGCGTTGGCTGCCGGACTGGTGCCGGCTGGCCTGACCGAGCTGGCCTCCCGCCAATTGGAGAAGAACCAGTTCCGGTTGACGCGGCCGAGCGACAACCTCGTCGAAGTGACCGAGGGCAAGTGGTTCTTGCTGCCGTTCTTGTTCGGCGACTTCGACCTGCAGATGGACGTCGAAGTGTCCGAAGGCACCGAGTTGGATCTGTTGTTGCGCCAAGTCGAACCGCGCCTGGTCGACGGGCACATGACCCCGTTCGCCGGGCGCTTCTCGGTGCTGCGTTTGTCGACTGAGGGTGACGGCGAGGGCTGGCGTACCC
>CAXBFC010000007.1:0-41116 GCA_963974725.1 uncultured bacterium | reverse complement strand
CACTGGTCTTCTTGTGGCTGGTTGCCGGCCAGCCGGTGCCTGGCTGGCTACTACCGGTTGCCGCAGCCGCTGCTGGGACCCTGCTATATCGGCGCGCCCGGCTGCGCGCCCTGAAGTGCGCCCCAAAGCATGCCGCACAGCATGAAGCACATCATGCAGCGACGCGCTCGCATCGCCTGCGATCGGTAGCTTGCACCGTGCTGCCGCTGCTGGTGGTGATGGTGCCAGTGATCGACCTGATGTCGCGCGTCGCTGGGCAACCCATCCTGCTTGGCGATGAGTCGTTCATCTGGGCCGCCAAGGCCAAGGTCTGGTTCGCGATGTCTGGCGACGATCTTGGCCTCATCTTGCGAGACTACGTTGCGCACCCCGATTACCCGATGTGGAACCCACTGGTGCACATCCTCGCGTTTGCGAGCGTCGGCGACGTCCTGCATTGGGAGAACCGACTGCCGGTGCAGGGGTTTGCGATCGCCTTGTTGCTGCTGTTGTCGGCAGCCTTGACGCGACGCAGTCATCCGAGCATTGCGGCGATCGTGTTGTTGGCCTTTGGCGGCACGATCTTCGCACTCAATGCGCGCGATTCGGGCGCCGATGTGATGCTCGCGTTTGCGACGCTCGCTTGCGTCGACTCCTTGTTGCGTGCCAAGGAAACCGGCGATGCGGTTTGGTGGCGGCTAGCCTGTTGCGCGCTCGCCGGCATGTTGGCCTGCAAAAACGAAGGAGCCATGTTGGCATTGCTCGTGTTGCTAGCCTTTGGCTTGCAGGCGGGCTTGCGGCTCTTGCGAACCGTGCCGCCCAAGCGAGCCATCAGGCACGCCCTGTGGTTGTTGTTGCCTGTGGCGGTGTGGTCAGGACACACCCAGCTCAACCTTGCGTACGGGTTGCACAACGACCTGCTGACCGCGACCGATGGCCGTGGCATGGTCGCCCGCATCGTGCACCAGTTCTCCGACTACGCGCCGAGAGTCTGGACGTTCTTCTATCACTACTGCATCGACATGGCGCGCAGCCGATGGCTGTTGCCGGCAACCGCGGTGGCCGCCGTGCTCGTGTTGGCACGCGATTGGCGACGTGTGCGCAGCAACAACGCATTGCTACTGGCGGCGATCACCTGGGCCACGGTCTGTGGCTATGCGGTCGTCTTCATCGGTAGCAACGCGGCAAGTCTCGATTGGCACCTTCAAACCGCCTTCGACCGCATTCTGCTGCACATCTTGCCCATCGCAACGCTCGCCTTGGCAATGATGATCTGGCCGCGGGCTCCTGCGATGCCGATGCATGATGTTGCGACGGACGCATCGCCTACTGCTGGTTCGCCATGACTTTGGCAAGGGCCTCGGCCAGTCGATTGGGGTGAAAGGGTTTTTCCAGCATGGTCGTGTTGGCATCGTCCAGATCCAACATCTCCTGCGCGTCGCCTGCGAAGCCAGTCATGTAGACGATCGCAAGCGACGGCATCAAACCGCGCGCATGCTGAACCAGAGTTGGACCGGTTCCGTCGGGAAGCAGAACGTCGGTTACCAGCACGTCGAACTCTTCGGCGTCGAGCAGCGCCTTGGCTCGGCCGATGTTCGCCGAAGTCTTGACGTGGTGTCGACGCAGCGCGAGCACGTACGCAAGCGTCTGCCGCAGTGCCGAGTTGTCCTCGACGACGAGAATGCGAAGGGAGCCGTGGTCGCTCGGGATGGCTGACAGAGGTGCCGTCACCTCACGGAATCCGACGCAGGGTAGGCGGAACGCGATCGTCGTGCCCTTGTCTACCTCGGAGCGCACGTCGATGCGACCGCCGGCACTCTCCACCAGGTCGCGGACCGTGAACAACCCCAGTCCGGTACCGCGGTCGGCTGACTTCGTCGTGAAGAACGGTTCGAACATGTGTTGGCGAACTCCTTCCGATATACCGCTGCCGGTGTCGCTAACGGCAATTTCCGCAAACGAATCACGCAACTGCGTCGCGATCGAGACCGTGCCGGAGTTCGACATCGCATCGCGTGCGTTGACGGCGAGGTTGAGAATCACCTGCGCCAGTTCCTGCGGCGCCAAGCCGACTTCGGCATCGGCAGCATCGAGATCGAGCGCGAGTTCGTAGGTCTCGCCGAGTAGCTGGCGAAGCAAAGCTGCCATAGCGCGGATCTCCTCATCGATCGTCGTCGAACGGCGCTCGCCAACCGAATGTCGGGACAAGCCAAGCAATTGCCGCGTGATCGAGGCGGCGTGCTCGACCCCCTTGGTGATCGTATCGAGGAGCGTGCGGCCGTCCTCGCTGATGACTTCGGCTTCGAGCAGCGAACTCGACATCATGATCGGAGTCAGGACGTTGTTGAAGTCGTGTGCAATGCGGCTAGACAGCCGGCCGATGGCTTCCAGCTTTTGCCGCTGGATCGTCTGATCCCGAACTGCACGTTCCGAAGTAACTTCGCGGCCGATCATGACCGAGCCTCGTTGCTCGCCCGCGTTGTCGAGTATCGCTTTGCCAACGACGTGGATCGCCCGCAGGCTGCCGTCCGGAACCTTGATGCGATATTGCACCTCGATCCAAGTCTTCTCCTTCTCGTACCTCTCGATGGCTTCGCGCAGGGTCTCCATGTCCTCGGGCAACACGGCATTGGCCCAGCCAAAGCCGCGAAAGGTTTCCCAATCCGTTTCGAACATGCGAAGAACTTCTGCGTTCGCGTAGATGCAGCCCTTCTCGACGTGGTCTACGAACACGCCGAACGAGACGCGCGAAAGCACCGCGTCGATCGCGTCATCCGCCGCCCCGAGTTCCCGAATCGCCGCGACATAGCTGGGAGCCATGCCGTGCAATCTAAGCCGCCCCAAGCAAACGAGACAATCCCCACGCGACAGTCAGTTGCCGATCGTCGCCTGCGTCGCTTCCGTCGCAGCCAGACCGAAGGGCAACGCCGGGGCCCACAGCAGCATCTGATGCGTCACTAGCACACCGGCGATTGACGGATTCGCGGGCATGTCGAACTGGCTCGCCCACGACCCAATGGCGTTGCTGCTGGCCAATTCGGCCACGATTGGTTGCAGCGGACTCATGTAGATGCCGCAGCTCGAACCGAGCAACGCAATCGGCGCATGATGACCCGTGGTCAACAGCGAGAACACCGGCTGATTGCTACCTGCGTTGCGCATCGCCAGTCGCCACGGACGGCCAATGCGCGGCGGCGACGCGCCGAGCACGGCCGCCGAACAACCGCCGCCAACCTGGTTGGCCGAGGCGAGGAACGGGCCTGCCGGCGGCGGATCAAGTCGCACCGGCACGGCAGCTCCACCGAAGTCGCCGAGTCCACAGATCTGGCCGAACTCGTTGATGCCGGCGACGCTCCTCATGCTCCACGGCGTGCCCGCGGGCAGCAACGTGTCGATCTCGACCAACTGCGCGCCAGCAATCGAGATCAGCGGCGTCGTGCTCGAACTTATCGAAATCCGCCGGTTCGCAATCACGGTGCCAACCGAATCGACGCCGGCCACCGTTCCGAATCTGGAGATGCTGCCAAGGTTGTCGAGCACCCCGGTCGGCACGTGATAGCGAAACGCGAAGCTCGGCGAACCAGAAGGATCCGACATCTCGCCGACCACCCAACCACTGTCACTGACCCCCGTCGCGCGACCGAGTGGCGTCGCCACCGGCAATGGCACCAACGTCACGCCGCCACCGGGCGGCCAATAGAAGGCTTGGTTGTTGCCTAGCACGCCGGCACGCCAACCAGTCGCGGTCAGGTCGTGCAGGGTTCCCGACGTGCCTGGCTGCACGGACTGCATTGCGCCACCGGCCAATTGCAGGAACGCTTCCGGGGTAAAGGCGGTGCCGTCGGCGCGGCCTCCGACGTTGCCAAGGTCATCCACACAATACGCTTCGCTGGTTGGCCCGCTCAGCACTCCGAGATCCGTCAGGCCGATGCCCGGAGTGAATAGATACGCTCGGCCAGGCTGACTGATGGCCGTCGGCCACGAACTGCCGACAATCTGACCCAGCGAGTTGATGTCGCGCGCGCTTCCAAACGACATGCCAGCCAGCACCCCGATGTCGGTGTAGGTGCCAGTCACCGGATCGTGCACAAACGGACGAACACCGCCGGCGACCGTATACCAGCCGACGACGAACCCGTTCTCGTTGATCGCCTGTGGCCGACCTCCGGGCACGCCTAGGTTGGCGATGGAATACGACTGACACGGTGCGGTTGCAGCAACGCACCACAACGCGAGATAGAACAGGAGATTCGACCGGAAGTTCATGAGCGGCTTGGGCAAACGACGTGCCAACGACTTTGAGCTGGCCGACTGTAAGGATTGCGGACACTTGATCGGATCATGTGTCCGCAATCACGTGACGGACGACGAGAACGCGGGCCTTTGCGCGGCGATGGCCATCTTGCTCGGTCAACGCAAACCCGACCGGATGCAGCCTCGTTGCCGCTCAGGGCCCGCGCGGATGGGCCCAACGAGCGCGAGACCATGGCTAGGCCTGGACGCGGCGTTCTACGCTCTTAGAGGGTGGGGTCAGCACGGACGCGGGCGAAGGTGTTACTTCTGTGCCTGGCACGGTACGAACTACTCGATTACTAGCAGTTGCATGAAGTCTGCCAAGAAGGCGTTGTTGTCGAACCAGAGACTCGGGTCGCTGTAGTACTGCAAGACGGCATCGCGGAGCTTTTGGAAGCCCGCGGTGGAGCCGCGCTCGCCTTCCGAACGCTCGGGTGGTAGCTCTGATAGCGGTCGGTAGCGCCATGCAACTGGCGGTGTGCGCGGATCCTGAATCGCCGACAAGATGTCGTTCCGGATGTTCTCCGGTTCGTGGTCTTCCGGGTCCGGCAGGCCAAAGACGCTGCTGCCGTTGATCTTGTTGACGTAGATCGTCTTGCCAACGGGTGAACCATCTTCGCCTGGGATCGCGTTCGTGATCGGGTCAGTTGAGATCAGTGCACGAAAGCCAACTGGACGGGTCGTGTCCAACAGACGCGGGACGAGGCTGCCAGCGGTGCTTTCCAAAGCATCGTCGTCAAAGGGAATCAGCCCCCTGTCGTAGTAGTCCGACTGCAATCGCACGGTCGTCAACTGGCGCGCCCAGTCTTCGTCACCGGCTCGCGGCGCCCCAAACGTGATCAACTTCATTTGGCGCCACGGCCAGTTGCTCAGAGTCACCGGCATCGCGGGCCCCGAGCCATCCGGGCCGTATTGATTGCCGAGTAACATGGCGCTGGTGAAGTGCTGCGCCAAGGCACCGCCGAGACTGTGCCCGGTGACGTAGATATTGTCCGGCGAACTGCCTCTGAGTTGGGCGACCTTCTGCAAGCAGGCCATCAACTGCGGCAAGATCGAACGCACACTGGTCGAAAAGCCACGCGCAACATTGCCAACGTTCGTGATCGCACTGCGGCCGGGCTCGGGTGCCGAGGCATAGCCAAGGTCGGTTATCCAGTCAGGATTGCCACTTGCATTCTGGGTGCTCAACGAGAGGAAGAACGCGCGCACGGCCTTGCCACTGCGACTGCCACGAAACGAAACGTGCACGTCGTAGCTGGCCGAACCAGTCGAACGCAACAGCACGATTCCCATCAAGCTCTGCGACGCCGGCATGTTCGGCTCGCCCTTGTCGCCGGTACCACCTTCGAATGCGAGCAACACGTCCGACGCGTCGGCATCCCGGTCTCCCGGAATCAACTGAGGTGACAGCGCATTGATAATGACTTCATCCGCACCACCAGTCGGTCGGTAGCGATACGCAACGTAGACCTGGTTGATGCGTGCGGTGATCGCGCGCGGCGTCAGATACTCCGTCCAGCGACCTTCGGCGTTCATCACACAACTGCTCCATGGATGGATGCGGCTGTAGTCGTAGATGATCGGATCGTGACTCGCATTCTGCGTGAAGCCGATGCCTGGACCGCGATAGCCATCCATCGTGCTCGAGTTGGGCAACGTCAACGCCCATGCACGCACCTTGTCCAAGAAGTCGTCGCGCGTCGATCCAAACGGCTCGGCGCGCTCTTCGTAGTACGGGTCGAACGGCCACACCAGCGATTGCCCATGGATCTGATAGGCCAGGATCGACAAGTCGAGGTGATAGACGAGCGGATGGTATGGAAACGATCCGAGCTCCACTTGCGCCGGGGGCGTCGCGCTATCGCTGCCCGAAGAGCCGCACGCACAGAGCAACGACAGCAGAGCGATCGCAATCGCGTGGAGTGATTTGGGCATGGGCATGGACGTTCGAGTGCCATCAGAGCACTTGGCTTCGGTAATTGGCACTTCAGCTGCCAGGACACTGCCGTGCCTCCGCCGACGCCGGCTAGATCTCAGACATGCAGCACAAACATGCATCCGTCGTGGCCACGGATTCAGGACACACATTCTCAAGAACCCGCTTCGCGGGCCTCGATTCGCCAGCAAAAAGCGACCCCAGACAAGCCCTCGAACGGCCGGATTCGATCCCTGAAAGGCCCATGACGTCGGAGTTTCCGCGACGCCACAAGACGCGTTCAAGGCCCCCAAGCGAGACCTCCGATCCAGGAGATCGGTGCAAAGCCGCGAAACAATGCCTACGACCCGCCCAGCAGCCTGCAATGTGGCCCGGCTCCCCGGCGCCCTGCAAGTCGTGCTGGCTTCCGCAGCATACGCAATGACGGCATGGCTCGGCTTGCAACTCGCAACCCTGCACGAGAGTGTCTCGCCGGTCTGGCCAGCATCGGGAGTCGGGATCGCGGCGGTCGTGCTGTTCGGACGGCGCGCCGCGATCGGGATCGCCGTGGCGGCGCTCGCGGTTCACGCTGCTAGCGGCGCAGCGATCATGGCGGCCATTGGTATCGCCATAGGTAACACCTTGGAAGCGTGCACGGGCGCATGGATCGTCACCAACGCAGCTCGGCAACTGGCATCGCTCGGGCCCGCCGCACGTCCGATCACGTTTGTGCTGGCCGCCGCGGTTGCCCCGGTCGTATCGGCATGCATCGGCGTCGCGTCGCTGGCCTTGTTGGATTCGGAAACGACGGTTCCAATCCTGCGATTGGGGCTGACCTGGTGGAGTGGCAGCGCGCTCGGCATCCTGATCACGGTGCCGCTTTTGCTAAGCCTCGCGGAAGACCCCCGAGCCCTGCTGCGCCCAACGCCAAGCGCAGTCTGCAAGATCTTCACCGTCGCGCTGTTGGCAGTCGGGGCATGCACGCTGGCATTCGATGAAGGCGCCCCATCGCTGCAACAGTTCTTGCTGTTTCCTATCGTACTGCTGGCCGCGTTCTGGTTCGGCCGTGTTGGCGGGCTAGCCACGACCGCAGGCATCACCACCTACTTGGTAATCACCACGGCGCACGCGGGTCACGGCCATGGGCTCACTACCGATCTGTTGTGGCTCGATGTGTTCCTGGCCGGAGTAGCAATCACCGCGCTCTTCCTCGGTGAGTTTCTGCGCACGGTTCGATCGCCACCAGCCGCGATCGTACTGCTCGGCGGTTGGGTGCTCAGCAGTTGGCTCTACGCCAACTTACAGGCCAGCAACGCGCAGTTCGATCAGTTGCGACTCGAGCGCCTGGCGCGCGAGGCAGAGAACGCGATCCAGCAACGACTGACGACCTACGCCGACGCGCTCCACGCAGGTGCGAGTCTGCATGCCGCATCTCAGTCCGTAGAGCTACTCGAATGGCGCGCATTCGCCGATTCGCTGGACATGCTGCATCGCTATCCGGGCATCCACGGAATCGGAGTGATCCACCCCGTGACCGCACCGGCGGCCGCATCGTTCGTATCGCATCGTCGCGCCGATGGTCAGCCCGACTTCACGATTCACCCGCTACCAACGGACGCGCCCCCACTCCCTGAAGCGGGTGACGCCGAGCACTTCGTCATCACGTTCATCGAGCCAATCGAACCGAACCGCGAGGCGGTTGGCCTCGACGTAGGCTCCGAACGCAACCGCCGCAACGCTGCCTGCCTGGCGCGCGACACAGGTCGTGCAACCATCACCGGCCACATCTCGCTGGTTCAAGACGGTCAACAGCGACCGGGGTTCCTGCTCTACGTACCGATGTATCGCAAGGGGTCAAAGCCTGCCAATGTCGCCGAACGTCGCCGCGAGTTCGAAGCCTGGATTTACGCACCGTTCATCACCGAAGTGTTTCTACAAGGAGTGCTCGGTGGCTCCAACGAACTCGACCTGCACTTCTACGATGGTGCCGCTCCGAGCCATGACGGGCTGCTGTGCACGACCGATGGAGTAACGGATGCGCACGCCGCCGAGTACGACTTGCTATCGGGCATCACGCTCGGTGGCCGTACGTTCACGCTTGGTTGGCGGCGCACGGACAGCTTCGAACGCACGATGCAAGGCGCTCCGATGCTCGTCGCTGCAAGCCTGGCGCTGGTCTCGCTACTGCTCGCCGGACTCGTGCTGAGCCTGCAGTCCGTCAACCGTTCGACCAAGCTAGCCGCCCAGCGCACTCGCGACCTGGAGGTCGCCAACGCAAGCCTGAACGAACAGGTACAAGAACGCGAGTTGGCCCAAACCGAGGCCGATCGAGCTCGCGCGGCCGCCGAGCTCGCAAACCGCTCGAAGAGTGCGTTCCTGGCGACCATGAGCCACGAGATCCGGACGCCAATGAACAGCGTGATCGGGTTCGCCGGACTGCTGATGCGCTCACCGATGTCTAGCGAACAGCATTCGTGGGCGACTTTGATCGAAGCCTCGGGCCGCACCCTGCTGGCACTGATCAACGACATCCTCGACTTCTCCAAGATCGAGGCGGGCAAGATGAGCATGGAGCGCGTGCCGTTCTCACCGGTCATTGCAGCCCAAGAAGCCGTCGGCCTGATGACGCCGCATGCCGATACCAAGCATCTACAACTGCTGTTGGCCGTGCAATCCCAGCCACCAAGGTTGGTGCTCGGTGACCCCGGCAGGTTTAGCCAAGTCCTGCTCAACCTGATCTCCAACGCGTTGAAGTTCACCCTGTCCGGCAAGGTGTGCATCGAGATCAGCTTCCGCGCAGACAGTCACGACGAGGGCATGCTGCGGGTCGCCGTTGTGGATACCGGCATTGGCATTCCAGCAGACAAGGTGCCATCGCTGTTCGAAGAGTTCTCGCAGGCTGACAGTTCGACAACGCGTCGCTATGGCGGCACTGGTCTGGGCCTGGCGATCTGCAAGCGAATCGTCGAACTGATGCACGGCTCGATCACTGTCACCAGTGAAGAAGACAGTGGTTCGACCTTCGCGTTCGAAGTGCCGATGGAGCTCGCCGCCATCGATGCTGTGCCCGGTGAATACTCGGCGCTCGAACTCGACGTCGATACCGACGACGCCGAGAGTCACTCGCCAAAGGACATCACCGCAACGACTGCCATGCGCATTCTCGTCGCGGAAGACGTCACGGCCAATCAGATACTGGTCCGTGCCCTGCTACAACGCCACGGCGCGCTCGTCGATATCGCCGACAACGGTAAGATCGCGTTGGCCCTCAGCAACACCACCGCCTACGACCTGATCCTGATGGACTGCCAGATGCCCGTTCTCGACGGCTTCGACGCGACCCAGGCCATCCGGGCGCGTGAGAACAGCATTGCAGGACAGCGGACCGAACGACGCACGCCAATCATCGCAATCACCGCCAACGCTCTGGAAGGCGACCGCGAGCGGTGCCTGGCAGCCGGCATGGATGACTACATCAGCAAGCCGATCCGCCCCATCGATCTCGATCGCGCCCTGCATCGCTGGTTGCCAGACCTGAGCGCCTCGGACTGACTGCGTCGATCGCTACCCGTACGCACCCAGGCACAGAAGTAACACATTCGCCGCCGCTGGCGGCGAATGTGTTACTTCTGTGCCTGGCACCGTACGGACTGCTGTGCCAGCATACGCAGAATGCTTCAAGCTCTTGAGTTGCTCGCGGTGATTGCTGGGGCGCTATTCGGTGTGTTGCTGGCGCGGAGCAAGCAACTTGATGTTGTTGGCGCGTGCTCGATCACGTTTGTCATGGCGTTTGGGGGTGGCACGCTGCGTGATGTGCTGCTGGATCGCGAACCGCTGTTTTGGATCAAAAACGAACATTACGCCTGGATCGCGTTCGGGATTGCGATCATCGGATCGCTGCTGCCGCGGCTGCCGCGCCGGCTGGAGAGCTGGCTTCACGTGCCTGACGCGATCGGCATGGCGCTATTCAGCATCGCCGGTGCCGGGGTCGCGATTCGGACCGAGGCGTATTCCGTATCGCCCTTCATCGCATCGCTGTTCGGCGTCATGACGGGTACGTTTGGCGGCGTGCTCGGCGACATCGCGTGCAACGACGTGCCGCGCTTGTTCAAACCGACAACGCCGCTCTATGCCAGCTGCGCCTTCTCAGGATGTTGGGTCTACCTGCTACTGCGCGACACGTTTGTTGGGATCGACATCGCGCTCTGGGCAGGCGCGATCGTCGTCGTGGTCCTGAGACTCGCGGCGTTGCATTGGAACATCCGCTTGCCGGCTGCACGCCTTTAGACGGTCGCCAGGGAGCGTCAATGCGTCGTTACTTCGCATCGCCCTGCTGCGAAGCACCGTTCGGCCTAGAAGCACTGCGCTCCAGAAGGTCGCTCGACAACTCGGTCAGCACCTGGTGAATGCCCGCCCCCCACGCGGCGACCAAGTGGCTGGGCTTTGCCTCGGGCATGTCGATCTCAGCACGATAGTCCTTTTCAAGCAAGATCTCGGGAGTTGGCCCTGTGTCCGCAATGCTGGTCAGGACCACGCGCACGCCAACGATCGCTCGCGGCTGGGCTGCATCTCGGTAGTCGCCGCGCAGGTCGGTCAGCTCCATCGCTAGCGATTGGTTGGCGAGCAGCGGCGAATCCGATTCGATCACGTGCGCGAACTGCTGCGTGCTGCGCAGCCAACGGCGAGTGATCTGGGTGATCTGCTCGGCAGGCGAGGCCAGGAACTCGTGGTAGTAGTCGGCCGCGTGTTCGGCGGCGTTCGTCCGGTAGATGAAGGGTCTGCCGTTGAACGGAGAAGCCGCGCGCGCTTGCTCTAGCAGTAGCACTGGCAGTGGCGCACCCGTCGCGTCGGCGCGTATCGAGGCAGCGTCTGTCGCGGCAGCGGCCGCCGGCACGTCGAACAAGTAGCGCTGCTTGACGGGCGGGTCGCGACTGAGGTCTTTGAGATCGACCGGGAAGAATGAGCACCCAGTCGACACCGACAAGAGCAACGCAATCCAGACACCTTCGCGCATCACTTGCCTCCCGAGCTATTGCCGTCTTTGGGTGCATTGCCGACGAACAGCAACGACGGGTATTCGCCGAGCATGCCCGTAAGCGCGTTGACGTTTTGCAGGATCTCGCGAAGGTCGCCGAGGGCGGTTGCGACGTCGCGACTGCGGCCGCGAACGACTTGGTCCAGCCCGAGCACCGTGCGATTGGCTCGACCGGTCAGCCCGCGAATCTCCTGCACGGCGTGATCCGCCGAGTCGAGCAGCTTCGCGAGACGACCCAACGAAGTGCGCAGGTCCGCCTCGTCGAGCAGATTGTTGGCCTTGGCCAACGTTGCATCGGCGGTGCCGAGCGTCGTGCCGAACTTGTCGCGCAGATCGCGCAAGGCTGCTTGCAGTTCGACCGACAGGTTGTCGATGTCCTGCGACGCCAGTTCGGCGGCCTTGCCGGTGCGATCAAGAAACTCCTGCGCTTGGCGGCTAAGGCCCTTTAGGTCGAGATCGACCAGCGCCGTGTCCACGCCACGCAGGGTGTCGCGAGCTGCTGCGACAAGACCCGAAAGATCCGTTTGTGCCAGGTTCCCCAGCACCGTGTCGAGGCTATCCGTAAACCGAAACAATGTGCTCGGCACCGACGGGATGTAGAGTTCGCGCGGGTCCCAGTCTCGCACCAACTCGGGAGAGTCCTTGGGCTTGGCGACGTATTCGATTTCGAGGTAGCTGCCACCGGTGACGCCAGCGCTCGCGAGTGCGACGCGCAGACCGCGATTGACCCGTTCATCGAGGGTTTCGCCAACCGACTCCCCACTGGCTGGCGCCGGGATCGAGTTGGCGTAGATCTTAACCTTGATGTAGGCGTAGCTGTAGTTCGTGTCATAGACCTGAGCGACCGTCGTCAGCTCGTCGACCTTGCCGATCGGAATGCCACGAAACTTGACCGGCGAACCTTGCTCGAGCCCACTGACGGACTCATTGATGTAGGTCTCCATGTACAGGTAGTCCTGCCACAGGCTCTTGGCGCCGAGCAGGGTCACGACCGCTCCAACCAATGCGAACGCCGTCACGACGAAGACGCCGAGAAAGAGATGGTGCTTGTTCTGCTTCACGTCCTGTTCTCCTGCATCTGGTCGCCATCCTGCTCGCCGTCATCTTGCTGGAAGAAGCGGCGAACCTGAGGAATGCTGCTGTGCTGCAGCTCACGCGGTGTACCGCTCTCGATAATGCTCTTGGTTGCTTTGTCCAGCATGATGGCGCGGTGATTGGTGCGGAGGATGCTAGCGATTTCGTGGGTCACCATGACGAACGTGATGCCGAGGCTGCGCGCTAGTCGTCGGATCAGTTTGTCGAGGTCCGCGGATGTCGCTGGATCCAATCCCGCCGAAGGCTCGTCGAGAAATACGATACGCGGATCGAGTGCCATCGCGCGGGCGATCGCTACGCGTTTGCGCATACCGCCGCTGATCTCGGCCGGCAGATAGTCTTCGAAGGACTGCAAACCCACCAACCGCAGCTTCAAGCGGCCAGCCAGGTCCCGCGCGTGCGCCGACAACCGGGTGTGTTCTTCCATCGGCAGCATGACGTTTTCCAGCACCGTCATCGACCCGAACAAGGCGCCCTGCTGGAACATGACTCCGAACTTGCGCAGGATCCGTTGCTGCACGTCACGAGTTGCCGACACGATGTCATCGCCATCGATCTCGATCGAGCCACCAAGCGGCGGCAACAGCCCGATCATGTGGCGCAGAATCGTCGTCTTGCCCGTTCCCGATGGCCCCAGCACACCGAACACCTCACCCGGATAGATGTCGAAATCCAGGTTCTTCATCAGCGGCACGTCGTAGCCGACCGTGAGGTTGCGCACGCGAATGATGGGAGCGCTGCTCATACGCCAATGATTTGCACGATGACTGCGATGATTGCATCAGTAATGGCAAGGAACACGATGCTGGTCACCACGGCGCTGGTCGTCGCTGCGCCGACCGCGCTGGCGCTCTTGCCGGTCTGCAGGCCGCGGATACAACCCAGCGAGGCGACGATCATGCCAAACAGCGCGGCCTTGACGAGGCCGAGAGTCACGTCGCTCAGAGTCACCTTCTCCTGCAGCAAGTTGGTGTAGATCACCAATGGCTGGCCGATCACGAACGCGGACACGACGGCGCCTCCGATGACGCCAGCGGCAGTAGCGAACGCGGCCAACAGCGGCGTCATGCAGACGGATGCCAGCACCTTCGGAATCACCAGGAAGCGCACGGGGTCGATCCCCATCGTGGTCAGCGCGTCAACCTCTTCGTTGACCTTCATCGTGCCGATCTCCGCAGCGAAGGCCGAGCCGGACCGCGCCGCCAACACGATGCAGGTAATCAGTGGGCCGAGTTCGCGCACCATGGCTGGCCCGATCAATGCCGCCAGAAACTGGTCGGCACCGAAGTCGTGCATGACGAACACTGACGAGAAGGCGAGCACCCAACCGAGCAAGAAGCCAATCAGTGTCACCACCGGGAAGGCGAACGCACCGGCGGTTGTGCACGACTCAAGCATATCGCCCCAACGAACCTTGTGCGGCCGCAACAGCGCGCTGCCGAGTGACGCGGCGATGGCGCCCACATAGGTGAGGATCTCACCGATGTCTTGGGCAATCGACGCTGCATGCATGCCGACGATTTCGGGGATCGAGCGGCGGCTCGGGCATTCCGCAGGAACAACCAGATCTTCGTCGAGATGCGTCAGGTCGAGGAACGACTGCAGGTCCCTCGACAACCCGCGCACTGCCAGCGTGCCGCCAGACTTTCGCAGTCGGGACGACATGTCGTGGATGAGGCTCATGCCCGCCCCATCGCAATAGTCGAGTTCCGCAGCGTCGAGAATGGCATCGCCCTGCTTCGGCAAGGCGCGCAGGGCGACATCCCAGACGCCAACCGCGGTATCGACATCCAACCGGCCCACAATCCGGATCACGGTTTGATCGGCCTCGGCGAGCGCCTCAATGCGCACGGCACTCGGTGCGGCACTCTCCGTGGTATTGATCTTGGCCATGAACGGGGCTGCTAGCGGCCCGTGAACGAGTTGTGCAACGGGTCATTAAGGTAGCAGGCAGAACCTACCCGCAGCCAGCTTCGTTCTCCTGCTGAAGCGAAGCGATTGTCCGCAACTCTGGGCGCGTGCCGCGAGGCGCCTACGGCGCAACGCAGTCAGCTGGCGGGCGCAATCGCGCGACTCAGTTGTGACTGGACGCCGGCACGTGCAACGTGACCAGTTCCCCAAGCCGCTGGCGCGTGATCGGCTTGGTTTCGTAACCGGTGGCTCCAGCGCTCATGCAGCGCTCACGATCGTAGTCGAGCGCATTCGCGGTCAGCGACACGATTGGCAGCTGGAAGCCGAGCGAGCGCAGTTCTCGAATGGCGGTGATGCCGTCGACCTCTGGCATCTGCAAGTCCATCAGCACGAAGTCGAACGGTTCGTCGGACAGGCTTGCCTGCATGCGTTCGATTGCAACGCGACCATTCTCGGCTAGCTCGACAGTCAGCCCAAAGCGCGTCAAGATCGCCCGCAGCAACCGCTGGTTATCGGGTGCATCATCAACGACTAGCACGCGACCCTTGACACAGATCTTGTTGGCGACCGGTGCCGGCTTGTTGGTGACGGCCTCGGGGGCTTCGACGGTGATCGTCACGGTCGCTCCCTTGCCAATCGCACTATCGATGGCGATGTCGCCGCCCAACCTGCGCGTGATTTGCTGAGCGAGGAAGAGCCCGATACCCAAACCACCGTGGCGACGTGTCAGCGAAGCATCTGCTTGTTGGAACGCGCTCGCGGCTTGCAAGAACGAGGTCGGGTCGAACCCTTCGCCGTGGTCCGTGATGATGATCTGGAGTCGCTGCGGCTCGCCAGCCAACAGAGTTGCTTCGACGCCAATGGTGCCGCGACCACTGAACTTGATGGCGTTGTCGAGGATGCAGCCGAGAACCTGCTGGATGCGCACCGGATCCGTCGTCACTCGGTGATCGCCGAGGCCGGTGGTGTCGACTTCGAGTTGCAGACCCTTGCCAGCGGCCTGCTCCCGCCAACGGTCGCATGCATTGTGGACGGTGCGCCGCGCCTCGCACGATCGTGTGTCGATCAGCAGTTCCCCGGATTCCAGCTTGGCGAGATCCAGAAGCTGGTCAACCAACTCGAACAGCTTGCGCCCATTGCGCTCCATGGCCGCGACGGACGCGGCCCGCTCTTCTTCACCGATACTCGAATCGGTAAGCAACTCGATGCGACCAAGAATGGTCGTCAACGGCGTGCGCATCTCGTGACTGACGTTGGCCAAGAACTGATTCTTGATCTGCCCGAGTTCTAGCAGGCGTTGGTTCTTCGCCTCAAGCGACGCATGGCTCTCGTTGAGATTGTGACGCATCACTTCCAACGTCCTGCCAAGCCGGCCAAGCTCCGTTTGGCCAAAGTCCGGAATCTGGGACTGCAAGCTGCCTTCCCCCAATCGTTGCGCGGCGGCGTCGAGTCGCGCAATTGGACGAACGACAATCGTGCGCAGCACCAGCCACAGGATGAGGCCGGCAAACAGGAAGCCAAGTGACGTCTGCCACAGCATGCTGTAGATGCGATCGCGCAACGCTGCGCGGGCCGGAATCAGCGACAAACCGAGATGGAAGGTGCCGAGTTGCGCGCCAGCCCGCTCGACCAGGATAGGAACGCTGACCAGCAGAATGTCCGTCGAGTCCTGCAGGGTCACGTCGGCCGGGTAGGATGCGACGACCGTGCCGTCGCTGCGTTCGACGGCGGCAAACGCGGCGACGCGTTCTCCCCGGACCAACTCTTCGACGTACTGCGACAACATGACCCAGTCGCTCATGATCACGCTGTCAGGACAGACCAGTGAGGCTTGGTTGGCAAGCGAACGACCTCGCGCCAACAAGTCGGCACGAATGGCCTGCTCTTCGTGGCTGTGCGAGTAGTAGCTGCTGGTCACAGCGAACAGCGTGAACGCAATCAGCAGGACCGCGAGGATTCGCGCTCCTAGCCGACGCCGCCATGCCGACAAGAACCAACCACTTCGTTGCTGGTCGTTTGCCTCAGGCAGGCTTAGCTCCGTGCCGTTCACTTCGTGCCGTCTACTTGCCAGGAGTCGGCGGAACGGAAGGAGCCGGCTGCGCCACCTTGGGGTCAAAGCGCTTGGCGTTCTTCATGCCTTGGCGCACGAGATCGTAGTCCTTGTCGCACGCTGCAACGAACCCGGGCACCTTCAGGGCCTTGAGAGCCGGCTTCGCTGACAGGGATAGCAGACTTGACCGCACCGAGGTCAACGTTTGCTTCGGCAAGCCGGGACGCGCGACCCACGGCTTGCTGACGTTGTCAAACGAATGCAGGATGCGCAGCTTCTTCTGCGCCGACCGGTTGAGTTCCGTGAACGTGGCCTTGTGCAGTGCGCCTGCGTCGAAATCTCCGAGCTCGACGGCCTTGAAGACAATGTCGTGGCGCCCAAGATACTTGAATGACGCGAGGTCCTTTGCGAACACCCCGGCCTTGACGAGCTCAGACTGCGACAGATGTCGTCCGATCGTCGATTGCTGATCACCAAAGGCGAACCGCTTGCCAGCCAGGTCGGCCAATGACTTGATGTCGCTGTCGGCGGCTACAACAATCAAACCGACGCCGCGCGAGTCTTCGTGCTCGGACGCCAACAATTGGATCTTCGGATTGCGCTGCTTGGCGACTACGTAGCTCGCCGGGCCGAGCCGGGCCAAGTCGATGCGACCGGCTAGCAGCGCAGCCAAGCACTCTTCGTAGGTCTTGGTCACGACCAGCGTGATCTCGGCTGGCTGGTTCAGTTCTGCGGTGAGCAGGCGCGACAACTCCATGGTCGCGGGCTGAAACTGCTTCCAGACCGCAGTGGCCTTGCGGAATGAGTAGGTGCCAAAAGACAGTTTGATCGAGTCTTGCGACGCAATCGGCATGCATAGCAAGCCAGCAACAAGTCCCGTGAGAGCAAAGCGCATATCGCCTGCTATCGGCTTTGCTCCGAGGTTCGACGTAGCCTATTGCCGACGAGCGCACGGATCATTCCGAGCGCGCAGTAGCGGCTGTTCAGCCCTGTCGGGAGTTCACCACAGTAGTTGCACTAAGCTTGGCCGTAACGAACCTTCAACTCGCGGATCGCGGCGGTCGCGGGGCCAGTTCATCAGGGCGCTCAGCTAAGCGTTTCCCCCTGAGTTCGGTGAGGAAACTAGCGCTCGGGGATCGCTCTTCGCAGCCCGACCGGAACTGGAGTCCCGGAACGCGACGATTGCCTACCTCGCATCAGGAGCCGTCGGCGCTGCGCAGGTCTTGCCGGCACCGTTCGTGATGCTCTCGATGGACGCGATTCCAGTCACGAACTTGCTATCCGGAAGCCCGCGCCAACAGGTAAGGTCGCGCTCGTGATTGCCCTCCGCACGCTGTTGTTTTGTGCACTTGTGCTGCATTCGCTTGCAGCACAAGATCTCCCGAATCGGCCTCTGACCGTCGCCACCAAGGTGGCACCGCCGTTTGTCAGCCACAGCGACGCCGGCTGGACGGGACTGAGCATCGAGCTGTGGCGCCTTGTTGCCGCCAAGATGGGCGTGCAGTCGGAGTTGGTTGAACGCGACCTCGCGACCATGCTCAAGGACACCGCCGACGGCAAGGTAGACCTTGCGATTGCTGCCTTGACGGTCACAGCCGAGCGCGAGGCTGTGATCGACTTCTCGCACCCCTTCTTGTCCTCCGGCCT
Source organism: uncultured bacterium (assembly GCA_963974725.1). Taxonomy (GTDB): domain Bacteria; phylum Planctomycetota; class UBA1135; order UBA1135; family UBA2386. Next base: position 23,191 of record CAXBFC010000007.1, on the reverse strand, counting down.
TGGCATTGCAACCAGGCAACAAGAGCAGGGCGTCGTTGGCGCCGTGATCGAACGGCTATTCTCCGCCAGTTTGCTGAATGCTCTGCTGGCGTTGGCGCTCGTGCTGACGATCTGCGGCGTGCTGGTGTGGCTGTTTGAGCGCCGCGTCAACGCCGAGCAGTTTGGTGGCAAAGGACTCAGCGGCCTTGGCTCCGGCCTGTGGTTCTCGGCAGTGACGATGACGACCGTTGGCTTTGGCGACAAGGCTCCAAAGACGATCGGCGGCCGCGCCGTCGCACTGGTGTGGATGTTCGCGAGCGTGATCGTCATCTCCAGCTACACCGCGGCGATCGCATCGGCGCTGACTGTCGAGAGCATGACTGGCGTCGTTCGAGGGCCAGAGGACCTGCCAGGTGCGCGCGTCGGCACAGTCTCCAGCTCCGCCGCCGCCGAGTGGTTGACGGGTCGTCGCTTGGACTTCCGCGGCTACACGGCACTGCAACCGGCGATGGATGATCTCGAAAGCGGCCAGTTGGATGCGGTGGTCTACGACTCGCCGATCCTGCACTCACTGACTACCGACGGTGGCGAAATCCGCGTCCTGCCGCATACCCTGCGGCAAGACAACTACGCCTTCGCCATGCCTCACGGCAGCCCGTTGCGCAAACCGTTGAACCGGGCGTTGCTGGAAGTATTGGAGAGCAGCGCCTGGACTTCGCTGCGTGAGCGCTACCTCGGCAAGTAGCCCAATCGCTGAGCACCTGTCACCGCAACAATCGTCGTAAGCCCTGTCTTGGCGCAGCCACTGCGCCGACCATCGAACCTGCCAAGCGCGCCTCCTCGAACCAGAGCATGGGCTTTGCCACGGCCAGGGCCGATCCGGCACTCCGGTGACCCTGACGATCCGATGTCATCGGAGCTACAGCCACGCGAAGGCATCTGCGCTGGACCATTCGGGCCCGGCGAAGACCGCTGCCGACGCACGACGCGGTCGAACCACCCGGGGCAACCAACAGCCAGCGCCTACCGACCGCCAATCGGTGGAGCTGGCGGTCGACAGCCCTCGACAACGGCAAAGCTCCGCGTCCACTCACGATCAAAGGAACATGGGCGTAGAAGCGTCACGATTTGCTACGCTCGGAAGTCTCGTATCCAAACTCAAGCCGCCATGAAGATCGAATCCAGCGTCACCGGTGACACCGCTTCCCTCATCCTTCGCGGCGAATTCGAAACGGAATCCGCCGACTCGTTTTTGGCCAAGTGCGACGAACTCAATGCCGCCGGCACCAGCCGAATCGCGGTGTCGTTCCGCTACGTAAAGTACATCAACTCAACCGCACTCGGTGCGGTCGTTCGCGCCCGTGGCAAGTGCAAGGAACAGGGCGGCGACCTGGTGATCACGCGACCATCCAAGCTTACCCGCCAGGTCGTCGACAGCATGGGGCTCGACACCGTGCTCGTCATGTTTGATGACGAAGCCGAGGCAACGGCGTTCCTGCAAGGACACGGTGGCACACCCGAAGCTCCAGATCCGGACGCTCCATCCATGGTCCCACCGGCTGCCGACGATCAACCTCACGTAATGTTCTCGTTTGACGACGAACGCAGTGACCTGTTCCCAGGGCGCAGTCACCACGGGGTCGCCGCGCTCACCTCGGCCAACTCACAAGGACTGATGTTCGCGTGGAACCCGACCGAACACGGCTGTTCCGCCGACACTATCGCGAAGATGTTCCCCACTGGCTCGTTCGTGCACTGCAAGCTGCAATTGAAGCTGATCCGCAAGGAGTTCTTCCGCGGCGAAGTCACGATCCAAAACGTGACGACGGACAGCGACGGCAACGCAACCGTGGTTTGCGTCTGGCGCAACCTCGCACGCGAGGACATTGCGGCGCTAGATCGACACACCAGCGAACTGGATTTCCTGCGCAAGCAAGCAGAGTAGAGCCAACCCATCCGACTCCGCCGGCCCAACCGACGGATCCTGCCCATCCAGCCATTCGGCCCATCGACGACTTGAATCCCTGATGCCACGCTTGCTCACGGTTGACGACAGTGAAATCGACCGGGTCCTGATTCGCAGCCTGCTGGACAATCAGGACGACGTCGAAGATCTGGAGTACGAGATCGTCGGCGATGCCCGCGAGGCCCTCAACTCGATCGAGAAGAGTCCACCGGACATCCTCGTCACCGACTTGGTCATGCCCGGAATGGATGGGCTCGAACTGCTGGAAGCAGTTCATGCCAACCACCCATTGCTGCCAGTGATCGTGGTGACGGCCCGCGGTAGCGAAGAAACGGCGGTCACGGCACTGCAGCAGGGCGCCGCCAGCTACATCCCCAAGAACAACCTCGCCAACCTGCTGACCGAAACGATCGACAGCGTGTTGTCGGCGGCCCAACAGCGCCGCAATCGTACGCGCCTGATGACGGTCATGGTCGAGTCGCGCTCGTCCTTCGTCTTGGAAAACGACCGCACCCTGTTCCGCCCGCTACTGCATTACTTGCAGGACACCATGGGCGAGTTCGGCCTGTTCGATGCCGCCGAAAGCATGCGCATGAGCGTCGCAATTGAGGAAGCCCTCAACAACGCTGCCGAGCACGGCAACCTCGAACTGGACTCCCAGATGCGAGAAGACGACTTCCGCGGCTACCTGGCGCTGATGAAGTCCCGAGCGACGGAGCCTGGCTACCGAGACCGACGGGTGCACTTCATGGCGCACTTCAGCCCCACCGAGTCGGTGTTCGAAATCCGCGATGAGGGACCGGGATTCGACCGAAGCTCCGTGGCCGACCCGCAAGCTGAAGACCGTCAGGAAGCCGTCAGCGGACGAGGCCTGACCCTGATGCGCGCCTTCATGGACGAAGTAGAGTTCAACGACAAGGGCAACGAAGTGCGCATGGTCAAGCGATGCCCGCCGACACCGGCGAAGACGCCGGCGGCGCCTCCCCCGGCATGACCGGCTCGGGGCAAGACCAGCCGACCACGCACACAAACTCGGATGGCCTGCCCCGTGAGGCACAACGGCTATCTACTCGCCACTCCATTGCATGGCGACTGACGACCCTGGTGACCGCGCTGATCGCGATCACCACCATTGCGCTGAGCGCGGCTGCATACTTTTCGGTCGACGCACTGCTGCGAAGTAGCCTCGAACGCCAACTATTGCTGCACAGCCAAGGCCTGAGCAAGTCGGTGGCCGCCTTTGTCGACCTGCAGCAAGAGCGCGCGCTCTTGGTCTCCAGCCGCACTCGACTACGGCAACTACTCGCAGGACAACAGGACGGCACGATTGCGGCAGCAACGTCGACCCCTCAAACCGAACGCATCCTGCGTGACGCTGCCGACAGCATCTCCGCATTCTACTCGATCCGGATCGCCGCTCCAGATGGCATGATCATCGCGGCAAGCGACCCGTCTCACCTCGGCCAGGACTGCCGTAAGGACCCGGCCTTTCTCGCCGGCAGGACCGACGTCCACCTCGCGCCCCCCAGACAGGACGCGCGCGGCTTCGTCACGATCCTGAGCGCACCAGTAATTGGCGAGCGCGGCAACGACCTTGGTGTCGTGCTCGTCGAGACCGATGCCTCCGAACTCAAGTCCCTCGTGGACGCAATCCCCAGTGGCTATGAGACCGCGCAAGTTCGCTTGGCAACGAGCACGGCAGATGGCGTGCGCTATGTGTTGCCGACCAACGCAGCGCAAGTGGCGGCGGCGGCGGATCCAGTGATGGCCAGAGCCCTGCGCGGCGAACGCGGCTTCACGGAATCGACGCGCGATGACGGTCAGGAAGTGCTTGCGGCCTACTCCCCCACCGGCCCACGCGGTTGGGGACTTGTCGTGCAGGTCGACGCAGCCGAAGCCTACGCGCCGTTCTCGTCGCTGCTCTACTGGATCCTGATCATCGCCATCAGTGCGTGTGGCCTCGCCCTCGCAGCCGGCTCCCGTTTGGCAGGACGGTTCGTGAAGCCCATCGAGCAATTGTCGGCGACGGCTCTGGCAATCGAAGGCGGAGACTTCTCGGCGCGCGCATCGCTTTCGTCCAAGGATGAGGTAGGTGTCTTGGCGAGCGCATTCAACCACATGGCAAGTTCCCTGGAGGGATACCGAACCGAAATGCAGCGGCGGGTCGATGCGCGCACCGCGGCATTGGAAGCGTCCGGCGAGCAGTTGCGCGTGGCCAAAGAACATGCCGAGGATGCCAACAACCAGAAGACCCGATTTCTGGCTGGCATGAGCCACGAGATCCGCACACCGATGAACGGCATCATCGGCATGACGGAAATCCTCATGCAATCCGAACTGCCGCCAGTCGTGCGGCAAAGAATCGAAGTCGTGCATGAATCTGGGCAGGTCTTGATGCGGCTGCTCAACGACATCCTGGACCTCTCCAAAGTCGAAGCCGGCAAACTCACGCTGGTAGCCCGCGACTTTGTTGTACGCGATCTTTGCGAAGCCGTGATTCGCAGCTTTGAACCGGCAACCAAGAAGAAGGGCCTTGGCTTGTCCTACACGATCGCGGCAGGCACGCCAGAGCGGCTACGGGGCGATGCGGACCGACTACGTCAGATCCTGCTCAACTTGATCGGCAACGCGATCAAGTTCACCGAGCACGGCCAGATCCGCATGCACATCGACGTCGCATCCATCGACAGGGATGGCTTCCGACTTACGGGCACCGTCAGTGATACTGGCGTTGGTATTCCCCAGGACCAGCAGGCAATGGTCTTTGAACGCTTCCACCAACTCGGGCACACGGGCCAGTACGTGCAAACGGGAACGGGTCTTGGCCTGACGATCACGAACAAGCTCGTCGCGATGATGGGCGGCTCGATGTCGGTCGAGAGTGAGCCGGGCGACGGCAGCACGTTTTCCTTCCACGTCAAACTTCAGGCCGCCATTGGTGAAGCAGTCGCCACACCATCGGCCAAGGTTGCGACCGCGGCGCAGACTCCTTGCAACGTGCTGCTGGTCGAAGACGGCGAAGTCAATCGAGAGGTCGCACGCATCATGTTGCAGAACCGCGGCCATCACGTCATCGAAGCACGCGACGGCATCGAAGCCCTGTGGATGGTCGAGCACCGCGACATCGACGTCGTTCTGATGGACGTCCAGATGGACAAGATGGACGGTTGGGAAGCAACCGGATGGATCCGCAAGCGCGAGCAAGGGACCGACAAACACCTACCAATCATCGGCCTGTCGGCTCACGCCATGCGCGGGTTCCGCAAACGATGCCTGGACGCTGGCATGGACGACTTCCTGTCCAAGCCGATGTCTTCCGAAAAACTGTATCGCGCGGTGGAGTCTTGGTGCCAACGCGCAGCACAGCATACTGACGAGCACAAGGTGCCCCCAGCAACCTCAACCCCACAGCCAACCGTACCGAAACCGATGCCGACCAGCCCAGCCAACGAGCCCACGCCACAGCCTGACACCAGCATTCGCGACCTCGCGCTGCAGCGAGTCGGTGGCATGGAATCGACTCTGGTGGCGATCATCGGGGCATTCATCTCCGAAGTGCCCAAGCGCCTCGCAGGCATCGACACCGCCCTCGCCGCGTCCGCGGCGGAAGATTGCTGCCGAGAGGCGCACACGTTAAAAGGCGCAGCGGATCACATGGCACTCGATCCCCTGAGAACCCTTGCCGCCCGTATGGAGAAGCTCGCAGCAGACGGCGACCTTGCCGCGGTGCAGGAGTTGGTCCCAGCGTTGCGCACCGAAGCGGCCGCAGCGATTGACGTGGTCAGCCGCTGGTAGCCGGCGGGCCTCTGTCTGCCAGTTCTTCAAGGTCCAGACGCCAGACAGACAGTCGCAATCGCCGTGACTAAGCGGATTGGCTGTCCTGAGCCTGGCACGTAAGCGCCGTACATGCATGAATGGAAAGGCCGCAATGGCGCGACGATTCCCGCGTCAGCCGCGTTCGGTGTTCGCGGCAAGCGTGTGACGCAGCCGTTAATGGCGACGCTGTTCAACGTGTTACTTCTGTGCCTGGCACCGTACGTCTTAGTTGTCGGCGAGCATGGTGGCGAAGAAGACCAGCATGGCGAGCAGCAGCAGGGCCGCAATACTGTGCAAGATCTTGTTGGCGGAGACCGCTAGGACGACCAGGAGAACCAGTGGGATGTAGCGATAGAGGTTGATCGTTGCCAACAAGTCGATGTCGAGCAGGATGGTGTTGCTGACAATCATCGTCGCCAGGGTCACGGCGCAGGCGGCGAAGATGCCTCGGTGGTTTTGGTAGTAGTAATCGCGGAAATCAAAGAGGTCCGCATCGGGAGGAACGTTTGGCCCGAGCATTGCCGCGGACACGTAGAGCGTCACCGGAAACATCAGAGACAGCATGTATTGCCCAAACGAGTCTCCGAGCGAGCCTTGTGCCTTCCACGAAAACAGTACGTGCCAGTATTGCACGGCGATCAAGAACAGCGTGACGAGCCAGACCAGGTGCACCCAGTAGACCCTCGTCCGGTGGCGCGCCATCAGCATGTGAGAGATGCATGTCAACAACTCGGCGATGGCCAGCCCGAGCACGACCGCAATCAGCACCAATTGGAAGTCAAAGCGATCCATGGCCATGCTTCTACCACGACGCGGGTCTGGAATGCAGCCATCGTGCAAGGCACGATGTGGTGTCGCGGTTGCGCCAGCGCACGAGTCCGCGCTGCGGCCATCATTGGCCTGTTGACTCGGTTGTCATGTAGCTACATTGCGTCGCGAAGAACTGCCTATGGATGACCGCGAAGCTGCTCAAACCAAGGAACGCTACGTCGGCCGCGATCTAATCGCTGGCATCGTCGTGTTCCTCGTCGCCCTGCCACTCTGCCTCGGCATCGCGCTCGCTTCGGGTGCGCCGCTGCAGGCGGGTCTCGTGTCCGGCATCATCGGCGGCCTGATCATCGGCTCGCTGAGCGGGTCCCACATCAGTGTCTCGGGCCCGGCCGCAGGTCTGGCGGCAATCGTCGTCACGCAGATCCAGGACCTCGGCAGCTTCGAGGTGTTCTTGTCGGCAGTGTTGTTGTCGGGCGTCCTGCAGCTCGCGTTCGGCGCGTTGAAGTTCGGCGGCCTGGCCGACTACTTTCCGAACAGCGTGATCCGCGGGCTGCTAGCGGCGATCGGTGTGCTGCTGATCCTGAAGCAGATCCCCCACCTATTCGGCCACGACGCCGACTACGAGGGCGACTTGTCGTTCATGCAGGGCGACGGCGACAACACCTTCACTGCGTTGGTGACGACAATGGAGAAGCTGCTGCCGGGCGCGGCTCTGGTCGGCTTGCTGTCGCTGCTGTTGCTACTCGTCTGGCACCGCACCAGGCTGAAGAAGCTGCTGTTCCCGAGCGCGCTCGCGGCCGTGCTGCTAGGCACGCTCGTCAACGAGATCCTGAAGCTGCTCGGTTCGGACTGGGCAATCGCCGCTTCACATGTCGTGTCGCTGCCCGTTGTCGGCGCCGACGGCATGGGCTTCACCGATCTGCTGCACTTCCCAGACTTCAGCCAGGTGCTCGAGCCTGCGGTGCTGCTCGCCGCCGCCACGCTGGCAGTGGTCGGATCGCTCGAAACGCTGCTGAACGTCGAGGCCATCGACAAGCTCGACCCGCTGCGTCGTTCGACACCGACCGACCGAGAACTGCTTGCCCAGGGTGTCGGCAACATCGTCGCTGGCGCAGTCGGTGGCCTGCCGATGACCTCCGTGATCGGGCGCAGTTCGGTCAACGCCGGTGCCGGCAGCCGCACGCGCCTATCGACAATCTTCCACGGCTTGCTGCTGTTGGTCAGCATCGGGCTGCTCGCGAACATCATCAACCGCATCCCGCTGTCGGCGCTGGCAGCAGTGCTAGTTGTCACAGGCTTCCGGCTGGCGAGCCCGAAGCTCTTCCGCCGGATGTGGCACGAGGGTGCCAACCAGTTCTTACCCTTCATCGCGACGGTCATCGCGATCGTGACGACCGACCTGTTGACTGGCGTGCTGATCGGCCTCGGAGTCGGCCTGTTGTTCGTGCTGCTGCGCAACATGGAAGGCGGCTTCCAGGTCGTGCGCGAAGACCACGTCGCCGGAGTCGTACACCGCATCGAACTCGCCAACCATGCGAGCTTCATCAATCGCGCCTACCTGGCCAAGGAGTTCAACCGCTTTGCCGATGGCAATCAGGTCGTGCTCGACGCCAGGCGCACCGACTACGTGGACCCCGACGTGCTGTCGCTGATCCGCGAGTTCGTTGACGAAACCGCGCCGGCACGCGGCGTCAAGGTCAGCACGATCGGATTCAAGGACAGCTATTCCCTGGACAACATCATCCAGTATGTCGACTTTACCTCGCGCGAAGTGCAGGCGTCGATGACGCCGCAGCGCGTTCTGGCGATCCTCAAGGAAGGCAACGAACGCTTCCGCTCCGATCAGCGGCTCAACCGCGACCTGGTGCGTCAGGTCGGCAAGACGTCCGACGGCCAGCACCCGATGGCGGTCGTGCTCAGCTGCATCGACTCACGGGCGCCCGCCGAGATCCTGTTCGACCTCGGCATCGGCGACATCTTCAGTGTGCGCATCGCCGGCCACGTCGCCAGGCAGAAGGTTCTCGGCAGCATGGAGTTCGCCTGCAAGGTCGCAGGTTCCAAGTTGATCCTGGTGCTTGGGCACACCCGCTGCGGGGCGGTCAAAGCAACCTGTGACTTCGTCGCCAAGGGAGTCGACCCAGTAGCCAAAACGGGCATGACCAATCTCGGCTCGATCACGTCCGTGATCAGTGAGTCCGTGAACAAGGAGACCGAGACCAAGACCAACCGCGACGGCAGCAATGACGAGTTTGTCGGCCGCGTCGGGACGCTGCATGTCGACAACACGATCCGCTGGATCCGCAGTCACAGTCCGACGCTGGCGAAGATGCTCGATGACGGCGTGATCGGCATCGTCGGCGGCATGTATGACGTCAAGAGCGGTCGCGTCGAGTTCTTCACGCAGGGCGCACAGGGTGTTGGCCAGATTCAAGAACTCCCGCAAGAGGCCGAGCCGTCCGGCTCGTAGCGCGCGCACTCCGCGTAGAGCGTGCGCGCGCCGCCTCCCCACCAGCGAGCCAGGCTGTGCGACTTGCTTCGAAATTGGCGGATTGCGCCATTCGTCGAGCTGCTTGCGGTGGAGAATGGTTGTGTCCCAAAGCGTGCGCCCCATACAGGTAGGCAGCTCGCTAGCAATCCGATGACGCCTTCTGATCAGCCATCTCCGATCGATACGCTCGTCGCCAACCACCGACAGTTCCTCACCTTTCTCGAGCGCCGCGTCGGCTCGCGTGAGGATGCGGAAGAGATCCTGCAGGACGCGTTCGTCCGCGGCTTCGAACACGCTGCCGAGATCCGCAACGAAGAACGTGTAGTGGCCTGGTTCTACCGAGTTCTGCGAAACGCCATCGTCGATCGCTACCGACGCCGGGCACGTGATCAGAAGGGCCTCAGCGAGCACGCCACCCAGGTTGCCGCCGAGCACGAGGCCAACCTGGATGGCAATCTCGATGCCGAGCTTGAACGGCAGGTCTGCACCTGCGTGCAAGGCCTGGTGCCGCTGCTGAACGACGACTACGCCGAACTGATTCGCCGTGTCGATCTCGACGGCGAGGCGATCGGGGCGATCGCGAGCGAACGCGGCGTCAGCGCGGGCAGTGCGCGTGTCCGACTGCATCGCGCCCGCACTGCGCTGCGCCGGGAGGTGGATCGAACCTGTCGCACCTGTGCCGAGCACGGCTGCCTCGACTGCACCTGTCGCTCGCCCGACGAACGTTGACCGGATTGGTTGTTTTCACGGTGAGCGGTGTAACACCTGGCACGACGCGGCGTCGGCGAGCACACCCATACAGACTCCATTCGTAGAGAACCTCATGTCGACTCACGACCAAGAACACTCAAACCATCCCGATCACTGCAATCACGGCGATCACGAGCACGACGAATCCGAGACGGCCGTGCCAAGCTGCCACGGTCACGCCACTCACAGCTCCCCCAAGCAAACAGAGACCGGCGCGACGCACGATCCGAAGGCCATCTACACGTGCCCGATGCACCCGGAGGTCCAACAAGTCGGGCCGGGCTCGTGCCCTAGCTGCGGTATGGCTCTGGAGCCGGTCGATATCACCGTCGACGCGGATGACTCGGAGTTGCGCGACATGCGTCGCCGCGTCGTGTGGAGCACGGTCCTCACCTTGCCCGTAGTATTCTTGGCAATGGCGGACATGGTGCTGCCAGGCGCGCCCGTTCACTCCACGTTTGGCGCGACGGCACGCTGGCTAGAATGGCTGTTCGCGACACCGGTCGTGCTTTGGGCTGCATGGCCCTTGCTGGTGCGCGGCTGGCAGTCCGTCGTCCGTCGACAGCTCAACATGTTCACACTGATCGGCCTGGGCGTGTCGGTCGCCTACATCTACAGCGTGCTCGCGGTGGCCGCGCCAGCAATGTTCCCCGCTGGCTTCCGCACCGAACACGGGGTCGCCGTCTACTTCGAGGCCGCCGCCGTCATCGTCACGCTCGTGCTGCTCGGACAGGTCATGGAACTACGCGCGCGCAGTAGCACCGGCGCCGCCATTCGCGCGCTGCTGGACCTTTCCCCAAAGACGACGCGTCGTATCGGTTCGAACGGCGAGGAAGAAGACATCCCGCTGGACCAGGTGCAGACCGGAGACCAATTGCGCGTTCGGCCAGGCGAAGCGATCCCAGTCGATGGCAAGGTCATCGACGGCAACAGCTCGGTCGACGAGTCCATGGTCACCGGCGAACCCATGCCAGTGGCAAAGGCAGCCGATGATGACGTCGTCGGCGGCACGGTCAACACGACCGGTAGCCTGACGATCCGGGCGGAGAAGGTCGGCAGTGCGACGTTGCTGGCGCGCATCGTGCAGATGGTCGCCGAGGCACAGCGCAGCCGGGCGCCGATCCAAAGGCTCGCCGACCAAGTTGCGGCGTGGTTCGTGCCGGTCGTCATCGCGTGCGCCGCGCTATCGTTCGCCGCCTGGAGCCTGTGGGGACCAGAACCTCGGTTCGCCTATGGCCTGCTCAACGCGGTGGCGGTGCTGATCATCGCGTGCCCTTGCGCACTCGGCCTGGCGACGCCGATGTCGATCATGGTTGCGACCGGACGCGGCGCACAGCTCGGGGTGTTGTTCCGCGATGCACAGGCGATCGAAAGCTTGCGTGACGTGGATACTCTGGTCGTCGACAAGACGGGAACCCTGACCCTCGGCCGGCCGAAGTTGACGCAGATCGTGCCCCTGCATGGCGGCGATGAGGCGACCGTCCTGCGGTTGGTCGCCAGCTTGGAGACTCGCAGCGAACACCCCCTCGCCAGGGCGATCGTCGACGGCGCCGAAGAGCGTGGCGTGTCGCCGACAGACGTCGACGAGTTCGTATCGGTGACCGGTATGGGCGTCACCGGCGAGGTCGCAGGACAAGCCGTCGCGCTCGGCAACTGGGGGCTGATGGAGCGCCAAAACGTGACCATCGCCGAAGCCCCAAAGACGCAAGCCGCACAGCTGCGCAAGGAAGATGCGACGGTGGTGTTCGTTGCCGTCGACGGACAGCTCGCAGCGTTGCTGGCGGTATCCGACCCAATCAAGGAGTCGACCCCCGAAGCGATCAAGGCACTGCGCGCCATGGGCCTGCGCATCGTGATGCTCACCGGGGACAGCCTCGGGACGGCGAAGGCGGTCGGCCACCAACTGGGCATCGACGAGGTTTTGGCCGATGCCATGCCCGACCAGAAGCTTGCCACAGTCAAGCAGCTCCAGAGCAGCGGCGCGCGCATCGCCATGGCCGGCGACGGCATCAATGACTCGCCAGCTCTCGCCCAGGCCGATGTTGGCATCGCGATGGGCACCGGCACCGACATCGCCATGGAAAGCGCTTCGGTCACGCTTGTGAAAGGCGACCTGCGCGGCATCATTCGGGCGCGCTGGCTCAGCGGTAGAACGATGCGGAACATCAAGCAGAACCTCGCCTTCGCGTTCGGCTACAACGCGATCGGCGTGCCGCTTGCCGCGGGCCTGCTCTATCCGCTTACTGGCTGGCTGATGAGTCCAATGATCGCGGCCGTGGCGATGAGCCTGAGTTCGGTCTCGGTCATCACCAATGCCCTGCGCTTGCGTTGGGTTCAGCTGCCGGAATATCCCGCAAAGTGATTCGGAAGCTTCCTGAGTCACTGGGAGTCGAGCCTCCAGCATCAGCCGGCGCTCGACCAGCGGCGCGCTGCCCCTCATTTCGAACAGCACGACAGTCAGCGGCTCGAACTCGCCATGACCGTTGGCCCTTCGGTTCTTGCACCGAAAAGCATTGGCGTCGGAACGTGGCAGAAATCATGCGGCGCTCGTGCACCTCGAGCACGTGCTTCGGCCTTTGGTCGCGTTCGTGATCCTGCGGGTGTTGCCTTCGCAAATGCCGGGGTCGCACTGCCCGAGTTCCGAGGCGAGGTGTTCACGCACCCGGTATTCCTCGGCGTCGGGCTAGGACTCCTGCTCGGCAAACCGCTCGGTGTGCTAGGTGCCGCCGCCATTGTCCTGGCGCTCGATTGGGCCAAACTGCCAAAAAGAGTCGGGCTTGGTCATCTGGTTGCTGCCAGCGTGCTCGCCAGCATCGGCTTCACCATGAGCTTGTTCATCGGCGGCCTGGCATTCGAGAGCGAACCTCGCGACTTTGCGGTGCCCATCCGTCTCGCAGTCCTGGGGGCGAACCTGATCGCAACTTGCTTGGGGCTGGCGATCCTGCGTTGGCGATCCGATCGGTAGACAACCATTCAATGGTTCGACGCCACGCCTGCTCGTGCGCTGAGACGTACGCAATCAGAAGATCCGGCATTGGCTCGCAACAATGCAGACGCATTTCGTTTTGCCGCACGCATCGAGTACGCTGTCGGCATGAGCGACTCCGACCACGTCTACAAGAACATTGAACTCACTGGCTCGTCCAAGATCAGCATGGAAGACGCCGTGCAAACCGCGATCGCGCGTGCCAACAAGTCCGTTCGCAACATGCGCTGGTTCGAAGTCACCGACACTCGCGGGCATATCGTCGATGGCAAGGTCGATCACTGGCAGGTGACGGTCAAGATCGGCTTCACAATGGAAGACTGATCGACAGGTCGTAGCAAGAACGCTGGCCGTGGCAAGAACGCCGGCCCTCACGCCTCGATCAGAACCTCGTGCTCATCCTCGCCCTCGAGTGCGAGCGCGCAGTCAATCAATGCCAGGTGACTATACGCCTGCGGGAAGTTTCCTAAGTGGCGCCGGGTCGTGAAGTCGAGATCTTCCCCGAACAAGCCATGCGGATTGGCTGCGGCCACGAGCTGCTCAAACAAGGCGCGCGCCTTGCGACGGCTGCCAATCGAGGCCAGTGCTTTGACGAGCCAGAAAGAACACACCGTAAAGGCGCTGCTCGGCTCGCCGAAGTCGTCCCGGTTCTTGTAGCGATAGAGCAAGCCATCGCGCCCGAGTTCTTGCTCGGTGCGCTCGACAGTCGAAATGAAGCGCGGGTCGCTAGCTGGCAAGAAGCCGTAGTCGGCGAGCAGCAAGTTCGAGGCATCGAGATCTTCGACGCCATAGCTTTGGGTGAACGCCTGCGCTTTTTCACTCCACCCGTTGGCACAAATGTCGGCATGCATCTCGTTGGCAAGGATCTCTCGCGGTGCCGCCCACTCGTGCTTGCCGAGCAACTTGGCGATTCTCACGCCGCGATCGATGGCCACCCAAGACAGCACCTTGGAGAACACGAAGTGGCGCGGTTCGCCTCGAATCTCCCAGATCCCGCGGTCGGCTGAACGCCACGTTGCCGTGACGGTGCGTACTTCGGCGCGAACGCGCGTCCACAGGCGATCGAGCGCTTCAGGCGTGCGATCACGCAGTAGCAGGTCTTGGTAGATGACGTCGAGCATGACCCCAAAAATGTCGTGTTGCTGCTGGGTGTGCGCGGCATTGCCAATGCGAACGGGACGCGAGCCCAGGTAGCCGGACAAGTGGTCGAGCGTCTCCTCGAACAGGTCCTTCTCGCCACGCAACCCGTACATGATTTGCAGTTTGTCATCCTTGGTAGGCACCGTGCGCAGGATCCAATCGATCAACCGCTTGGCCATGCCCGGATGCCCCAACCGCCGCAACGTCGACACCGTCATCGAGGCGTCGCGGATCCAGCAGAACCGATAGTCCCAATTGCGGGTCTCACCGATCGTCTCCGGCATTGAGGTTGTCACCGCCGCAACCAACGCACCGGTCGAGTCAAACTGCAGCATGCGCAGCGTCAACGCGCTGCGCAGCACCTGTTCGGAATACCCTGACGGCAAGGTGGTTCGCGCCGCCCACAACAGCCAATACGATCGCGTGCGCTGCAGCATCAGATGGATCGTGTCATTCGAAGGTTCCTGAACCTTGTCGTGATAGCTGACCATGAAGTAGCGCGGCCGATCAATCAGAACGGCATTGCCAGCCAACACGTCGGCTGGATCGAGGTCCGTGTAGAGATAGAGCGACTCGTAGATGTTGCGAACGTCGGTGCTGCGTCGGTTGTTTTGTCCGTCGGGACGTACCTCTCCGCGCGTAATCGACTTGATGCGCTGCCCATCGATTTCGTGACTGGTCGGGAAGCGGCTGTATTCCAGCCGCGGGTCATAGCACACGCGCAGCTCGGGTTTGCCAGACACGGGTTCGATCAGCCGCACAATATCCGCGGGCGCATCCCCGCGTCCGCCGGCGCGGCCATCCCAGGTGTAGCGCGGCATGAAGTCGATGACACGAAACGAACCCGACGGGCCGGCGAACGTGGTCACCAGCACATTGGTATGGCGCTCGTACGTTTGCGAAACCGCCTCGCCACCATCAAGCTGCAAGCCAAAGCAGCCGCCACGATCCGCATCGAGCAGCTGCGCGAAGACCGTGCCTGAATCGAAGTCCGGCAAGCACGCGAACACAATCGTTCCGTCCGGTTCGATGACAGCTGCCGAACGACCATTGCCGATCACGCCTTGCCGGTAATCGGAGTTCTTGTCGAGATTGTGTTTCATGCGTTGAGTTGGGTGCGCAGTTCTTCGAGAAGTTGCCGAAGCCCAACAATGTCGGATCGCCAGCGCGCCCGACTAGGTCCTTCGCCAACGCAAACAGTCTGTAGCGAGATCTCAGGATCCTCCTGCAGCGCGAACATCGTTTCGTCGGTCTGGTCGTCACCCACGACCAGCGACATCGCCGGGGTGTATTCGCCCATCAGTCGCCGCACCACAGCCCCCTTGCTGACGAGTTGACTCGCCACCTCCACAATCTTGCGCCCATGATGCACAACCACTGGCAGGCTGGCAGTCACGTCCGTCAACGAGGAGAGCAGATTGTTCGCGCACCAGACACCAAACTCTGGATCGGCGCGGCGATAGTGCCAAACCAATGCCGAGCGCTTCTCCTCAAGGGAGCTGCCCGGCGTATTGTCGACGGCCCGCTCAAACACGGGCCGCACCAAGTCGATCCACGAAGTATCGACACCGGGGTGCACGAACTGCCACTCGTTGCTGCCAACTCGTAGCCAGCGATAGCCGTGCTCGCAAACCAGATCGAGCCCCAAGCCGTCGAGGTGGCGCTCGAGAAAGTCCCCTGGCCGGCCACTGACGATCGCAACATGCACCAGTTGGTGCGCCGCAAGATCGCGAAGCAATTCTCGCAACCCGATTCCTGGCACAGCCTCGCTCGGATTGCCGGTGAAGTCTCGCAAGGTGCCGTCATAGTCCAAGAAGAGCGCAATGCGCTGACCACTTCGAACCGCCTTGGTCAACGAATCCACGACCTCGTGCAGGGAATCGAGTTTCTGACTCGCGTTGGTCACAAGAGTCGAAGTTTCTAGTTCTTGCAGGAACTTGCGAGCCCATGCCCGAGCGTCATTGCGGACCAGTCTCGGCCCCATGGCCTCGGTGCGGCGCGTGCGCTCGTCGTCTTTCATTGCCAGTGCCATCGCAATGGCTGCAGCAACCGAGCCAACATCGTGCGGATTGACCAGTAGAGCATCCGACATCTCGTTGGCGGCACCGGCGAACTCGCTCAGCACCAAGGCGCCGGGTTTGGCCGTCGGACAAACCGACTTGCAAGCGATGAACTCCTTGGCGACGAGATTCATACCATCGATCAACGGTGTGACGACACACACGTCGGCGAGCGCATACAGCGCCGCAAGCTCGGTCTGCGGAAAGCCCTGATGCAGAAACTGCACCGGCACGTAGCCAATGGCTCCAAACATGCCATTGATCGCGCCGACCTCGCGCTGCACTTCCTCAGTCAGCTCGTCGTATTCGCTGATGCCTTGGCGCGACGGCACCGCAATCAACACGAAGATCGCCTGCTTGTGCCACTCGGGGTAGGCCGTGAGGAACTGACGGATCGCGGCGAGCTTCTGCGGAATGCCTTTGGTGTAGTCGAGCCGCTCGACGCCAAGCACCAGCCTGCGGCTGCCCAACTGCGATTTGTGATCCGCTAGTGATTGCGTAAACGAATCGCTCGCCAACGCCTTGGCAAAACCAGCGTGGTCGTGGCCAATGGGATGCACACCCAGGCGCGCGACATGGTCCCCTCGCCGCACGGAATCGATTTCCGACTCGATCCCGAGCACCCGCAGCAACGTCGAACGGAAGTGCCGCAAGTAGCTAAACGTGTGGAACCCGATCAGATCCGCACCCAACAGCCCCATCAGCAGGGCTTCGCGCTCGGGCAGAATACGGAACAGTTCGCTGGCAGGAAACGGCGTGTGCAAGAAGAAGCCGATCCGCAGGCTGCGCCCCGCCTCGCGCAACAGCTTTGGCAACAACAGTAGATGGAAATCATGAATCCAAACCGTGTCGCCCGGCTTGGCGTGATCCAGCACTGCAGCCGCGAAGCGCCGATTTACGGCTTCATAATTTGCGAACCACTCCGGATCCACTGCAACGCGACTGACCATGGAGTGCAGCAGCGGCCACAGGGTGCCGTTGGAGTACCCTTCGTAGTAGGTGTCGAGTTCGTGCTCTGAGAGGAAGACCGGCTCGACGTTGAGCTTGCGGAAGCGCTGCCGCATCGTTTCGACATCGCCGATCGCCTCACTCGCGGAGCCCGGCCAGCCAACCCACAGCGCATCGATCCCCGCGCCCATCAGTCCCGATGCCAAACCGCCTTCCGTTCGTTCGGGATGGCCTTCAGCGTCCATCCGCACCGGCAGGCGATTGGAGACCAGGATCGTGTTCGACATGTGTGCCATCCTCACGAACGCGCGGACTCATTCCACCCCAGTTTGCGCATTTCCGCGACGCTTTGGCCGCTGCGCCCCACAGTCACTGCGCAGTCCTACGACTTCACGGGTTCGTCGGACTTCACCGGTTCGTCGACACTGTCGCTCTCTTCGATCTGGCGGCGCATCAGCGATTCGAAGAACTCGAGGGCTTCGCGGTCGGCTTCGGTGCTCGCGGCGGCGTGGATGCGGGCACGAACTTCTGCGGAAGCGAGATCTCGTGACTCGCTACCAAAGAGCCGCTCGAACACGGCTTTGAGTTCGGTCGACGCGGCGACGCCGGCGCCGAAGTAGATCTCAGGCTCGATCGAAGACTCGGCCTCGCGGCGCAACGCCGCGCCGGCTTTGAAGGCAACGCGCGTGCGCGGCGGAATCGCGATGACTTCGCCATTGTTCACGTTGCGCCCGACTCGTGGCGGGCACGTATTCATCCGCCAGGTGCCGAATCCCGCGATCGTCAGACTGTTGCCTTTGCACAGTTCCTCAGTGATCGCAGCAAATACATGGCCAACCAGGTCGCGTGCCGCAGCGGCCGAGATACCCGAACGCTCACTGACGGTCTTACTGAGTTCGCGCTTGTTGATCTTGCCCATGACGTTGGCGAAAAAGCCATCACTGCCATCGACGGGTGGCAGCCGTGACTTGAGCGGGACCCGCCAAGCCCGGAACTTTTTGCTGACAGCCTGTCCCGTTGCTGGACGGACCGCATCGGCAGGCGCAGGTAGAACCCGGCTGCAACCGATGAAGCCAAGACCATGCTAGCGTTGCCCGCCGAATCCCAGATCCGACTGTACGCCGTTCTCCGAACCATGGAGACGCGCGCCCACGCCGTGCAATCGCAAATGGGACGACTGAAGCGCAGCTGCGTCCACGGGGGCGCCGGTGCCATGGCCGATCTGGTCGCCATGGCCGCCGAACTGCGCTGGCAAATGCGACAACTCGACCACCTCGTCGACGAACTGCAGTCCAAGCTGGGCATGTCGCCCGCGGCCGCCAAGCCGGCGGCGACGCCGACCCAACAGGAGGAGCAACCCAGCATTTCGGGATCGACCAAGGCGCTCGACGTCTGCGACCTGGTCAACATGCTGCACATGTCCGGCAAGACTGGCACGCTAACTCTGCACGGCGAAGAGACGATGTTCGTGTTCGAGTTCCAGGAAGGTCGGGTCGTGCACGCGGTGACCAACAACACCGATCCAGAAGCGCGACTGGGATCCGTGCTGGTTGCACTCGAGAAGGTCAGTCGCGGCGAGATGGATCAGCACGTCGTCGACAGCGTTGGCGCCAACAGCATGCTCGGCGCCTACCTGGTGGATCAGGACATCCTGAGTCCCGAGTCGCTACACGAAGCACTCGATGTGCAAGTGCACGCGATCTTCGGAGCGGCGTTCCAGCTGGAGTCGGCACGATTTCACTTTGCCGAAGGACGCGTCAGCGATCTCAAGCAACGCACGATCGTCGGTACCACGCAGCTGCTGCTAGAGGCGGCGCGCTTGAAGGACGAGCAGGACAACGACGACGACGACCTGCGCACCCTCGGCGCTCTTGACTCGGTGTTGGAAGTGTAGCTGATTGCGCATCGCCAGTTGCGACTTCGGCAGCCGCCAGTTCGCGTCCGTCGACGGCTGGGATCTAGAGACTATCCGGCCGCAAACCAGGGCTAGCGTTCAGGAGGTCGCCTGGGCTGCCGACGGCAACAATCGCAGCCGGAATCTTCCGCGGGAAATCTGTTCGCGCGGATGCCGTGTATGGTGCTATCGCCAGCGGTCGGCCCAATCCGGCCGGGGCGCCGCAACGATCGCGTCGCCCGAGCGGCGCTTCGAATCCATCGGCTGAACCGCCAATCAACTAGGAGAGCCCATGGCCCGTCGAATGAGCAACCGAGATCGCATCGATCAGATGCGTGCCGAAGCCGATGCCGCAGCGAAGGAACGCTCGGCACGGCGCGATGCCGCCCCCAAGCGGTCCAAGCCAGCGAGTGAGCGCGACCTGCCACCGCCGGTCAGCGCGGTGCGCTTCGTTTGGAGCGTGCGCAACCAACGCGGCGAAGAAGTGGCGTTCTATCCGTATGCCAAGGAAGCCGAAGCACGCGCCGAAGCCGAGCGCCTGGCGGATGAATCGGACCGCGCGCACTTCGTGACCAAGGCCGAAAAGTTCACGTAGCCCGAAGCACGCGTTCGGGCGCATCGCTACCGCAGCGACAGCCGGCGACTGCCCTGCTGAAAGGTCACCGTGAAGCCACGGAACCGTGGCAGCGAGCCGGCCGCCGGCTCCTTGAGTTTGCGTGCCTTGGCATCGAGCGGCTCGAGATGAACGCGACGGGATCCCGGTAGCACAGTGCACGAGTAGCGGCCGCCCTGGTGGCTCCAGATCCGCGGAAAGTCCTTGAGAACTTGTTCACTCTCCCAACTCGGGATGCCGGTTTCAGTCTCGAGATTCGGAACCAGGTCGTCGCGGCCAATCAGCGCAAGGTCGGCACTGGTCTCGACGCCGAGGGTCGCGAGGCGCTGCGTCAACCAGTCAAGGTCGTCGTTCGGTTCGGGAGCCGGGACGGGCGGCGACTCGGCGAGCGGCTCGCCATCCCATGCGGCGAGGATGCGCCAGCCGTGCAGCGCATCGCGCAAAGCATCACGCGCGCCTTTGAAGAGGCGGTTCTCCAACGTCAATTCGGCCACGGCACGTTGTAGGTCCGCACCGCGCAGTTCGACTTCGCCGGTGGCCAACGTCACGCCAGCAAGCTTGACGTGGCGCTCGGCCGAGATCTTGACGCGGCCGCCGGACTTCTTCTCCAGCTGGATGCCGGCGAGCGTGGCCACGCCGAGACCGGCGGCGGCCAGCGTCGAGGTGGTCGTAGGCAAGATCATCCGGCCAATGCCAACGATGCCGTTGCTCGAGGCAACCCAGTCGGTCTCCAGGATCACGGCGGCGGTATGCTTGGGGATCTCGGCGCCACTGTCCACGGGCTGAAACGCATAGACCTGCACTTCCAGGGTGCCGTTCGCCCAGGGCATCGAGCGTCCACGAGCGCGGCTTGCCCGCGGCCTGAGCACGAAGCCCGCGGCTGGCAAACGAGTCACGATGTATTCGGCCAAGCCCTTCATCGATTCGCCCTGCGCTCCGGTGACGTCCCGCAATTGGCGCGCGATCGTACGCGCCTCGTCGAGCCGCCGATGACTGAGATGGTGCCGCTTGGCAGAGCCCTTGCGAAGCAACCGGATTCCCGTGGTCACTTCGTCGGTGATGCCTTGCAGCAACTCGAACCGCGCATCGACCACCGCCTCGCGCATGCCAGCGGGCAGGTCGACGACATCCCTGAGCAACGAACCGCGGGTTTGCAGGATGGCGACCAGATCGCAAACGGTCGCGGCGAGACCGGGTGGCGCGCCGACCAGCAACGCCGCCTCTTCGGCAGAAACCGGCAGTTGGGCCAAGGCTCGACCGCGCGTCGTCAACCCATCGCCATCGAGCGCGTCGAGCGAGCGAAGTCGATCTAGCGCCCGCTCGACGGCGAACGCGGGCGGTGCCGTGATCCACGTCGCAGCCGCGAAGGCGTCCCCCACCAAGCCGAGTTCCGCGGCTTGCAGCAGAAGATCGTCCAGTTCGACGCGCTCGATCTCGGGGCGCTGGTAGGCGTCGGGTCGAAAGCGTTCGGACCACAACTTGATGCACACTCCCTTGGCGATGCGGCCAGCGCGGCCGGCGCGCTGTTGCATCGAGGCATCGGAGATCACTGTGGTCGCCAACACCGCGCGACCGGCACGGTGCAACTTGGTCTTCGCCAACCCGCTGTCGATGACGATGCGGACCCCCGGCAGCGTGATCGACGTCTCCGCGACGTTCGTCGCCAGGTAGACGCGGCGGCGATCAGATTTCTGGAAGACCCGCCGCATCGCCTCGGGCGGCTGAGAACCGTGCACGACCAGCACTTCCTCGGCGAGCCGGCCCAGTGCCGCTTCGACCGCGCGGATCTCCTTCATGCCAGGCAGGAACACCAACACGTCGCCGTCGTGCTGGCGCAGCGCGTCGGTGACGGCGTGGCCAACCCGCTTGCCGATCTCGTCGGTGCTCGGCTCGATCGAACCCGGCGCATGGAACACCTCGACCGGGAAGGTGCGACCGGTCGCGTGCAGCGTCGTCGCCGCCAAGGTTGCCGCGGCGCTGTCGGCATCGATCGTCGCCGACGTGAGGATCAGCGGAACCTCGCGAAACGTCTCGAGACTGGTCGCTGCCGCAACCACCAGATCAACCTGCCAAGAACGTTCGTGGAACTCGTCGACGACCAGCGCGCCCAGCTGCAATGGCCCGGCGAGCATGCGCAGTGCCACGCCGGGCGTGCAGAACAACACGCGGGTGGCCGGCCCGGACCGATCGGAAAACCGGACACGGCTGCCGAAGTAGGCGCCGACCTGTTCGCCGCGCTCGGCAGCCAGGAACTCCGCCAGCGCGTGGCACGCGATCCGTCGCGGTTCCACGACGAGGATCAAGCCATCAAATCGGTCCGCAAGCCAAACGGGAATGCGCGTCGACTTGCCGGCGCCCGTTTCCGCCGTAACCACGAGCCGTTTGGACTCATCGAGGCGGCGCTCGAAGTCGGATCGGATCTCGTCAATGGGCAGGCGCATCCGCCGACTCTACGGCTGATCGGGACCCGGGGAATCCTCGGGATCCTCGAAAGGCTGGTTGGCGGATCGGACTTGCCTTGCTGTTCGGGAGACTCGGACTGCGCAGGCCCGACATCCACGCCAACGCCCCGGGAGCACCCGAGCACCCGACAACGAATTCCCCGACAGCTGTTACCCGCGCGTGCCCAGTGGCTACAGCAGTGCACACGGTCGCCAAACCAACTCGCCTCCCTCGCGGGGCAGGAGAAGAAGAGAAGATATGCCCAAGTTCTCGTTCGACGTTCTGGCTGTGGCGACCGCGTTGGTCCTATCCCACGCAGCCCACGCCCAGTGAAACAGCGGTCCGCCGCCGTTCCCCGTAGGCCGCTTGAGCGGTCCATCGGGAGCACCGGCGCCGAGTTTGCCTGGTCTAGGCAATCCATCGACCCCGAAGCCATCTGGCCCCGCAGTGCCCGCCCCGACGGGGCCAACAACTGGCGGCCCAAGCAAGCCGACCACCCCCCGAAGTGCCCCCCGCGGCCCGCTGACTCCGCGGCGCGCCGGCCCCACCACTCCGCGTGGCATGCCAATCTCATTCGAGCGCGGCTACACGTCCAAGAATCGGTTGCGCGTCGACTGGCTGCATCCCGTGCCACCCGAGCGCGACCGCAAAACCACCAGCGCCTCAGGTCGCCTGCCGGTCCAGGAAGCCCTCGACCTGTTGTGGGCCGAAGATGATGGTCGGCCACTGCTGGTGTTGCGGGAATGCACCAACTGCAAGGGATCGGACGGTGCGTTGCTCAGCCGTTCGCTGGCCAACGACAAGACCGTGCTGATGACCAAGTGGTTCCGCACCGTGCGGCTGCCGGCACACATCACCGATCACAGCCATCCGTTCCACAACGTGTTTGCCGATCTGCCATTCAAGAAGCGTTGGCCGCACGTGTTCTTGCTCGCAGACCGGGACTCCAAGCCAGTCGACTTCACTGGCCTGCAAACGCAATCGAAACTCTGGCAGGGCATGTTCCGCGTCCTCAATGCGCGCTACGCCAAGAACCCAAAGAAGGCGATCAGGAATTGGCTGAGGGTGCTCGACCGCTTCGACGTCATCGATGCTCGCACCGTCATGCTCAAGGCAGAGTTGCTACAAGAACGAGCGACCAACGGCCCGACCACGAAGCGCGCCAAGAAGATGGAAGCGCAGCTCGCCGAACTCGATGCGCAGCGCAAGCAAGCGCTTGCCGAAGAAGCCAAGGTGCGTGATCTCGCTCTACTGAAGCTGCCATCCAGGGTCGCGGCTGGCGGCAAGTAACGATCTGCCAGAGACCGCCGCGATCGTGCGCCTCGACTCCGCTCTCAC